>CAYVDY010000653.1:0-3884 GCA_964450255.1 uncultured Candidatus Solibacter sp. | reverse complement strand
ATTTCTTGCCTGTAGTGTTTTATCGAGCGGGCTTGGAGAAATCTATCTCCGACAGGCTCCTAGGTCTTCTTTTTGCCCTTAGGTTTCTCTTCCGCAGGAGCAGGCTCAGCAGCGGGCGGATCTCCGGCGCCCGGTATAGCACTTAGCACCTGATTGAACAGGGCTGCCTTCTTGAGGTCCTTCTTGGACGGAGGGATCTCGCACCTGCGATACTGCTGCTCCGCGTAACAGGTGCGGCAGCGCACTTTCGCGGGTTCGCCCTCCACCATCGAGAGAATCGAGTGATTCGTCACCCGCTTGCATTTCACGCAATAGTCATCGACATCATCGCCGAGCCGCAACGGCATCCAGTATCCTCCTGCCGAGCTCGAAGTATATCGAAAAACGGTCCCCGCCAGAAGCCTCTGTCTCTTATGATCAAGACATGCGCGGCAAATGGCTCCTTATCGGCGGCATACTGTTCTTCCTGGCCGCCGGCACCGGCGCCCTTTACTGGTGGATGAAGCAGTTCGCTCCGGCTCCGGTGGCACAGCCGAAGGCGCCGGCACTCCCGCCCGGAGCAGAGGTGCGGCTGGAGGGTAAGATCCAGGCGGTCAACATGCTTCAGATCAGTGCCCCGATCGACGGAATCGCGGAGGAGTTCGCCGTGAAGCCGGGAGATGAGGTGTACGAGGGGCAGATTCTGGGCCGCATCGCCAACGAAAGCCTACTGGACAACGAGCGTGAATCGGCGCTGGAATCAGATCGCGCTCTGGCCCGCCTCAATGCGATGGAGAGCGAATTGATCGCCGCCCGACTGGAGGATTCGCGAGCCGCCGCCGATGCCGCGCGAATCCGGTCTGAATTGCAGCGGGCGGAGCGGACCTACCAGCGCCAGTCGCAACTCTTGAAGGAAGGGGCGATTCCCAGGAACTTATACCAGAAAGCTGAGCAGGAATACCTCACATTGAAGGGCGAAGCGGAAACCGTGGTCAGCCTGGCGGAATCCGCCCGCCAGCGAATCCAGCGTGTGGGCAGCGAAGTGGAGATGGCAAAGAAGGCCATGGTGGAGAAGGAGCAGGCACACGAGGCCGCGAAGGCTGAACTGACGGCGGCGAACCTGGTGTCCCCGCTGGACGGATTGGTAATCGCGATCCACAAGAACGCCGGCGATACGGTCAGCAAGATTTCGGGCAGCCTGATCGACATCGCTTCCGATCTGTCTCAACTGGAGTTGATCGTCGAGGCCAATCCGGCCATCGCTTCGCGTCTGGCGGCTGGAGATCCGGCGATGGTGCAGATGACGGAACTGCCGGGCGATGGCGTCAGCGCCAGCATCAAGACCGTGGAAGGCGGCAGGATCGTCGTCGAGTTCTCCAGTCCCTCCCCGTTGATCCGCCCGGGCATGACCGCCGTAGCGCGTCTGAAACTGAGATGACAGCCCGGCCGACCAAACTTAGGTGGACGGCGTGATCAGCACCGCTCCGGGCCGGGTGCCGACGGGGATCATCGTGAAAAGAGGTGCTGACTTGTTTCGTCCGCCGGTGATCGCCGCAATCCGTATCACGGCCATGTCACCGGATGCCCGGTTCAGCACGAGCGCGTACTGCTGATCCGGGGTGACGGTGATCTCCCCAGGTTCCATGCCCACGCCGATCACGGCGACCACCTTTTGCGTCGCAATGTCGAACACGCTCACCGAACCGGCTTGCGGATTGGCGACGAACAGATAGGGCGGCGCAGTGGACACCGCCATGGTGCCGGGCTTTCGGCCACTGAGCGAGGTTTGGGCGATCTCAGTGCTGTAGGGATAGGCGATCACCACGGCATCCCGGCCTTCGCCAGTCACGAACAACTGGCCGCCGTTGTCGTAGCAGAGGTGATCCGGGCTAAGCGCCAGCGGCAATTGGGTGACTACGGCCCGCACCGTGGAGTCCAGCACGGTCAGTTGCCTTCTGGTCCGTTCGGCAACCAAGACCAGCCTGCCGTCGGAGCGGAACCGGACTTGCCCAAGCCCCTCGCCCAACGCAACCGGCGGCAGTACCCGGCGCGCCTTCAGATCAACGAAAACAACCGTTCCGTCAGCGAGCGTAGCGCAGGCCAGCGGAGCCCGGCTGGATACGTCGAAGTCGATCGGCTGAGCCGGGAGCGGGACACCTCGCCCCTCCAGCGCGACAATCCGCGGCTGCGAACCTCGCAACAGGCACCAGAGCACGCCCTGGCATTCCCGCGCCGCCACCGGTTCGCCACCGAGCTTGACGCTGCGCAGCCGCCTTCTCTCGCGGTAGTCGATCTCTTCGGCGCTGCGGTTGCCCGGAGACATGGCGTAAAGCAAGGGCCGGCTAGGATCAGGATGGCGAACCAACACGGAGGCCGGCGCCGGCAGAGCGATGCGGCTCTTCACCGCGAAAGCCATCAGATCCACGGCAGCCAGTGAGGCTGAGTCCTCGGTCGCGACGAATGCGAAGCCGCGGTAACCAGAGCCCGGCTGCCGGTTACACGCAGCGGCCAGCGGCAAGGCAGCCAGAAGAGTGCGCCGGCTGATCACAGGAATGCGGTGGTCTTGATGCCGCTGATATCGAACGGGCGGCGGCATCGGGACTGCTTGCACTGGGCTTTGTCGTCCAACAGGACCATATAGCTCTGTGCTTTAGCGAACTTCGCACGATCCCGCTCGTCGGCTCCGCCAGGTAGACGGTCCTTTTTGGTTCGCACCAGCCATCGGAGCATATGCTCGTCCATGCTGCGGCAAAATGGGCAATTCAGCCGAGCCGGCTTGGTCGCCTGGGTTTCAGTATAGAAGGACCGCTCATCCACAACTCCTGATCATCGCACACAATGGTAGATGTGACGGCATCACTGGTGGTTCTGACGGCAGCCCTGCTGGGTTGGAAGTCCGACATCGAGGCTAAGGGCGGCGCCCGCCTCCTGGTGGCGGAGGTGCAGCACCAAGCCGAACGAAACGAATTCACGCTGGCGGAGGACACGCCGGGACGCGAACTGTTCGTCGAATATCTCAAGCAGGATCAGTTCATGCGGCAGTTCTCGCTGATGTACGCAGTCATGATCCATCACAAGTCGCCTGCCGGCGGCGCCTATTTGATTCTGCTGAACGGCGCCAAACGGGCTGAGTGGGAGGCGCACCAGGAGGCTCTCTTGGCCCACGAGTTCGGCCATGCCTGGCTCAAAGCACAGGGCTTCCCTGCCCCGGTGCTCATCAATAACGAATGGGCTTGCGTCGGGATTCACGCCGGCGACATCGCACAGCACGTCCTGATTCGGGACGAACTTGACCGCCGCGGTATCGATCACCGTACGTTCTGGTTCCGCACGATGGAGCAGGCCGCCGAACAAATGGAGAAAGGGACGACGCCGCCGGACTCCGACCGCTGCGCCCGCGTCCGGCAGGCCAGTCAACTGGTGGATGTCCGGCTCGGCGTGAAAACTGGCGAGTGGGCGGGGCAAGGGCGTTACGAGGCCGCCGTGCGCCGCTCGATGCCCGAAGTGGAGTCCACCGTGGCCGCCATCGTCTCCTATCTTCAGGCTCACGACATGTCGGACCGCGCCCAACACCGCGCGGCGCTGCAATTCGTCTTCGAAAAGCTAAAGGACTTGGGGTATCGACTCAGGGTACAAGGTGACGACCGAGTACCGCGTCTGTGCTACGCTCGAAATGTGTTCGCGCCTCGCATGAGTTCGCGCGGGCGCCTCCCTCGAAATGAATATCCGGTCGCTATTTAGCCTCTTTTCGTCCGACCTTGCCATTGACTTGGGCACAGCCAATACGTTGGTCTTCGCCCGCGGCAAGGGGATTGTCGTAAACGAACCATCCATTGTAGCCATCAACAAGACCAACGGTGAAGTTGAGGCGGTGGGCAAGGAGGCGAAGGAGATGCTGGGCCGCA
>CAYVDY010000652.1:0-3903 GCA_964450255.1 uncultured Candidatus Solibacter sp. | reverse complement strand
GTAGTGTTTTATCGAGCGGGCTTGGAGAAATCTATCTCCGACAGACTCCTAGGAAAGAAGCCAGACGTTGCTGGGTTTTCCCTCGGGCGAACAAGTTCAAGAATAAAGGGTAGGTTACTCTGAAAAAATCGTCAACGCGCAAAACACGCAGCGACCCGCAATTCCGTACGTTACACGCTCTGTAACGTACCGGTACCCCTTTATGGGGGTACTGAATACCTGGGAATCACGCCGCCAACACCGGCATGCACGCCACGCGGCCAGCGAGCCCTCAACTCCCAGCGATCACTTGCGCCCAGCCGCTAGTAGTGCTCCCGCCCCATTCATCTCGCCGCTTGGTCGACACCCTTCTTGGTTCGAGCTATTACCGGCACCGGACGGGCGGGTCCGTCTCGCCTGACTCGAAGACTCCGGCTGCGAAGGGCACGCTCGGCCTTTGCTGACCCGAATCGCCGCAGCCCTCGTAGAGCCCCTCGAAGTGAATTTCGCCACTCACCGAATGCCGCAATCGCCGATCCACGAATTGAGCCGTCTCTTGCCCCCTCCGCCGGCCCCGTTCACACGCCCGCAACTCCCTGCAAACAAACGACATTACCCCACCCATCCCGCCAGTTTCCTTGACACCCCGTAGTAATCTCCATACGGGAGCTCGAACCATGGCCTTACTCCGCATGACCGACAAAAAACTCGCCGCCAATCGCGCCAATGCCAAAAAGTCCAAAGGCCCCGTCACGCCCGCCGGCAAGGAAAAGGTCTCCGCCAACGCCTGCAAGCATCACCTCTTCGCCCGCAAGTTCAAGCTCCACCCCGCCTGGGAGGCCCGCATCCGCGACCGCGCCCTCCCGCTCCTCGCCGATGTCGAAGATCCGGCCGAACACGCCGCCCTCCTCCATTACCTCGTGTTCAATTTCTGGATCCTCGAACTCAACGGCTACTACGCCCGCGTCCTCGATGCCCACATTCGCCTCCAACACGGCAGCGAGGCCCGCGGAGTCCACCACTTTTGCACCACCCAAACCAGTCTCTTCCTCGCCATTCACACCCGCCTGCACCAACTCCGCCGCGACGCCGATCGCGCCGAAAAAGCCTGGAAACTGGCCAAAGCCAATACCGCCAGAGAACGAGCAGTCCCACAAATCGTTGAAAACGAACTCCTTACACCCGCCCCCAAAAAGCTTACTTTGGCCGCCGCAGCCCCTTCCGCCTCATCTCCCAGCTGGTCCCGTTGCACCCGCCGCCCAAAAACGGCAACGCCGACCCGCCGCCCCGCCTCTCTCAACATCCACAGACACGCACTCCCCCGCAATCGAGGCTCGCCACGGGCCGGTGCCCTTCCATCGAATATGCGATCGCCTATCAGGAAAGGACAAATATATGCCAGAGCAGATGAGAATTCGCGCCAGGGAGCTGCCCGCTGTCATGCGGCCGCCTGAACTCCCGCGCTCGCCCGCACCCCCCGCGCCCCAAACCGCTATCATGTTAACAGCCATGCCCGGCCCCGAGGCGCCCATCTCCGCCGTCCCTAAGCTCCACGAACTGGAAGCCTCGCTCAATGCCGTCATCCGCGGCAAAAGCGACGTCATCCGCCTCTCCGTGGTCTGCCTCCTCTCGCGCGGTCACCTCCTCATCGAGGACGTGCCCGGGGTAGGGAAGTCCACCCTCGCCCACGCCCTCGCCCGCTCCGTCGAATGTGGCTTCCAGCGCCTCCAGTGCACCGCCGATATGCTCCCCGGCGATATCCTCGGCGTCACCGTCTATAACGCCCGCAGCGGCGAATTCGAGTTCAAGCCCGGCCCCGTCTTTACCAACTTCCTGCTCGCCGATGAGATCAACCGCGCTACCCCAAAAACGCAGTCCGCCCTCCTCGAAGCCATGAACGAGCGCCAGATCTCCATCGACGGCCATACCTACCCCATGGCCGAGCCCTTCCTCGTCATCGCCACCCAGAACCCCGTCGAGCACCACGGCACCTACCCCCTCCCCGAATCGCAGCTCGATCGCTTCCTTATGCGCCTCCGCATCGGCTACCCCGATTCCGCCAGCGAGCGCTCCATCCTCCGCAACGGCCACGCCGGCGCCCCCGCCATGAAACACGTGCTCACGCCGGAGGAACTGCTCGCCCTCCAGACCACTACCGAACAGGTCACCGTCGATGAGTCCCTCGTCGGCTACATGCTCGCTATCGTGGATGCCACCCGTACCCACGAATCGCTCGCTCTCGGCGTCAGCCCGCGGGGCGCCCAGGCCCTCTTCCGCGCCGTTCAGGCCCTCGCTCTCCTCGAAGGCCGCGACTACGCTCTCCCGGACGACGTCAAACGCCTCGCCGTCCCCGTCTTCGCTCATCGCGTCATGCTCAACCAGCGCGCCTCGCTCGCCACCCGCTCCACAGAGAGCGCCGAGCGCCTGCTCACTGAAATCCTCAACCGAATCGAAGTTCCCCTCTAAGCACTTATGAAAACCGCAATCCTCGGTCTCCCCATGACGGGCAAGACCAGCCTGTTCACCATCCTGACCGGAGTCCACGAAGCTGCCCGCCTCGGCGGCATGGAAGTCCGCATCGGCGTGACGAAGGTCCCCGATCCCCGCCTCGAAGCGCTCGCCAGAATATTCGAGCCGCCCAAGGTCACCCACGCCACCATCGAGTTCCTCGACTTCCCGGCCATCTCCAAGGAAGCTCTCCGCGACCCCAGCTACCTCGCCAGCCTCCGCGTCGTCGATGCCATCGCCCACGTCGTCCGCGTCTTTGAGGACGACACCGTGCCGCACGACAAGGGTGACGTCAATCCCCTCCGCGACATCGAGGACGTCGATCTCGAACTCGTCTTCTCCGATCTCGTCGTCGTTGAGAAACGACTCGAACGCCTCAACAAAGAGCGCAAGAAGATCCGCGACCAGGCGCTCGACCGTGAATTCGATCTCCTCGAAATCGCCAAGACCAAGCTCGACGCCGGTGAACCCCTCCGCACCTGGGAGCTCGAAGGCGAGGACGAAAAGATCCTCCGCGGCTTCCAGTTCCTCTCCCAGAAACCCATCCTCTACGTGATGAACCTCGGCGAAGGCGATGCAGCCAAGCTGAATGAAGTGGAAGCGTCCTTCCGCGAGAAAATCCTCAACGGCAAGCCCAACGCCGCCGTCACCGCCGTCTGCGGCAAAATCGAAGCCGAACTCGCCGAGCTCTCCGCCGAAGAGGCCGCCGAGTACATGGCCAGCTACGGCCTCCCCGGCACCAGCCTGGACCGCCTCATCAACTCGATGTACACGCTCCTCGGCCTGATGAGCTTTCTAACCGCCGGAGAAACCGAAGTCCGCGCCTGGACCATTCCTGTCGCCTGCACCGCCGTAAAAGCCGCCGGCGCCATCCACTCCGACTTCGAAAAGAAGTTCATCCGAGCCGAAGTCGTCAACTGGCAAACCCTGGTAGACCAGAACGGCTACCACGGCCTCCGCGAAAAGGGACAGCTCCGCCTCGAAGGCAAAGAGTACATAGTGAAAGACGGTGACGTCCTAGTCATCCGCCACAGCTAAAGCCCGTATCCGCGTATATCCGCGTTCATCCGCGTGCCATCTACGACAAATTCAAAACGTCCATCGTAGTCCCGCGGCCCTTCTGAATCTTCTCCTGGAGCATCGTGATCGCATAGATCAGCTGCTCCGGCCGCGGCGGGCAACCCGGCACATACACATCCACCGGAATCACCTGATTCACCGGGATCAACGCATAGTTGCTGAAGACGCCCGTCGAGGTGGCGCAGGCGCCCATGGAGATTACCCATTTGGGTTCGGGCATCTGTTGATACAAATGCCGGACGATAGGAGCCATCTTATTCGAAACGCGGCCAGCGACCACCATCAGGTCAGATTGCCGGGGCGATCCGCGGAAGACTTCGGCTCCGAAGCGAGCGG
>CAYVDY010000651.1:0-3904 GCA_964450255.1 uncultured Candidatus Solibacter sp. | reverse complement strand
CCGATGGATCTCTTCGAACGCGTCGACTTCGAGCAGAGTCTGGATTCTAGTGTCCTGGCCGTGCTTTTTATTCTTTCTGAACAACCAGCGGTAGACCTCCTGACGCTCGGCGGCGCTAGCCGCTAGAAGCTCGTCGAGGTCCGCCTGTGGATGGCTGCTCATGTATTCCAGCAGCCACAACTCGAGCGGATGGACGCGGGCCAGGTAGCCGCGGTCGTTCAGATCGAACTGATCCGGTCCATAGGCGGCGTAGAGATCCGCGACCGCCTTGGGCGAGAGACTGCGGGCCGCTGGTTGAGCGGCGAGAAACGCGGCGAACTCCGCCGGGGTTGCCTGCGGCTTGACGGAGCGGTAGATGGCTGCGAGCCGGCGGGGCGTCGGAACAAGGCTGGCCAGGAGATTGTGGAGCGCTGCTTCCGGATCCTGACCCTTGTACTTGCCATAGAATTTTCGCAGGAACTGCTGGCCTTCCAGATCAGCGAAGCGTTCCAGATAGGCAGCGCGGCGGGGATCGTCCGGGTCCTCCAGGATGTCGGGCGTGATGCCCGGACGGCGGTATGTATGGTAATGCGCCAAGTCGCGCATCAGGCGGATGAAGACAAGATTTACGGATTGTTGGAAGGCCTCCCGCACGGTCATGATGCGGCCGTTGTGCTTCGCATCGAAGTTCGAGAACACGTGGAGGCCGCCGCCGGTAAAGAACGCCTCTCCCGGGCTGGCGGAGTAGGTGCGGACCATCGCCGCTTCGAGCATGGCCGGCAAGCCCTTGTCAGTTGCCGCCGCGAGGTATTCGATCGCCCACCGGCTCAGGTGATCCCGGGGGTTGAGGACATCGTCCGGACGGGGCGACGGAGCGGCGGCGTACTTCACATGCAGCTCGGCCACTGCTTCCAGGTAAGTGACGAGCGTTCGCAGCTTGGCGGTTGAGCCCATCTCCAATTTGGTGCTCTGGCTGACATTTAGCGGCTGATCGAGATTGTCCACCTGCAGGCGGAGCAGGTTGGCGCCGGGCGTCCGTTCGTAGAGCGTGAAGCTGTAGATGACGTTTCCGAGACTGGCCGTGGTGAGCAGCCTGTCGCCAAGGATACCGGCCGCCGCGGCGAAGTCAGGGTCTTTGAGCTGCTTGAGGGTGCGGCTTGCGGCGTCGCCGGAGGGACCGTCGAGGGTGGTTTTGACGGTGAGATCGAGGCGATCGAGTTCGTAAGCGCTATCGAGGCCGAGGAGGCGTAGCAGCTCGGCGCGGACGGAGTCGGATGCCTCGCGGCCGGCGAAGTCCAGAGGAGCTATGTTGGGGAGCCGGCGGCGGGCAACCGGGCGGGCGAGGAGGGCGGCATCGCGAAGGCGCAGTCCGATGACACCCTCCTCAGCCAGGAGCCGGATATAGCCGTCCACGCGGGTATCCAGTCCCTGGCGATCCTGCAGAAGGTAGGTTGAAGGCTTCTTGACAGCCAGAAGCAAGCTCAACACCTGCCGGAAGGCGAGCGCCTGTTCTTTCAACAGGCGGGGTTCCGAGTTGCCGTTCCAGGGCATGGCCATGAGCTGATTGACGGCGGCGAGGTCCGCTCCGTACCAAGCCCATAGTCCGTCGCCGAGGCCGGTGACCTCACCGTAGCCCGGGAGAGAGGCCAGTGGCAGGGAGTTCATGTAGTCGAGGACGATTTGCCGTCGGGCACGGTGAGTATTCTCGCCGCTCAGATAGGAGCGAAGGGAGGCCGAAGCCATCTGGCGGGCCTTTTCGGGGACCGATGACGTGAGGCCCTCGGGTGAATGGCGGACCTTCTCCAACTGCGTGGCGAGAGTGCTGCCGCCCGAGATCGGGTGGCCTGGCTTCACCTGCCGGACACCGAGGTCGAGTACTGCCTTGGCGAGGCGGTCCCATTCCACTGCGGGGTTGCGGGTGAGGCTGCGAGCGTTAAGGAGTTCGCGGTTCTCCACGAAGAGAAGGCTTGTGACGACGAGCGGGGGGATGTCCTCAAAGCGGGCATAGACACGCTCCGGGCAGGATCGGGCGAAGAGCGGCTGCTCCCGGAGGTCGAGTACCCGCAGTCCGGCCTGGCTCTTCTCGGCATAGACGGGGAACAGAGTCAATTCGCGTATCTGTTGCAACAGGGGCGACGAACGGGCCTGCGCCGAAACGTGGAATCCTTCGGCGAGCAGGCGGGTCTGGAACGAAGGCAACTGCTCGTAGCCTAGCCGGCGGTCGTACGGGCCCCTGGCGGGCGGAAGGACGACGGGGCTGGGACCGGCCTGTAATCGGAACGAGAGCCGGCGGGAAGTGGCAGTGAGGATTCGGGACTGCAGCCAGGAAGTCCGGATCTCAAGCGCGGCGAGAAGGGCCAGGACCAAGGACAGAAGCGTCCATTTGCCGACTCGCGTGAGGGCTTTATGCTGCACCCTCCAGACTTTCCACTGAAGGGCCTTGCGCGCGTCGGAAACGGATCCGGCACCCTGTCCTGCCAGCCTGAGCATGGCGATTGTATCGCGTCGAACGCGCCTTCCGAGGGTGAAGATGCGCGAGGGGGCGCTTCGGTTACATCGGAGTTGATCAACGCTCGGCTGCGTGGCGGGGTAGGTCTCAGGCAGCAGAAATCACTTGCAGCTTACAAGTTAGTCAAGTATGCTTCGGGTGGTGCCTGGGAAGTTGGAGGCAAAACACCGGTCTGGCTGCCCCTTAAGTATTTCGCTGGATACTTTTGGGGATCGCTGGTCGTTGCTTGTGATTCGCGATCTGATGGTTCGCGGGTTTCGAAGGTTCAAGGAGTTCCAGGAGTCCGGTGAAGGGATCGCGACGAACATTCTCGCCGACCGGTTACGGCGGCTCGAAGCGGCTGGGATCATCACCGCAGAGGCCGAAGAGATGGATAGACGACGGGTGAACTACCGGTTGACGGAAAAGGGGATTGATCTGGCGCCGGTGCTGCTGGAATTGCTGCTCTGGGGAGTTCGGCATGAAGACTCAGGGGCACCCTCCGATCTGATTGCATTCATGGAGCAGAACCGCGAAGGCTTCCTCGCTGAGGTAAGGCGACGGTGGCAGGAGCGGGATTCGACTCCGTTGATCCCCAGTTTCCGTGCGGGCGGCGTTGGCCGGGAATTGAAAGGAAGCTCACAAAAAAGGAGAGAAGGATGAGCAAGGTTAGGGTATTGGTCGGCACGAAGAAGGGCGCATTCGTTCTGTCGTCGGACGGAGCTCGAAAGATGTGGGACGTCAGCGGCCCGTTCTTCGCGGGCTGGGAAATCTACCACGTAAAGGGATCGCCGGTGGATCCGAACCGACTGTATGCGTCGCAGAGCAGCGGTTGGTTCGGGCAACTGATCCAGCGCTCCGACGATGGCGGGCAGACATGGGCGCCAGTGGACAACAAGTTCGTATACGACGGCGTCACGGGTACGCACCAGTGGTATGACGGGACACCCCATCCGTGGGAGTTCAAGCGCGTATGGCATCTGGAGCCCTCCCTAACCGATGCAAATACGGTGTATGCGGGGGTGGAGGACGCAGCCCTGTTCCGATCGGCTGACGGTGGACAATCCTGGCAGGAGCTTTCCGGGCTGCGCGGGCATGGGTCAGGGTCCCAGTGGCAACCCGGCGCGGGCGGAATGGGGCTGCACACGATCATCCTGGATCCGAGCGATGCAAGGCGGATTTACATCGCAATCTCGGCGGCAGGCGCGTTCCGTAGCGACGACGGAGGCACTACCTGGAAGGCCATTAACCAGGGATTGAAGTCGGAGTACATTCCCGATCCGAACGCAGAGGTGGGCCACTGTGTCCACCACGTTGCGATGCACCCGAAGAGGCCGGGGGTGCTGTTCATGCAGAAGCACTGGGACGTGATGCGGAGCGATAACGCCGGCGATTTATGGCACGAGGTCAGCGGGAACTTGCCCACGGATTTCGGGT
>CAYVDY010000650.1:0-3929 GCA_964450255.1 uncultured Candidatus Solibacter sp. | reverse complement strand
GCATGGACCTGCACCCGACCGTCCAAGCGGCTGCGGAGCATGTTCGTACGATGTACGATCTTGGGCTCACCTACTTTGACTGCGCCCGCATGTACTGGCAGGGGCGTTCCGAAGAAGCATACGGCATCGGACTTCAGGGTGTGCGTAACAACGTCTTCCTCACATCGAAGTCTGCACAGCGCACGGCCAAGGGTGCACAAGCGGATTTGGAAACCTCACTTCGTCTGCTGAAAACCGATCACCTCGACCTCTGGCAGCTTCACGATCTTCGAACGCAGGCCGAGATTGACGCGGTCTTTGCGCCGGGTGGAGCCATGGAGACGTTTGAAGCCGCGAAGAAAGCCGGCAAGTGCCGTCTGATCGGATTCACAGGGCATTTTGATCCCGTGACTCATGCGGCCATGTTGAAAGCCTACGACAAGTGGGACACCGTGATGATGCCGGTGCATGCCGCCGATCACGCTTATTTGAGCTTTGAGAAGGCGGCCCTTCCTCTTGCGAAGGAACTGGGAATCGGGGTTCAGGCCATCAAGATCTTTGCCAAGGCCAATCTACTGCGGACTCTCAATTCGACCGAATGCCTGCGTTACGCATTGAGCCAACCCGGTGTGCATGTCGCGATCTGTGGCGCGGGTACACAGGGGCAGATGGAAGACAACATCCGCACGGCCCAGAGCTTTAAACCGATGACCGCCGAGGAGATTGCGGCTACGCAGAAGAAGGCAGTAACCGGCGCCGGCGTCTACACCGGACCAACGCTGGAGTATTGGAAAAGGGCCTGAGAGGAACGATATGCGCAACATTGATAACACCGGCCGGACACAACAAGATCCCGTGAATCGCCGCTCATTCTTGCGAACAACAGGAACCATCGCTGCCGCAGGGGTAACGGGCGGTCTCCTGGCTTCCGCCAATCCGCAGCAGGGCGGAGACGCAGGAGTCAAACGGCTGGTCAAGGGGCATCGCAAACTCGGGCAACTGGAAGTTTCGAGTATCGGACTTGGATGCCAGGACATGACAGGGACCTTCTATGCGACGGCTCCACGCCGGCCCGACATGATCGCCCTGGCCCGCGCGGCTTATGACCGTGGTGTGACGTTCTTCGATGCGGCTGAAGCGTATGGCCCACTCGAAGTCGAGCGAATTCTAGGCGAGGCAGTGGCGCCGTTCCGCGATCGCGTGGTGATCTGCTCGAAGTTCGGCTGGGACATCGATCCGGAGACGGGCCAGAGGAAGGGCGGTCTCAACAGCCGTCCAGAACACATCCGCGTGGCCGTTGATGCAATGTTGAAGCGGCTCAAGACGGACCGTATCGACCTGCTCTACCAGCATCGCGTCGATCCTGCGGTGCCAATCGAGGACGTCGCTGGCACGGTCAAGGATCTCATCGCTAAAGGAAAGGTTCTACATTTTGGGCTTTCGGAACCCGGACCGAAGACGCTCCGCCGGGCGCATGCTGTGCAGCGGGTGACGGCTGTTCAAAACGAGTACTGCATGATGGCGCGCGACCCCGAGGCCGACATCCTGCCGATATGCAAAGAACTGGGAATCGGCTTCGTCTGTTGGAGCCCGCTGGCCATGGCGTTCCTGACTGGCGACATCGACCAGAACACAACTCTGAAGCAGGGCGACTTCCGCGGAATGGTGCCCTGGTTTGCGCCGGATAACCGAGCCGGCAACGTCGCGATTGTGGCGCTCGTCAAGGAATGGGCACGGCGTAAAGCGGCAACGCCTGCGCAGATCGCCCTGGCTTGGTTGTCCGCCCAGGCACCCTGGGTCGTTCCGATTCCCGGCACGACGAAGATGCCGCATCTGCTGGACAATCTCGGCGCTGACGCGGTCCGTTTCACGTCCAACGAACTCCGCGAGTTGAATACCTCGCTTGGCCGCACACCAATTCATGGCGCGCGATTGCCAGCAGGCGTGCTCCGGTTCTCCGGCGTGGAAGCTCCCGAAAAACAGGGGTGATAGGAAGTACTCATGAAAGCAGTAAAAGATCTCAGGGCTGGAATCTCGCGTCGCAGCCTACTCGCACAGAGCGCTATCGGGATGGGGACCGCTGCCTTGTTTGACCTGATTCCTCGCCGCGCTTCGGCCGCGCCGAACAGGACCGCCGATGGAGATAGATCCACCGTGTACTTCACGAGGGATATCAGCCTCGATGGACTGCTTCGGATCTATTCCAGGATCAATGGCGGAATAACCGGCCGGGTCGGCATAAAACTGCACACTGGCGAGCCGCACGGGAACAACCTGTTACCGATCGAACTCATCAAGGGATTGCAGGCGACAATTCCCAATAGCTCCATCGTGGAATGCAACGTCGTCTATGGCGGAACGCGGGCCAATACTCAAACTCACTTGGCGACATGCACTGTCAATGGGTACGATTTCTGCCCTGTCGATATTATGGACGCGGAGGGGGACGCCATGTTACCGGTGCCCGGAATGCGGGAGTTCCTCGACTCCCCTGGGTCGTCCTACACTCAAGGGACTCACCTCACCGAGGTAGCGGTGGGAAGAAACCTACTCAATTACGACTCTCTGCTTGTCTACACGCATTTCAAAGGGCATTTGATGGGTGGTTTCGGCGGATCGCTCAAAAACATTGGAATCGGGTGCGCGTCGGCACGGTCAGGCAAGCTCCAGGTTCACGGCGCGGGATTTCCAACCGGTCCGATCTTCCTGGAACGTATGGCAGAGTCGGGCAAAGCGACGACGTCGCATTTCGGCACTCATATCGTTTACATCAATATTCTGAAAAACCTTTCAGTGGACTGCGACTGCAACGGTCGCGGCGCGGCGCCAACGTGCCCCGATATCGGCATCGTGGCTTCAACTGACATTTTGGCCGTGGACCAGGCTTCGATCGATTTGGTATACGCGATGCCGGAGGCCGAGCGGCGAGATCTGGTGCAGCGAATTGAGTCCCGGAGCGGCTTGCGCCAACTGGAACACATGGCTTCTCTGGGCATGGGCAACCGGCAGTACGAATTGGCGGAGCTGACGGCTCAAGAGCCTCCAGCAATTACTGAGGGAGGGGTGTGCGATCCCTGGAGCTTTCAGGCGGGCGTCACCGGGTCGAGTTGGATTTCGGTCTTTGGGAAGAATTTCTCGAACACCACGCTTACATGGGACGGCGCAGACTTTTCCGGTGGGCTGCCAATATCCCTGGCAGGCGTTAGCGTGACGATGAACGGCAAGCCCACTTCCATTAGCTTCGTGAGCCCAGGGCAGGTGAACGTGCTGGCTCCTGTAGATCTGGGCGCAGGCGCCACTCGGGTGGAGATCACGACTCCAGATGGGACATCCAGCTGCGACTTGACCGCAACACCGAGTCTCCCAGCCTTCTACGCTCCGTATGCCAGCGGTGAAAACTACTTCGTCACCGGCCTATCTTCTGTCGGTGCTTTAGTTGGCGATCCAAGCATCGACCCGCGGGTTAAGCGTGCAGTTCGGCCAGGTGAAGTGATCTCTTTGTTTGGAACGGGATTCGGAGACGCGAGTGATGCTCCCTCTACCACCTCGATTTTCCTCGCGTTCACCGGATCCTTCCCTCTCCGAGAGAACCCCACGATCACCATCGGCGGAGTCCCTGTGACGGATGTTGCGGGTTACCTCGTCTTGCCGGGCCTGTACCAGTTCAACATCACCGTCCCTGATGTTCCGGATGGGGCTCAGCCAATTGTGGCGGACTTCGGTTCGATAACCAGTAGCGGGTCAGTCATGCTCACTATTGAGCGGTTAAGCGATGAAGCTTTAGGTCGGGAATGACACATCAACGGCGCACGGAAGAGAGATTATGAGAGGTCTGCCGGCCCCATCAGGATCGGCTCAGAATCTGGAATGAAACGAGCTGCTTTATGAAGGTCAACGTTGGATCCGCCGCGCTGGTCCTAGCCGGCGTGGCGGCCTTCCCACTGCTGTCG
>CAYVDY010000649.1:0-3940 GCA_964450255.1 uncultured Candidatus Solibacter sp. | reverse complement strand
CTGCAAGGAAACACAACCCGCAGGACCTTCTCCCCCTCCTTGACCGGCGTGGTCCACGAGGTGCACCCCTTTGTGTGGCCGGGTGTCAGGTGCGCGGTGATCACAGTGCCCCCCAAACGAATCTCCTCGCCATCTCGCACGATCCGGTCCGGCTTGGCCGGCGGGAACGGATACCTGTCAGCCAGCGCGAAGTCACCCTTGCCGCCCCTCGCCAGCAGCGGAGCCTCGCCTGCGCTCGCCAGCACCTTCGCCCCACTGCGTGCCCTGATCTCCGCTACACCCCCAGCGTGGTCGTAGTGCCCGTGGCCAACGAGAATCATCCGCACATCCGCCACACGGAAACCCAGCTTCTGAATGCTCGCCTCCACGATGGGCGCCGTCTCCATGAATCCGGTGTCCACCAGGAAGTGCCCCTCCGGCGTCGTGATCAGATAGGCGGACACCCCCGACGCGCCCACGTAGTAAACATTGCCCACGATCCGGAACGGCTCAATCGCCCGGTTCCACTCCGCCTGCGCCGGTGCAAACTGCCCCCTCGCACCCATCGCGCCCGCAATCAGCAGGACTCCCACCGCAGCACGTATCATATTGATCTACTCTCGCCCAACTAGAATAGATACTTCAACCCGAACTGAATTAGCCGCGGCGCCACCGACGTCTGCGTGATCACCCCGAAGTTTGCCGTCCCCAACGTCGTCCCCGGATTCGCAAACTGCGCCATGTTCAGCGCGTTATAAAACTCCACCCGGAACGCCAGCTCCGCGTCTTCCCTCAACCCGCCCACCCGGCTCCGCTTCCCAATCGAGAAATCCGTGTTCACCTGGCCCGGCCCGTTCATCAAGCTGATGCCGGCATTGCCATACCCCGTCGCACCATCCGATCCTACCGCCGGAGCTTCGCA
This sequence comes from uncultured Candidatus Solibacter sp., assembly GCA_964450255.1. Classification (GTDB taxonomy): domain Bacteria; phylum Acidobacteriota; class Terriglobia; order Bryobacterales; family Bryobacteraceae; genus Paludibaculum. The sequence goes on along the minus strand of CAYVDY010000649.1, from coordinate 3,039 downwards.
GATGGCCGCCGTATTGATCCATCCGCCCAGCCGCTCATCCATCCCGCCCGCCGTCGACAGATCCCCATAGCTCGCCTGCGGGCACATCGTCACCGTGGACGTGCCTGCCCGCCCGAATACCGCCCCGCCCGCCGGATCCGTCAGCGTCATCGGCAGCCCGCTCTGCACAATCACAATCCCCGCCGTGGACCACCCTCGCAGCAACCCGCCCATCCAGCCCTGTGCCGCGCCCGGCGCCGGCAGTTGATAGTCGAAGTTCGCAATCGTCCGGTGCGTCCGGTCGAAGCTGGTCCGCCCGTTTGCCAGGTCCAGCCGCGTCTGGTCGTTGTACACCACCGAATTGCTCATCGCCTTGGAATACGTATACGCCGCCTGGAACGTCAGCGCCCGTGCAACCTGGCTCCGGAACGTCGTCTGCATACTGTGATAGTCAGACCGCCCTGCAAAATCGCTGTTCAGCAGCGCCGTCGGCGTCTCGCCCAGAATCGGCACCCGCTGCTTCGCGTTCTTCGAGGTATTCGAGGTAATACAGTGCCCGGCCACCCCGTCGTATCCGCAGTTCACCGGACTCCCCGCGCTCGCCAGCAGCGGCTGATTCAGACCGTGCGCCATCAGCAAACGGCTCGCCCGCGACCCCACATACCCCAAGTCCAGCGACGAAGCCCGCAGCAACTTCCACTTCACCGTCACATTCCACTGCTGCAGCCGCGGAATCCGGTACTCCGGCCCTGCCACCCGGTCGGATAACTGCGAAGTCAGCGTGCGCGGCACAAATCCCAACGTGGTCGCCGGAAACGGCTGCTCCCAGTTCGACCCGCTATTGCTCGCATCCGTGTTCGTGAAACTTTGCGCAAACGGAGCCGCCGTGAACAGAGGCGCCCCTCCTGCGTTCCCGCTGAACGCCGGGGCCTGGTAGAACCACCCATACCCGCCGCCGATCACCATCCGGCCCGAGCTCCCAATCGGTTGCCACGCAAAGCCGATCCGTGGCGCGAATGAATCCCTCGGCGTCCCGTTCTCGTAAAAACTGCTCCTGTCCCGCACCAGCACGCCTGCCGGAGGCGGCCCGAACGGCTTCCCCGTGTACGGGTTCACCAGGTTCGCATCATAGTTCGCCGCCACCGTGTTGCCCACCAGCGTTCCCCCGGCCGGTGGAATCGCCGTCTGCCGCAGCAGCCACGGCGACATGTTGCCGATCGTCCCAGCCTCATCCCATGACGGCGCCAGATACTCCCACCGCAAACCCAGGTTCAGCGTCAGTCGCGCGTTCAGCTTGATGTCGTCCTGTACATACGCCGAGCCGTAGTAGCGCCGGTATCGGTATTCCAACTCGCCAAACGGACCCACGCCCTCGTTCGCCCCCACCGTCTGAATATTGCTCCGCCCCGCCGGACTCAGATTCTCTGCCGCGCTCAACCCCAGCAGGAAATCTGCGAACGTCTGGAACATGATCTTCCCCCGCGCGCCCCCCGTGTCCGCCCTTCCGTTGTATTGCCGCAGGAACGATCCGCCCATCCGGATCCGCTGCTTCCCCCTCACCCACGACAGGTTGTCCGCCCACGTATACGTCACCGTCTGAAAATGATTGTCGTTCGGATTCGTCCCAAACAGCCGGAACGTCCCCAGCGGCCCCAGAACCGTCACCTCCGGCGGATGCGCGAACAGCGGATCCACCGCCGTAATCCCGAAATCGGACGCCATCGGAATCCCCACGCCCACCGCATCCGTGTTGTTTCGCGTGTACGCCATTGTCGCTTCGTTCACTACGTTTGCCGAGAGCGTAGACGTCAGCTTCACGCTCGTTGCCACGTCAGACGCCTTCAGTGCCTGTGGAGCGCCCCAACCCGGCACCACCGGAGCCCCCGGATATCCGCCCGGCGATCCAAACGATCGTAATTGATCCACCGTCGCCGTGAACAACCGGCCGGAGAGCGTGTGCATCGCATTCACCACGTAGTCGCTGTTGGCAATCCAGTGGTTCTCCTTGTACGTCGAAGGCATGCTGTACGACGAGAATCCCAGGCCCGCGTTGCTGCCCGAGGTAATCAACGTCTGTGGCGATGGAATCAGATAGCTCCCATCCGCCGCCTTGGCCTGCAGCATCCGCAGCGCTACCGGATGAATGGCAGCCGTCGTCGCCGTATTCCTGTTCTGGCAATCCAATTGACGCCCGCCCGCAAACGTCAGATACCTCGCTTCCGCCCCCGGATGATTTCCCGGACAGAACTGCCCCGCCATAGCCGCCGCAGACCGGTCCGCCCCCAGCGGAGGCAGAATCGGATTCGCCACCGACGTCGGATCCAGTCCGTTCACCTGCCGCGTCCCCTGGTACGATCCGAAGAAGAACCACTTGTTCTTCACTACCGCCCCGCCCGTGGTCGCCCCAAACTGGTTCTGCTTCAGATTCGGCTTCGGCTGCCCCGTCGCGTTCCGGAAGAACGCATTGGCGTTCAATACGTCGTTCCGCAGGAACTCCCAGAGGTTGCCGTGCAGATCGTTCTGCCCATGCCGCGTCATCAGGTTCGTGCTCGGCGCCATCGCTCCGAACCCGGCATCGTACTGCGAAGTCTGGATCTTAAACTCGGAAATTGTGTCCGGATTCGGCACCGTGCTCGGCGAATACGCTCCCTCGATCGTGTACGCCCCTGCCGTCGTGTTCCCGTTGACGTTCACGCTCGACGTCCCCCGGCCCAGCGTTCCCGCGTTGTTCACGTCCGCCGCCGATCCCGATGACATCGAGAGCACCTGCGTGAAATTCCGCGTATTCAAAGGCACCGCCGTGATCGTCTTCTGGTCCACCAGCGTGCCCGTCGAGGGCGCCGAATTGCTCACTTTGCACTGGCACTCCACCGTCTGGCCCGCATCCCCCGCCTCCAGCACCGCGTCCAGCACCGGCACTTCGGAAACGTTTACCGTCACCCGTTCCATTCGCGCCGTCCTGAACCCCGCCGCCCCGATCGTCACCTCATACGGCGCCGGAGCCACCATCGAGTACCGGTATCCGCCCCGCTCATCCGACACCGCCTGCTGCGTCTGGTC
>CAYVDY010000648.1:0-3946 GCA_964450255.1 uncultured Candidatus Solibacter sp. | reverse complement strand
GATTGCTCCTGCGCCGCGATGGCCTCCCAGCGCGCGCGATCGCCGTTGGCGGGCACAACCACGATGGGCGGCGTGTCGGAGATGTTGCCGTCCATTGCATGTTGCGTGGTGTTGCGGAAGAACGCGGTGAGCGCGTAGAAATCCTTCTGCGGGATGGGATCGAACTTGTGGTCGTGGCACTTCGCGCAACCCACCGTGAGCCCCATGTAGACGGCCCCGATGGTATCGGCGCGGTCCTTGGCGTAGATGGCTTCCACCTCGTCGACGATCACGCCGGCTTCATTGGTGGTGACGTTGCAGCGCTGAAAACCGGTGGCGATGCGCTGCTCCAGCGTGGGGTTGGGCAGCAGGTCGCCGGCGATCTGTTCGGTGGTGAAGCGGTCGAACGGCATGTTCGAGTTGAACGCGCGGATCACCCAGTCGCGGTACGGCCAGATCTCGCGGTAGTTGTCGATGTGGATGCCGTGCGTGTCGCCATAGCGCGCCGCGTCCAGCCAATACCGGGCGCGATGCTCGCCCCATTGCGGCGTCGCCATCAGACGGTCCACCAGCTTCTCATAAGCGTCCGGACTCCGGTCGGCCACAAACGCCTCCACGTCCTCCGGCTTGGGCGGCAGGCCGGTGAGATCCAGCGTCACACGCCGTATCAACGTGCGCTTGTTCGCCTCCGGCGCCGGAGCCAGCCCCTTCGCTTCGAGCCGCGCCAGAATGAACCGGTCGATCGGATTGCGAGCCCAGGACGAGTCCTTCACGGCCGGCAACTCGCGCCGCACCGGAGCCTGAAACGCCCAGTGCTCTTCCCAATTCGCGCCCTCTTCGATCCACCGCTTCAGAGTGTCCCGCTGCTCCGCAGTCACCTTCTTATGGGAGTAAGGCGGCGGCATCAATTTCTCCGCCTTCGCAGCCGAAATGCGCTGATACAGCAGACTGGCCGCCGGCTTGCCCGGCACGATCACCGCACCTGACGCCCGCTTGGCGAAGGCGCCGTCACGCGTATCCAGGCGCAGCCCCATCATGCGGGTGGTCTTGTCCGGACCGTGGCAGTGGAAGCACGCGTCAGACAGGATCGGCCGGACTTCACGCTGGAAGTCTACCTTCCCGGCTGCGAGGCCGTGCACGGTCACGATCAACGAAACGACAAGGATAGCGTTGGCTGTGCGGGTCATAGAAAATCCCAGGATGACCCTTAGTATACGTCAGCCGGAACTGCGATCAGCGGCCCGTTTCCGGAACCTCAACCGTCACGCCATCCGCATCCTGCAGCTTGAGCACCAGGCTCTTGCGCCGCTGCAGATCCTTCTCCGAAATGGCGAAACTCCCAGCCGCCGTGCGGTCCTGCTGCGTGTTCGGACGAAGACGGTCGCGCTCCTTCAACATCTCCGTGTAACGCGGTCCGAACACCTTGTGGTAGTCCAGCACACGGTCCAGATCCACCTGCGCCACCGGCAGCCCTACCACCACCTTGCCCTCCGCCGTCGTCACCTCGATCGTCAGTCGCTTCAACTGAAAGAGAGCGCCGGAAGGGTTCTTCACACGAAAATCCACCACCGCGAGCGATGCCGCGTCATCGGCCGGTACGGTCCGCACCTTCAGAATCCTGCCGTCCAGCCGCACTTGCGACCCGGTGTTGAGCCAGTACCCGATACCACCCAACAGCAGCGCCAACGCGAGTCCAATGAAGATGAACTTGGTGAAAGGCGGCAAGGAGGGTTTCACGCCTTGACGAGCTCCTGAATCTTCTTCATGCACAGGTGCGACTTCTCGATCAGCGTGCCGTCAAACACGTGCGTCTCCAGGCCGACCTTGCCTTTGTAGCCGTCCTTGGCTAACGACTGGAAGACGCCGCCCCAATCAATAAAATCAGGCCCGATCACCAATGCCCGCGCCTTCATCTGCACGTTGTGAATCCGCTTCTTTGGCAGTAGCGCATACCCCTCCGGAAACGGCTTCTCCTTCGAGTTGAGCGCATTTACCGGATCCCAGTTGATGCCGAATCCCTTGCGCGGCACCAGTTCGCAGATCCGCTTCAGCTCTGCGCACGTCGCCACGTTGCACGACGCCTCATTCTCCACCAGCAGTTCGATGCCTTCCATTTCCGCGATCGCCACCAACTCATCGAGGATCTCAGCGAGCTTCGGGAAGACGCTCTCCGGCTCGGCCACTCGCGTGAACGTGAACACCCGCACGCTCTTCACGTCGAAGATGTGGGCAGCGCGGATCGCTTTGCGCAAATCGTCGATTCTGCGTTCAAACATCTGCTTTTCACGCTCGATCCGCTTCGCCTTGACCTCTGCTGTCTCCTCGCGCCGGCGCACCGGCTCCGTGCCCGGCAGCGTAAACTTCAGCATCGGCGTGTTCAGAAAGGACACCGCCAGCCCGTTGGCCTTCAGGTCCTTGGCGACCTCGCGCAGCTTCTCCTCGGCCAGATACGCATAGGTGCCCCCGCCGCCAGGAACGCCCCGCAACTCCACCCACTGGATCCCATACTGCCGCGCGAAGGCGATGGCCTCGGCCGGCGTTCGGGCGATCTCATCGGTCAGCAGGCTGATGCGCGACAGGTCAATTCGCTTCGCGCCAAACAGCCCCGGCGCGGCGAGAGTCGAGAGAAGAAAATTTCGGCGATGCATCGCAGTCCATCAGTCTACCAGCCCTTCGCGTTGCAGAATAACCTGCAACAGATCCGGAATCTCAAAGATGGCGCGGTTGTGAACTTGCGCCGTCGCCGCTCGCATCTCGGCCAGCCGCCCCGCTTTCAAGATCTCCCCGACCGCATTGTCGATCCCGGAAAAGCTCCGCAGCACCACGCCCAGGCCGCGCTCGCTCAGCCATTCGGAGTTGAACCGCTCCTGCGGCAACGTCCACGCATTGCGCACGGTAATCACGGGCAGCCCCATGTGCACGGCCTCGCTGACACTCCCTGGACCTGGCTTGCCGATAAAGAAATCAGAGAGCTTCATCCAGCGCGGGATCTCGTTCGTAAAGCCCACCACGTGCTTGGCAATTCGCGTGCGCCGCGCCGACAACTCCCGCTGCAGTGCCTCGTTCCTGCCCGCGACCAGAATGAGTTGCACGTCCAGCGCCGACGAATCCAGCTTGTTCAAAATGTCGCGCATCACGCCAGTGCCGTAACCGCCAAACAGAACGAGCCCCGTGGGCCGCTCCGGGTCCAAGCCCAGCGCGCGGCGCTCCGCCGCTACGTCCACTTCCAGCGGCTCATAGAAGCGCGGATGCAGGATCATCCCCGAAGTCAGGAACACCCTGTCCTTCGCATAACCCATCGTCATCGCCTGCTGATAGGCGCGCTCACTACCGCAGATCACATCCTGATCCTGCGGCTCCATCCAAAACCGCGGCGGAAAGTCCGCCAGATCGGTGAGGATCGTGATGTACGGCGTGCCCGGCCGCACGGCCTGAATCCCGTCGTACAGCGCGCGGTTGAAGTTCGGCACCACGCTGACCACCGCGTCCGGCAGCACTGTCCCCGAACGCCCGCCCCACCAGTCTTTCAGAAGTCTCACCTCGGAGCCGTGGTACAGCCGGATCACCTGCTGCATGAACCGCAGGCCCTGCTCGGAGCCCAGTGTCCACCCGCGCCGCAGCATCTCGTTGTAGATCTCCTGCAGATCGATCCGCAGGACTTTCTTGAAGACATCAGCCGGAGCCAGAATGTCCTGCAAGTGCACCATGCGCGCCGCCCAGGGCCGCTGCTGCTGTTCCACCACGTGGGGGACAGTCTGCGCAACATCAGTGCCGAGGCGGGAGCGGTCTTTCAGAAAGAATTCGCGGCGAGCGGGCTGGCCGTCGGCGACTACGACAACGACGGCCGCCTCGACGTGCTGATCTCGGGCAACGGCGAGGCTCCGCTGCTGCTGCGCAACCGTGCCGGCGAAGGGAATCACTGGCTCGGCTTGAAGCTGGTGGGCAAGGACTGCAACCGCGACGCGAT
>CAYVDY010000647.1:0-3951 GCA_964450255.1 uncultured Candidatus Solibacter sp. | reverse complement strand
CATCGCCATGCGCTCGCCGTAGTGAGGCGAGGCCAGCAGGCGATCCACATGGCGCTCGTACGCGCCAGGGGTTTTGTCCTTCAGGAAGGCATCCACTTCGGCCGGGGTGGGCGGAAGGCCTGTGAGGTCAAACGTGACGCGGCGGAGGAGGGTGGCGCGGTCGGTTTCAGGCGAGGGTTTGAGCCCTTCCCGATCGAGGCGGGCGAGCAGGAACTGATCGATAGGATTCTTCGACCAGGCGGGCAGCCGGACGGGCGGCGGATCGAAACGCCTGGGCGGACTGTAGGACCAGTGTGTCTCCCATTTCGCGCCTTCGTCGATCCAGCGTTGCAGGAGCGCGATCTCTTTGTCGGTTAGTGCGATACCGGAGTACGGCGGCGGCATGCGCAGCGCCTTCTTCTCGTGGCTGACGCGCTGAAAGAGCTTGGACTGGCCGCTGTTGCCCGATGCGATTACCTTGGCCAGCGCGGCGTCTTTCAGGTCGAGGCGCAGCCCGGCCTTGCGGCCCTTCTCATCGGGCCCGTGGCACTGGAAGCATTTATCCGACAGAATGGGACGAACTTCGCGGTTGAAGTCGACGGGCCGCGGCGCGGCAAAGACGGTCGCGGCGAACCACGACGCAAGGATAATTCGAACGCCCCTCATGGATGGATATCATGTTAGCGCAGAAGGTATTCATGAAGTCTCTGATCCTAATATCCGCAATGGCTGTCGCGCATGCCGCCACGTTCGAGATCGATTGCGCAAAGCCTGAATGGAAGACGCTGGAAAAGCTCACCTCCGTGGAACTGAAAGCTGGCGACAAGGTCCTGCTGAAGAGCGGCTGCGTGTGGGCGGGGCCTCTGGTGACGCGAGGGTCCGGCGCGCCAGGCGCACCGGTCATCATTGACCGCTATGGCCGCGGCGCGATGCCGCGAATCGAGGGCGGCGGTGAAGACGCCGTTTTGCTCAAGAACCAGCAGTGGATTGAATTGCACAATCTGGAAGTGACCAACCGCGGCGACGGCGTGGCCGTCCGGCGCGGCGTGCATGTGTGGCTGGACGATTTCGGCGTGGGGCAGCACATCGTGGTCAGCGGCCTCTACATCCACGACGTCAATGGAACCAGCAAGAAGAAAGACAACGGGGGGATCATTTTCCGCACGTCCGGCCGGACCAAGCCCAGCCGATTCGATGATCTGCGGATCGAGAGAAACATCGTTTGGAAGGTGGACCGCAGCGCGATCGCAGCGCAGTCCGCTTTCTACACGCGGCCCAAGTGGTTCCCGTCAACGGGCGTCGTGATCCGCGACAACTACGTGGAGGACATCGGCGGCGACGGAATCGTGCTGTGGGCGTGCGACGGGGCTTTGGTGGAACACAACATCGCCAAGGACTGCAACCGGCGCGGAAACGAATACAACGCCGGGATCTGGCCATGGAGTTGCGACAACACGGTGATGCGGCTGAACGAGGCGATGTGGACACGCACGCTGAAAGACGGCCAGGGGTTCGATTCCGACTACAACTCGCGCAACACTACGATCGAGTTCAACTACTCGCACGACAACGAGGGGGGCTTCCTGTTGATCTGCACACCGAAGCCGCCTGATTCGGGCGCGATGGTGGGAAACGATCGCGTGGAGGTACGCTACAACGTCAGCCGCAACGACAAGGCGCGGACCATCCATATCCCCGGCCCAGTGACTGGAATCCGGGTGCATGATAACTACATCGAGACGGGAGCCGGGGAGACCGTCAACGTGGTGCAATTCTCTGACTGGAAGGGTTACGCGACCGACGCCGAATTCGTCAACAACACCTTCATCAGCAACGGCACCGCGCGCTACGGGCACGAGGTGAAGCGGCACGAGAACGGCGGCTTCGACATCGGCCCCGGCTTCGGCCCGGCGAGAGATGTGCGGTTCCGCGGCAACCGCTACGCCGGGCAACATGTCGACCGGCCGGAGGATCCGGAGGCTAAGACAGAGGCCCGGCGGGTGAAGTTCGACTGGTCCGGTCCGGCGTTCGATCCCTCGAGGCCGAACTCATTCCCGTCCTACATTCAGAACCACCGCGCCTGGATGGTGCGAATGATGAAGGAAACGTTTCCGGGCGCTTCACCGGCCCTGCAACCATGATTCGTCGAACACCGCGTGTTGGATGACCTTGCGGCTGTTCGACGTATAGACCACGTGGATCCGGCCGTCGCGGGTTTGTAGCGCGACAGGATAAGCGAAAGAATCCTTACCAGCCGCAAGATGCTTGCGGTGCGGCCAGGACTTGTCGCCATCGGTGGAGAGCGCGACAGTGAGCGGCGTCCGATCGCTCATCGAATCGTTGAAGACCAGCAGCAGTGCCCCGCTTTTGAGCCGGATGAAATCGATGGCGGAGTTGGGGTTGGGGAACTTGGAATCGACGCCCTCGGTCCAGGTGCGGCCCGCGTCGCGCGACTCGGCGCGCACGATGAAGCCGTCCTTGACGGGGCCGTAACCGCCACCACGGCGGCAGTAGGCGATCAGGTGGCCCGGCGCTAGCTGGGCGTGGGCGGGCGGAATATTGCCCTTGGTCGAGCGGATGAGTCCGGCCTCCAACCACTGCCTTTGCTTCACGTCCCAGCGCAGGAACCGTGATGTGGAGTCGGGCCCGACGCTCTCGGTGTCGGCGCCGCTCTCGTGGTAGACGGGCCGGATGTACTCGCCGCTGGCCAGCACGATCGGCCGCCCGCGCACCATCATGCCCTCTCTTTCGCTGATGACAAAAGACTCGGACCATGTTCCGGCGTTGTCACGCGAGATCTTGGCCTGGATGCGCGAGGTGGACCAGGTGTCTCCCCAGCGCACAACGTAGAACAGCCACACCACGCCGTCCGGAGCCTGCCACACCACGCCATTGCCGACCGAGCGGAACGGATCCGAGGCGATCAGCTTGGGCGCCGACCACTTCTTCGCGGCGGCGCTGTAGCGCGCGCCGTAGACACCTGTCTTGATGGCGTACTCATCGGCGCCGCCGTAGTAGACGAGGTACAGGTCACCATTGGACATTTCCGTGAAACTCGCCGGATGCTTGTACGGTCCAGTTGGGGTTTCTGGGCCGAAGACGTGTTCGATAGCAGGTTCGGCGGCGAACCCGCAGAACGCCAGCGCCAGTGCGGCGGCGGTCACTTTAGTAGAGCGCACGCTCATCCTCCTTCGCGGGCTGTATGCCCAGCGGTTCCAGAATCCCGCGCGCACCGGCGGCCATCAGGCCCAGATTCGTGACGGTCTGGAAGAACAGAAAACCCTCTTTGCGGTATTCAACCATCTGCGCAGCCGTCGCAGCAGGCCGGCCGACCGCCTTGCCGTGCCGAAGCGCGGCGTCGCGGATCTTCTCGATGGCTGCTTTGTGTTCGGGCGAGCCTTGTTTGCCGCGCAGGCCGAGAGAGAACGACAGATCGCTGGTGCCGATGAAGAGCACATCGATGCCGGGCGTGGCCGCGATTTCGTCGATCTGCTCCAACGCACGGGCTTCCTCAACGACACATACAGTGACGACCTGCGAATCGGCGGAGTCGTAATAGGATTCGCTGGCGGGCCAGGTAAGCGTGGCGAGGCCGGCGCCGGAGCCGCGCCGCCCCACGGGCGGATAGCGTGTCGCCGCGGCGGCCTGCGCGGACAGGCCGGCGTTGGAGGTGAACGGAAAGATCACACCGCTGACGCCCTGATCCAGCACGCGCTTGGCGGTCCACAGATCGTTTACCGGCACGCGCGCGAACACCTGCGCGGGCCGTCCGCGCGTGGCCAGCACCATCAGCCGCAGCGTCTCCAGCGTGATGGGCGAGTGCTCCATCTCCACCCACAGCAGATGGAACCCGAGGCGCGACGCATAGGCGGCCGCCTCGACATCGGGCGTGGTCAGCGTCAGCGCGACGACGGGCTCCCCCGCTTGCAACCGCGCACGAACCGGGCTCTGCCATTGATCCATAATGCTCAC
>CAYVDY010000646.1:0-3954 GCA_964450255.1 uncultured Candidatus Solibacter sp. | reverse complement strand
AGCGCGCCCGGCTGCAGTCCGATCAGCGGCTCCTGGTGGAGCACTTCGCCCGCCGATTCGCCGTGGATCTGAAGCATGCCCGCAAGGTTGCCAGCTTCTCGAGAGCGGGTCAATCGATATGAAACTCGGCCTTTACCGCTAATCACCGTCCTTGTGTCAAGGAATGGATTACCTATCCGGGGTCGAGCGATGACTCTTGACGTCTATTTGTTCTGAAAACAGAACAGCCCTGGATTCATGGCGGACCCAACAGACTGTATGTTGCTGGCTACACGAGTGGCCTGTTCCGAAAATGGAACACTTCGTGCGCATGGATTGACATTCAAGAGCCTGTGACTATGCTAAGCCGATGAACCGCCGAAGTCTCTGGAAACCGATAACACTTTTGCTGTGCATATTGGGATCTCTCGCCGCTCAACACGCACAACACGCACTTACCGTGCAACCTCGTAGCCCCGTGATCGATGGTTCGAAGAACCCCGAACTCATTTCTGACAGGGAAGCGATTCAAGCGTTTTTCGTCGCTGTGGCCGAGCCTTGGAACGCTGGACCGGATCAGCTGCGGAGGCGAAAGGCAAAGCTCGCCCGGATCGGCCTGTCGGACGCGGACAGTGCGACCTTTGTCTCAAGTCCGTCGAGCTTCCATGTCGAACTGACTGAGCTGACGGAGCAAGCCCGCGCTCTCGATCTCGAAATCGAAGCCCGCCGGAACCCTCCGTGCCAACATAGATGAGACAGATCCGGGTTGCCTAATTGAAGAGCAGGGCGGGGAGGAGAACCGGAATGAACAAGCATCTGGAGAATGGTCTCCCCTCGGCCGTGGGGGCCGCGGAACGGAGCGACGGCGAGCGAAGCGAGACTGAGCGCCGTGGAGCGGCCCCCACGGCCGGCTACTCTGCTTGCCCCACTTCGGCAAGAGTTCAGTTTGACCGCATATTCTTGGATAAAGGAGCCAGGTTAATGAGAAGTCAGAGGATACTTCGTCACTTTGTTCCACGGCTGGTAATCGGCCTGCTCGTGGTGTTCACGCTTCAAGCGCAGACCTATCGCTTCAGTTGTCCTGCGTATGGAGGCGGATACCTCCCGATCATCTGGTCCCCAATGTACGCCGCTTACATCCCGGCCGACCACATCCAGGGGCCGCCGCTTTCTTTTTGTTCCCATCCTACTTTGGGCAGCAGTACCTATATATACAAAGGTGACGGCAATGCCGACATCGGCGATGGTTGGCCGGTTCAGTCAGCTCGAATCTACGGGAACGTTCAGTTTTATGGCTCGTTCAACAATGGTGTGCAGAATTTTCCCGCATACCAGGGGCCATTTTGGGCCGATACCGGCCAGACGAGAAACTACGCCTGGGGATCGCCAGTCAATGGCTCCACTCTCTCTTCAGCGGATGACGACGGGATACAGACCGACTGTTTCAGGTGGCACAACGCCGGGTTCGGCGACAAGAGCGACATGCATGCGGAGTTGACAACGTCGGGCTCCACACAACAAAACGGGAATGTGAGATTTTATGGAACAGGGGCAAACCCGCTTGAGTCTATGCACGCGAAAGTCGCGTGGGATATCCGAGTGCTGATGAACGGCAATGATCCGACGAACGCTAGAGTTACGGATATCAACTACAACCATACCTGCTTCCCGGCCCACATTATTAAGACTCAGAGGTTTACAGTTTACTACTACGGTCCGCCGCGGTCTGACCCAACCTACGTCTTTGGATGCTTGTATTTGCAGCAGGGGAAGATCATTGGACAAACTCAACCCAACAAGAAAGTGCCTTGCGACTAAGAAGAATTTACCGAGGAGAGCAATTCCCGTGAAGCCTTACATTTTGTTGGCATCTAGTCTTCTGGTTGCGAGCGTGGCCTACACGCAACAATCAACCACACCCAAGGCGTTCTTCGAGAATCGGCTGGCGGATCGTCCGGATGCTTCGCCGCCTCCGTACGATACGCTCCTGCGTGTGGTCGATTCCATTGGTGCAAGCAGCGTGGGTGAGCTACAAGCGATCCTTCCCCTTATTAGGTCGGCGTTGAAGAGTAATGTAGCGAATTTACCGATCGAAGGAGTGTTCGCGCTGTTCGCAATCGCCCAGCGCCCCGATGGAGGCAAGCTTCTCTTGGGCATTCTGCCAGAGATTGTGTCGTTAACTCTGCATCCAGACGAACGTATTAGTGGCGGATCAGTTGCCATTCTGAGGAATCTCACTCGCACCATTCCCGAGTCTAGTGTTCCGCTCTTGTTGAACCGTCTCATGGCTCCAGGAGCACCTACTCTAGTGAAGTCCGAGATAGTTCGATCTTTGCTGGAATCATCAAAAAGAAATGATCAGCAGGTACTGAAGTCAGTTGAAGCATACCTCACCTTGGACTCGGAGCCGAGAGTCAAGATAGCAACTCTTGGTGCAATTACCGCAAACCGTTTCAAGACACCGGCGATTGCGACGTATGCTCTCAGTTGCCTCAATGACAAAGACAAGCACGTTCAGATCGCGGCTATTCAGGCGGTGTACGCGTTGGGCCAGGATGTCCGGGCTACGGCAGGACCAAGAATCAGTCGGCTGGCCAACGATCAGACTGTTGACGAACAAGTACGAGCGGTGGCTGAGAGGGCGTTGCAGAACCGCCTGGAGGAGCCACACAAGGTCGAGTTGCCTCCACCTCCTAAACGGTAGGGCGCTCGGCCCTGCAAGTTGTCTCTCTGAGGGTTGAGGCCGACAGATCAGTCGGCCTCTTTTTAGTGTGCCGAGCATGTTCGACAGCTTGGGGGTGAAAGTCCCTTTGACAACCTGATGGAGGTGAAGTCATAGCGAAGCGCAAGGGCGTCGCCGCGAGGCGGGGTCTGAAGGAAGCGTGGAGCACAGGCGTGGGCCGATGAACAAACACCGGATCAGAGGCATACAGTGCCGGGCGAGCGGGCTAGTGATCGCGAAGCCCATATCCATCAAGGGCACTGGTTGAGAATCCGGCGGTCGTGCGTCGAAGGCGGTCGAGCTTACCCCCCAGCGCCGGATGTTCTGAAAGCCAGGGTTAGGCTGGCGACGAAAGTCGCGGAGGCTGCTTGGACCCATTACTCAACTGCGCTCGCGAGACTCAGCCCGATTGGCGTTGCTAAGGTCCGGGCTCACCTGCCCGCAAGCAAGGCGAGGATCAGAATTGTGCCGCCCCCGCCAATGTAGTGCTGCTCGGGACCCTTAGCGCAAGGAGGACGAAATGGGCATGAAACGACTGAACCTAGGAGCCTGGCGTTCGGGTATGCCAGCAGGATCGGTGAATGAGTTGCGATGATGAACTGCGACTGGTCCTGAACGAGCTGATGAATGGCGGAGAGGGCCGCGAGCTGACGGTTTGGAGACAGAGCAGCCTCCGGTTCGTCGAGAAGATGTAACCCTTTGCCGCGCAACTTGCGGGTGAGTAGCACCATGAAAGCCTCGCCGTGCGAACGTGTGTGCAAGGAGCGGCCGCCGTAGCCGGCAAGAAGGCCCACCTCATCCATGTACGTAGCGACATTGAAGAAGCTCTCAGCGCGCAGGAAATGGCCGTCCTTGGGCCTGCGGAAGCTGCGGGTCAGACGCAACGATTCGTGCAGAGACGAGACCGAATCGGCCGTTTGCAGTTAAACGCTCCGGGTACCGCCTTCCGGCCCATAGCCGAGCGCGAGCGTAATGGCCTCCAGGACGGTCGATTTTCCGGCGCCATTCTCCCCGACAAAGAAGGTCACGTCGGGTGGAACTCGAGGTCTCCCAACTCGCGCACCGCTGGAATGTTGTACGGGTAGCTATCAAGGTCAATCCCGGTGGCAGTCCGAACGGATACACGCTGGAGATGGGGCTTTGCCGTGAGAGCCATGCTAAAGCCTGACTTTCGACCTGAGCGCCAGATACTGGCTCGCCGCCACGTTGTCTGTGATCCGGAACCCGGCGGCGCGCAACTCTTCCTTCAGCAG
>CAYVDY010000645.1:0-3955 GCA_964450255.1 uncultured Candidatus Solibacter sp. | reverse complement strand
CCCATCTGCACGTGCCCCGGACCCTCGCTCATCACCTGCACGTCGTACTTCCAGGCGATCGCTGTCAACTCGCCCAGCGTCTTCAGTTCCGCGAACTGGGCCGCGTCGCTGGCGTCCGCCAACCCGCCGGGCCGCAGCCCGTCACCCAGCGAGAACGTGACGTCATGCTTCTGGAAGATCTTGCAGATGTCCTCAAAGTGCGTGTACAGGAAGTTCTGCTGGTGGTTCTTCACCATCCACTCGGCGAGAATCGACCCGCCGCGCGAAACGATCCCGCACACCCGCTTCGTCGTCAGCGGAATATGTTGCACGAGGACGCCGGCGTGGATCGTCATGTAATCGACGCCCTGCTCAGCCTGCTCCTCGATTACTTCCAGCATCACCTGAGGCGTCAAATCCTCAATCCGCTTCACCCGGCTGAGTGCCTCGTAAATCGGCACCGTTCCGATCGGCACCGGTGAGGCGTCGATGATCGCCTGACGGATTCCCGGGATGTCCCCGCCCGTCGACAGATCCATGACCGTATCCGCCCCGTACTTGACGGACGCATGCAGTTTCTCAAGCTCGCCCTGAACTTCGGAGGTAGTCGCAGAATTACCGATGTTCGAGTTGATCTTGCACCGCGAAGCCACGCCGATGCACATGGGCTCGAGCGAACGATGATGCACATTGGCGGGAATAATCATCCGGCCGCGCGCCACTTCGTCGCGTACGAGCTCTGCCGGAATCTGCTCCCGCTTGGCGACGTATTCCATCTCTTCGGTGACCATACCCCGGCGCGCGTAGTGCATCTGCGTCCGGATTTCATCGCTCTGGCGCTTCTCAACCCACTGGGATCGATCCATGTTGACGATTATGACCTATTTCAGACTCCACCCAGGAACCCCCCGGATCGCATACAATAAGCCGCATGAATCGCCGCCACTTTTTCGGCCTTGCCCTTGCCGCCCGCCAGACCTACGCCGCCGAGTTCGCCGATCAGAAACCCCTCCGGGTCGGCCTCATCGGCAGCGGCTGGTATGGCAAGAGCGACATCTTCCGTCTCAACCAGATCGCCCCCATCGAGATCGTCTCCCTTTGCGATGTCGATAAGGCCAACCTGGAAATCGCCGCCCAGTGGTCCGAGCAGAAGCAGCCCTCCAAGAAGCGCCCCCGCCTTTACACCGATTACCGGCAGATGCTCAAGGAGAAGGACCTCGACATCGTTGAGATCGCCACCCCTGACCACTGGCACGCCCTGCAGATGATTGCGGCCTGCGAAGCCGGAGCGGACGTTTACGTACAGAAACCAATCAGTGTGGACGTCATCGAAGGCCAGGCCATGCTGGCTGCCGCCCGCAAGCACGGCCGGGTCGTTCAGGTCGGTACACAGCGCCGCAGCACCCCCCACCTGATCGAAGCCCGCGAGGAATTCATCAAGTCCGGCAAGATCGGCAAAGTCGCCCACGTCGAGATCTACTCCTATTCCCGAGGCCGCGCCGCAGCCCCCCTGCCACCCGCCACCGCAATCCCCGAGAGCCTTGACTACGACTTCTTCACCGGCCCCGCCCCCATGCACCCCTACCACCGTGTCCGCACCGCCAATTGGCGCGCGTTCATGGAATACGGCAACGGCACTCTCGGCGACATGGGCATCCACATGCTCGACATGGCCCGTTGGTTCCTGGATCTCGGCTGGCCCAAGCGCATCTCCTCCAGCGGCGGCCTCCTGATCAACAAGGCCGGATTCGCCAACATCCCCGACACCCAGACCGCTACGTTCGAATTCGACGGACTTACCATGGTCTGGCAGCACCGCAACTGGGGCGTCCCGCCGGATCCCAAATATCCCTGGGGCGGCACGTTCTACGGCGAGAACGGCACCCTCAAGGCGAGCGTAATGGGCTACGACTACATTCCCGCCGCCCGCGACGCTCAGCCCATCCACAAGGATGTGGCCTACGAACTCGACAAGTACCCTGAGGACAACACCGAGCCCCGTCTGGAGAAGCACTGCGCCCCCGCTATCCGCGGCCATATGAAGGATCTGCTCGCCAACATCGCCACGCGAGGCAGGCCGGTCGCCGACATCGAGCAGGGCCATATCTCCACCGCCTGCTGCATTCTGGCGAACATGTCGCTGAAACTGGGCCGCTCTTTCACCTGGGATGCCAAAGCCGGCCGCATCGCCGGCGACGAAGAGGCCAATGCGCTGCTCCGTCGCCCCTACCGCGCCCCGTGGCAGCACCCCGGCTAAATCGGGGACTACTCAATTCCCAATTGCAGCCGCTGCTCCATCTCGGATGAGGGCGGGTCAGGCTACGCCACTTCATGGGCCAGTCGCGTATGCCGAATATCGAGGCGGTGAAATGGAGTTCTGCCATGCGATGGTTACTGATTGCTGGTGTCGGACTTCTCGCGGCGCTACCAGCCTCGAGCGGGCGCGCCGCGCCGCCTGCCGGAACGACGTTTGCACTGCTTCCGGTAAACAAAGCCTGCGCTTGCATCAAGCCCCTGAGTTCCGTCGACGGGTTGACGTGGCGGGATCAAGCGGTTGGCCGACGTCTCTTCCAGGTCTTCTCCGAAAGGAAGTCCGGGCGGGAGTTGTTCCGGTTCGAAATTGGCACCAGAATCGACTCCACATGGGTGAATTGGTGGAACTACGGAATCGCCGCGAAAGGCGACTTCAATGAGGATGGGTTCCAGGACTTCTCCTGGTATGGCGGCGACGACACCTCAGACGCGAAGTACGTCCTCCTATCGTCTCCGAAAGGCTATCGACGTGTGGACATCTATGCATCGTTGGCGAAGGCGTGGAAGCTGCGGTATCGCGCCAAGGCGCCTGAGTTCGCATCAGTGGCCAGTGAATTCTCGGAAGAGGATGTGCGTATCGAACGGTCTGCTGGAACCATGACTCTGTTTGCCACGGTCAGACGCTCTGCCGTTCAGCCGGGCCGGACCTACCGCGTCCAGATCGGCGAGGCCGACTTCGTTTTCGCCGGGACGGGACGCTGAACCGTTGCGGAAGCCCGCAATAGCGGCGCCTGGGACTCTACCCCAGCAGCCCCTTCCGCAGCGGCAAATCGCGAAGCCGCTTGCCCGTCGCCGCGAAGATCGCATTGGCGATGGACGGCGCCACAGGCGGAACGCCCGGCTCGCCGATGCCTGCCGGCGGGGCGTTGCTCTTGATGAGGTGCACGTGGACCTTCACTGGCGCCTCGGCCATCCGAGCCACCCGGTAGTTGTGGAAGTTCGACTGCACCACCTTGCCTTCCTTCACCGAGATCTCGCTGAGCATCGCCAGCGAGGTGCCGAACACACACGCCCCCTCTAACTGGCTGTGCACGCGGTCCTCGTGATACGTCTGTCCCGCGTCCACGCAGATGTGCATGTTCGGAATCCGCACGCGGCCGCCTTCCACCGTCACCTCCGTCGCAATCGCAACGTATGTGAGGAAGCTGCGATGTGCCGCGAAGCCCCACCCGCGGCCGCTACCCTTGGCCCGCCCGGCCCAACCCGATTTCTTCGCCACGGTCTCGATCACGTTGCGCAGCCTCGCCGTGTCCAGCGGATACGTCTTCTGATCCTGGTCGTGGTTCCAATACTTCATCCCCGCCGGATTCACCTCGAGTTTGCGGCCCGGGCCAATCAGTCCCAGAGCATACTCAACCGGATCTTTCCCGGCCATGTGCGCCAACTCGTCCAGGAATGAGTGAATCGCAAACGCATGATAGACGTTCGCCACGGCGCGCAGCCAGCCGATGCGAATGTGGTTCTTCGCCGGACCGTTCTCCGCGCGCTGGTTCGGGATGTCGTAGGGCAGGTCGTTCCAGCCCATGCCCATCTCCAGTTCCATGCCGTATTCAGCCTTGTCATCGAACGTGGTGCCAATGGAAGGAAACACGCTGCGCTGCAGCCAGGCCGCCGGCTTGCCGCCCGCATCCAATCCGGCCTTCATGTACATCCCAGCCGTCGA
>CAYVDY010000644.1:1175-3961 GCA_964450255.1 uncultured Candidatus Solibacter sp. | reverse complement strand
CCATACCGAATGCATACTCCGGTGCATCAGTTGGCAGAGCCGCGAAATGGGCGTACTCGGAACAAGTCCCGCAGGAAAACGCGTTCGGGCAAGTACGGTGCTCCACGCGCCCTGCCAGTTCGTGCCGGCAGGTGCGCTCCGCTACCGGCAGTTCCTCGAACTCACTCAACCAGCGCATCTGTTCCACCTTGCGTGTCTTGACGTCGCGATGCGCCCGCCACACGGCCATGCCGGTGGTCGCAACAATCGTCAATCCGACTAGGAAGAAGACCGCCAAGAAGATGACGTGTCCAAATGTCCAATGAAATCCATCAACGCCCGGAAACATGAGTACCCTCCTCGATTACTTGTGCCGCCAGTTCCTTCTCTTTGGGGAACAGCGGCAGATAACGGTAAGACAGCGAATACAAGATCACGCCATAGGCCACTACCATGCCGAAAGTGGCCACTTCCTGCCAGTTCGGCACGTAGATCATGAACTCATCAAACGCGAGAGTCGGCAGCGCCAAAGTCTGCACTGTCAGGATGAAGCGGTTGAGCAGTACACCGCAGCATGCCAGCGCCGCGGCGCTCAGCAGCCATCCCCGCTTTGTCCGGGTCTTCGGCCACAGCAGCAGGCCGGCCGGCAGCAGCCCAAACAGCCCGATCTCCGCCGCCATCAGCCAGATTCCGAACTGGCCGTACGAGTAGTGCTCCCACGGCGCGAAGCCCACCGCCGGCGAGGTCACGTTCAGCCACACCAGCGTGTCGATGCTCTTGGCCGCTACATAAAGCGCCAGCAGCAATCCGCTGATCAGGACCAACCGCTGATAGACACTCTCCGGGATCAGCACCTGGCCGGTCACCTTCTCGACGAGCCTTGTGGTCAGCGCCAGGAAGCTCGGCCCCACGGCGATGGCGGAGAGGATGAACAGGAAGAACGTCGTCGGCCAGATAGAGAAGCCTTCGCGGAAGGCAAACGGACGGCCGCGAAGCACGCCGTACAACCCGCCGAGCGAGCCCTGGTGGAAGAACGAGAGCAGCGTGCCCACGGCGGCCAGAACCGGCACCAGCATGTGCAGTTGATGCTCTAGTGCCAGAAACGACGGCTCCTGCCGCAACTGCCTGTTCTTCAGCAGCATCGGAATGTACTCCAACGAGAGCACCAGCAGGTAACACGAAATGCAGAACGTCACTTCGGTCAGCATCGAGTGCGTGTTCGGATGCCAGAAGGTAAACCACGCCCGCGCCGGCTGCCCGACGTCGATTGCGAGCACCACCATCGCACCGCTATAGCAGATAAAGCCCAAAACCACCGCGCTGTTGAGAACCGCCTTCAGTTCTTTCATGCGCATCAGATAGACAAGAAACCCCGTGAAGAAAGCACCCGCGCCCAGGGCGATGATCGAGAGATCGAGGAAGATCCACAGCCCGAACGCGAAGCGGTTATCCATGTTGGTCTGGTTCAGACCGTAGTACAGGCACAGCCACGCGGCGTATGCGCCGATGCCCAGCAGCACCACCCACGGCGCCAGCCACATGGCGAAGCGCGCGGTTCCGGCGCGGTCCACACCCCGGGCGATCCATCGTCGGTCAATCATTGTCGTGCTAGCCACGCCGCACCTCCTGGCCGCGCTCCGCGAGACCACGTACCCATTCGTGCTTCGAGCGATAGTAAACCTTCGGCTCCGTGCCGAGCTTCGCCAGCAACCGGAAGGCGTCATCCGACTTCGACGCCTGCCGCACTTCGCTGGCAGGGTCGTTCAGATCTCCGAATAAGATCGCCTGGGTTGGGCAGGCTTCCACGCAGGCCGGCCTGTAGTCGGCCGGATCGATCTCCGCCTTGCCGGCAGCCGCGGCCTTGTCTTCAGCCTCGTGCAGCCGCCCATGGCACATGTTGCACTTCTCCACCACGCCCCGCATGCGCACGGCCACGCCAGGATTCAATGTCCGTTCCATGCCTACGGGCCATTCCGGATCCCACCAGTTGAAGTAACGCGTGTGATAGGCGCAGGCAGTCATGCAGTAGCGGCACCCGAGGCAGCGTTGCGGCATCTGGTTGACGATGCCGGTGGCCTTGTCGAGCTCCACCGCTTGCTGCGGGCAAACCGTCACGCAGGGCGTCTCGTGGTCGCAGTGCATGCACGTTACCGGGATGAAGATCTCGCGGCGGTTCGCGCCGGTCTGCCCGTTGGAGACGCTATGGACCAGCATCGGGGTCAGCCCCGTGCGCGGTGTCGCCTTCGCATGGCCGGGCGCCACGTTGTTTTCCGAGGCGCACGCGGTCATGCAGGCGCCGCAACCAGTGCAGCGGTCCAGGTCGATCACCATGCCGTAGCGGCGAGGCTTCCTCGTCTTCATGCTTTTCTCCTCTCGCCAACCGCTGGCATCAGCTTCGATTCCTGATACAGCTTCGTCGCCAGCGGCGCCAGCACGGCCGGCGTCCAGCCCGCCGTCCACGTGGCCTGGTTGTCGCGCGGGCTCGCCGATTCCGGCCAAGCCGTCATCCGGCATGTCAGAGGCTGCACTGCGGACTCCGCCGTTTTCACCTCAGGCAACTCACCACCCAGGAACGTAACGGCGTTTTTCACACCCGCCGGGGGCTTCAACAAGGCGTCAGCCCGCCTGCATCCGGCGGCGGCCGCCACGGGCGCGGCAGGAATGTCGGTCACTTCCTCCAGGAGGCGCGGAGTCGGCAATAGCCAGCCCTGCTCATTGCCCCCCCGCCCAGCCGTAAACCGGAAAACTTCTGTAACTCCTGCGGGCTGATGATCCCACGGGACCCGGGAATCGAGCATGCCTCACGC
>CAYVDY010000644.1:0-1165 GCA_964450255.1 uncultured Candidatus Solibacter sp. | reverse complement strand
GTGACGGCACAAAGTATTTCGTCTATCAAGCCCGCATCCCTCTGCCGGTCGATCTTCCTGTCTCAGAGTTGGGCGCCGACAGCCAGGACAGCGTCATCGCGGGCGCTGCCCTGGGCAGTATCCGCTACCCGCTGCGCCAGCTGGTTTCCGCGCTGGGTCTCGACGGCTTCGGAGCCTATTTTTTCGCCCGCCCCGAGCGCATCGACCGTGTCGTCGATGGGCACAGCATGACCGCCGGCGGGCGGATGATCCCACGGAACCGTGGAATGGAGCAGTGCTGCCCGCAGGGAACCGGGCAGTTCATCCATGCTACGCGCGGCCTCGGGCGAGCCGCTACGGGCGATGACCCCGCCCTTCGCGCCTACAGAGCCCAGCAGCACGTTCAGCGCCGCCACGGCCGGCTCAGGCCTGCTGGCGATCACCACCGAGGGCCGTTCGGCTGCCAGAGTCCGCGCCAGGCTCTGTACTTCGCTGAGCTCGACGCCCGTTTGCGCTGTTGCGTCCGTCAGGCTCATCGGCGGTCTTGGGCCCGCTGCCAGTTTCTCGTCCAGCAGCACGTGCGCCAGTGCCATTGCCAGCGCCGCCTCGCTGCCTTTGTTGATCTGAACTCGCCGCGCCGCACAGGAACCGGTCCGCGAGAGCTCTGTCTCGGCCTGGATGATCTGCATCGCCGGCCACAGTCGCTGGACGCGCTGCGGTCCGCCCCAGCCTTCCAGCATCGGCGCCGACAAGCTCAGGACCAGCTTCGAGTTTTCCAGGTCGTAGCCCAGCCGTTCCACCGGCACGCCCGCCAGGGCGGCCACCGGCTGCAGCGCGGCTTCCTCCGGCGTGCGGACCACAGCGTACAGGGCGCCCGGTGTCTTCTCGGCAAATCCGCGGTATACCTGCGATGCGCCCCGGCCCGGCCGGCCGTCCACAATCGCTACCGGACCTTCCGCGCAGGCCTTCTGAAACGCAGCCTCAGCCTCTTCCCATGTGGAAGGCTGGCCATTGTGCCGCACCACTGTGAGCCTCTGCGGATGCCAGTTCATCTGATGCGCGCCATATCCAAGAGCGCACAGCGCGCCGTCCTTACCCGATAGACCCACGACATATCCGCCCGCCATCTTGACGCGCAAGGCGCAGCCGGCCGAGCGGACGGCCTATGCGGAGCCGGATTGCGCGG
>CAYVDY010000643.1:0-3963 GCA_964450255.1 uncultured Candidatus Solibacter sp. | reverse complement strand
CTCGGCGTAAACCACGCCTTGCGCGGCAAGATGTTCGATGAGCCGCCGGGTGACGAGGGCGTAGTGGGCCGGCTCCATGAGATGCAGGTTCACCCACTTGTACGCCATCAGGAATCCCATGAAATCGTCGTATTGATAGCGGGCGTGAATTTCCGCCAGCGTGCGCGATGGATCGATCTCGCGCAGCGTCTCCGGCGTGACGGAGCCCTCCAGGTGAAGGTGGAGTTCAGCCTTCCTCAGCAATCGCAAGTCCATGAACTGCAATAATAGCCGCATGAAGCCAGGCGAGTTGGATGCGATTGCGGGCGGGTATCATGGCGATCCCTTCTCGCTGCTTGGTCCGCACGAGGACGGAGATGGGTGGATGGTCCGCGCACTGCTGCCGCAGGCCGGCAGCGCGTCAGTGCGAATGGGCGACGACAGTATGGTTGCGATGGAGCGAGTGCACCCCGGCGGCATCTGGGAGGCCCGCATGGACGCGGCGCCAGGCCGCTACCGCATCAGCATGGAACTCCAGCGTGGCGGCGAGGAAGAGATTGAGGACCCGTATCGCTTCGGCGAACTCCTGACCGATTTCGATATCTATCTGCACGCCGAAGGCACCAACTACGAGGCGTGGCATAGCATGGGCGCGCATCTCACGGAGATCGATGGCGTGCAAGGCTGCCGCTTTGCCGTCTGGGCGCCGAATGCTGAAGTAGTCGGCGTCTGTGGCGACTTCAATCAATGGGACCCGTACCGGCATCCGATGCGCGGCCGCAACGGCGGGTTGTGGGAACTGTTCATCCCTGGCGTGCGCGAGGGCGATATCTACAAGTACTTCGTGCGCTCGAAGATCTTCGGTGTGGCTGGCATGAAGTGCGATCCCTATGGCTTCGCCTCGGAGAAGCCGCCCAAGCAGGGCTCCGTCGTGTGGGATCTCACACGCTACCAGTGGAACGATCAGCAGTGGATGGAGCAGCGTGCGCGCACCCAATGGCTGGAGCGGCCGGTCAGTTGCTACGAAGTCCATCTGGAAAGCTGGATGCGCTCGCCCGACGGCGAACCGCTGAGCTACCGGGAGATGGCCGCCAAGCTCGTGCCGTATGTGAAGCGGCTCGGCTTCACGCACATCGAGTTGATGCCGATGATGGAGCACCCCTATTCCGGCTCGTGGGGCTATCAGGTGGTCGGCTACTTCTCGCCAACGGCGCGATTCGGCACTCCCGACGACTTCCGTTTCTTCATCGACGAGTGCCACCGCCAAGGCATTTCCGTGATCGTCGATTGGGTGCCGGCGCACTTCCCGAAGGACACGCACGGATTGGTGCGTTTCGACGGCACCGCCTGCTATGAACACGACGATCCCCGCCTCGGCGAGCACAAGGAATGGGGCACGCTCATCTTCAACTTCGGCCGCAACGAGGTCCGGAATTTTCTGATCTCGAACGCGATGTTCTGGCTGAAGGAGTTCCACATCGACGGCCTCCGCGTGGATGCAGTGGCCTCCATGCTCTACCTCGATTACGACCGCGAACAGGGCCAGTGGCTGCCCAATAAGTACGGCGGCAACGAGAATCTGGAGGCAATCGACTTCATCCGCAAGTTCAATGAAGAGGCGCATACCGTGCCCGGCGCCGTGACCATTGCCGAGGAATCGACCTCCTTCGCCGGCGTCTCGCACCCCGTCTACACCGGCGGCCTCGGTTTCACCATGAAGTGGAACATGGGCTGGATGCACGACATGTTCGCGTACTTCAAGTCCGACCCGCTGTTCCGCCGCTACAATCACAACCACATCACGTTCAGCCTGGTTTATGCGTTCACCGAGAATTTCCTGCTGCCCATCTCGCACGACGAGGTGGTGCACGGGAAGGCCTCGCTGATCGGCAAGATGCCCGGTGACGACTGGCAGCGCTTCGCGAACGTGCGCTCTTTCCTGGGCTATATGTTCGGCCACCCCGGCAAGAAACTGCTCTTCATGGGCTGTGAACTCGGCCAGTACGAGGAGTGGAACTGGCAGGGCCAGATCCGCTGGGATCTATTGCAGTACGCGTCGCATCGCGGTCTCCAGGATTACGTCCGCGAGCTGAACTTCCTCTATCAGAACGAGCCGAGCCTCTACGAGGTCGATTACCACTGGAAGGGCTTCGAGTGGGTTGATTTCCACGACCTGGATGGCAACGTCATCAGCTTTGTGCGCCGCGGCAAGCGGCCGGATGATTTCCTGCTTTTCGTCTGCGCGTTCGCCCCGCAGGTGCGCTACGGCTATCAGGTGGGCGTTCCGAGAGAAGGCGTCTACCAGGAGATACTTTGCAGCGACGCCGAGCGGTTCGGCGGCAGCGGGGTGCAGAACCATGAGCCGCTGCGCGCTCAGCAGGGTGAGGTCCAGGGCCGGCACCACTTCATCTCCATCACGCTGCCGCCGCTGGCCGTCAGCGTGTTCCGGCGCGTGTCGGACTAGAGCGATCCGGCTGGAACCCACTACACTGGGAGGTGAATGGGCGATCCCCTCTTTCTCTCCCTCTGGCTGCGCGGCTATTCGCCGATCGCCTTGCCAATCTATCTGCGCAAGGCGCTGAGCGTCTTTCCATACTCCGCGCTGGCGCCGATGAGCGTGCTGCGCATTTTTGCGGTCTCCTCGCATGAAGCGCCTATTTTTGAGGAATTCATCGAAGGCGTCCCCGATCCGCAGGCTGTCGCGCAGCAGGCGCAGGAGTTTCTGCACGAGGATTGCGCGTTCCAGTTGGAGACGCAGTGGGATCTGTACCAATGGAACGGCGAGTGGGAACTCAAGCCGTCCCGCGTACTGATTGAGGTCTTTGCGCCGGAGTTTGAGGGCGCCACCGGCGAGCACGTGCGGGTGGAACTCGGCCCGGAGGGACTCTACCTGCCCCAGCCCCAAAGCGATCAACTCCGCCCCGTCCAATCCAACATTCGTAGTGTGCTGCGCCTGTCGCAGGATCTGGAGGAAGAACTCTCAGTGGAGCGCCGCCTGCTTTGGTCCGACGAGGAAGAGAATTTCGCGGAGCGGCTAGGCGCCCTGCTGGATTGATGCCGCGTCGAGTGCTTCCAGCAGTTCCTTCGGCATATACGGCTTCAGCAGCGAACTGACCCTGTGCCGCTGGTGCGGCGCAACGCATTCGTTGCTGAAGACAGAGCCGCTGGACACCAGCACGCGCAAATCGGGCGCCGCGTCCAACAGTACCGGCAACATATCCCGGCCCGACATATCCGGCAGCTTCAGGTCCAGCACAATTACTTGAAAGGGACAGGGGGTCTGGCGGCATTTATCGAGTGCAGCCTGGCCCGTTTCGGCGGTGTCCACTGTGTAGCCCAGACGCTGTAGATACTTCGTCAGCAGGGCCAGCAGTGGCTTTTCGTCATCGACCAGTAGCAGCGAGAGGTTCGCCATAGAGCGTCCTCTGAACATACCATCGAAAGAAGGGGATCCGGTATGAAACAGATTTTGTCGGTCGTCCTGAGCGCGGCGCTGCTGCCGGCGGCGGAACTGCCGGTCACTCGCGTGACCTTGTACAAGAACGGCGTGGCGTACTATGAGCGCGCGGGCGAGGTGAAGGCCGGCGAATCGGCCCGGCTCGATTTTCAGGCGTCGGAGATGGACGACGTGCTCAAGAGCCTGGTGCTGGACGTGGCCGGAGGCGTGGCTCGGGTTCGCTATGAACTCAGCGAGCCGTTGCAGCGCAAGCTGGCCGATCAGGGCATCAGCATCCAGCCTCAACAGCCGCTGGCTCTGCTGTTGGATCAGTGGCGCGGCGCGCGCATCGAGATGAAGTTCCGCGGCGAGGCGGTGGCGGGCGTGATCGTCAGCGGGCGTCTGGCGCCGCTGCCGAACCAGGGCCAGCGTCAGGAACTGACCGTGCTGGTGGATTCCAGCGAGCTGCGGATGATCGACCTGGACAACGTGACCGCGCTTAAGCTGAGCGATGCGAAGTTGCAGGCCCAGTTTGCCGAGGCGCTTGG
>CAYVDY010000642.1:0-3975 GCA_964450255.1 uncultured Candidatus Solibacter sp. | reverse complement strand
GAGCTCGAGAAGGTACTCTCGGGCATGGCGGGGACCACAAGAGCGGTCAACCTGTCAGGCGGGCGGTTTCGGCGCGAACCCGAATTTGTCCATATCAAGGACGACTACCTTGCGAAAGTACATGCATGAGTTCTGACAAGCACCTGACACTGAATGCGCTCAGAGTCGAACAACGCAAGGACACTCCGATCTATGTATTCGGAGTCGAGGGGCGGGTCGTTTCTCACATCGCTTCCGTCAGTTACGCCAAGCGCAACCGTGAAGGTGTATTGGACGGCTATCAACGGGGTGCAGTCTCCGGTCATATCAACGCCATCTTGGCGTACCTCTCGTCTGCTTCACCGCTCTTGCCGAACGCAATCGTCCTCGCTCTCGAGCCAAGCGTGTCATTCACGCCTATTCCTGGAGCCAAGAGGTCGGAGTGGGGAACCTTCGGCGTACTGCGCGTTCCCCTGCCGAAATCCTCCGCGGACTCAAAGCCAGCATGGATAGTTGATGGCCAGCAGCGTGCAACAGCACTTGCGAAGATGGACCCCAAGCGCTCGTTTCCTGTGGTTGTGGTGGGCTTTCAGTCTTCATCCAAGGCAGTGCAGCGTGAGCAGTTTGTCCTGGTGAACAAGACTAAGCCGCTCCCACGTGACCTTCTTCACGAGATTCTTCCGGAAGTGGAGGCTCCGCTCTCAAGGGACCTCGAGCGGCGTCAGGTGGCAGCACGTGTCCTGAAGTTGGTCAGGTTCGATCCGCGCTCACCGTTTCACGGCCGAATCAGGGGACTTGGGTCCGCCGACGAGGTGGCGGCCAATATCAGCCAAGCGGCGCTCATAAGCGTGATCCAAGGGAGCATTAAGGCCCGCGGAAGTCTCTACAACTACTGCGACGCCCTGAAGAAGAAGTACGAATACGACGGGATGGCAAAGGTCATCGTCGCATACTTCGAGGGAGTGCGCCGGACGTGGCCAGGGGCCTGGGAAGGTAGCCCGAAGACAAGTCGCCTTGTCCATGGCGTAGGCATGGTCGCCCTTGGAGCCCTAATGGATCGAGTTATGGCCGACGTAGATCTTGATAGCTCGAAGGCAGCTGCCATGGCAGCAAGCCGGCTCGCAAGGATTGGCGACCGGTGCGCTTGGACGAAAGGGCGTTGGCCGGTGCTAGGGTGCGCCTGGAACGAACTACAGAACACCAGCCAGGACAAAGCTCGACTTACTGATTATCTCTTGAAGGCATACTCCGCATCGGCTGCCAAGGTGGCCTAGGCTGAGTTCCAGACAAGGTCTCTGTAGCGGCCGAGCAGGTGGCTTGAGAGCAGCCTGATGTCTTCGGACGTGTTCTGCAGTTCATTCCACTTTCGCTTGCTATTGGGTCCAAAGTCCCAATAGCCGCCGGTCCAGTGGCAGACGGTCTTCAGCGGTAGCAGATCCTTAGCGAAGACCCGAGATGTGAACTGGCGGGTGGCTCGGTGCCTGTCGCCGATCGCGTCCATGACGTAGCCAAGCGATCGAATGCCAACGCCGTGGGTCAGGCGCGACTTTCTGGGCGGCTTGTCCCACGCTTCCGGGAAGACCTCACGCACCGCCCTCCAGAATGCACAGAGTATCTCGAACATCTGCTGTGTGTCATTGCGCTCGTCATCTCGGTATGGATAGAGAAGTCCTTCGCTAAGGCTGTTCTCGACCATTCGCAGAATGGACGTGCTCTTGATTATGCCAGCCGGCGTGGTGGGCGCGTCGATCTTGCCCTTAAGCGGTGACTCCTCCTCATAGTTGAGACGCGCCATGAGTTCTGCGGGAAGGCGCTTCTTGCTTAGCGAGGTGGGGAGTTGGGCCTGGGTATTGGGAAGAAGTTCATAAATGAGCCCCTTGGGCAGGGGCTTGGTGGAGTTCACCAGAATGAACTGCTCTGTCTGTTGCCTGAGATCGTCAGTGATGAATGCAGTAACGCAAAGCGGGAATCGAGAAATGTCCGCCTCCCGGACGGCGGCAAGGCGTTGCTGCCCGTCTACTACAAACCCTGGCTTCTGGTCCTCGTTCCAGTAAGGGTCGGTTGGGATGATGACCTGCCCCGGCCGCGAGTACTTGCCGGAAAAGCCTTTGGCAGATTCGAAGCGCACCCGCTTGTCGAATGCGAGCACAATCCCATTGGGAATCATGGGATCTATGCTCTCGAGGTAGGAGCGAATCTCTCCGATGTGGGCGAGCACCTCGGGCCGCTGGTACCCTCCGACGTCGTGACCAGTGCGCCGTATGCGCGACACCGTGGCGAAGGAGTGCACTTGCTTGCCGTCGACGGCAAATAGGTAGAGCCGGCGGTTCGGGCCCTGGTGTACCTCGAGAGCAGGTAGACGGAGTTCGGTCTTTGGGGGTGCCATCGGGATCTCAAGTGCAGCCATTACGTCACGTCATCTGTATGGCGGCCCAGTTCACGCTGAAGCCGTCGGTAGAAAACAAAGAGGTTGTGGAAGCCGCGCCGCCGGTTTCGTTCAGCGCCACGGAACAAGATGACGTGGTACCCGAGAGCTCGACATACTTCGCAACGGCACCCACGCCATGGAGCTGCCTCCAGGACCTCGAGGTAGACGCTTTCGTTCTCTTCTGTCCTTCGCTTGCGCTTGCTAACGGCTGACTCGGACTTGTGGGGTCGCGCCATGGCTTCGTATTCCAGCAGAATCTTGACCGCCCTCTTGGCGGAGAGCTTCCGCTGTTCGAATGCCTTCATGGCACTAAGACAGGCCTTCTCGAGCTTGCGAGCTTCTCCTTGGTCGACGGCACCAGACAGGATCAGTTTGCGAAGTGTGGCGTTGCCGTCGACTTGGGGAATCCGAATAGCGGTAAACGCGCGGTCAAGGGTGTAGTAATTGTCACGGTCATCCTTGAACGCTTGTCTGAGCGGCGATGTGCTGTCGAAGCTCGCTACGCCATACCCCGCGAAGCGGGAGATAGCCTCAGTCCTAGTGACACCCAGTAGGTGCAGTTTGGTGGCGGCCTTCCGGACTCCGTTGACGGCCTCAAGTGTCGCTAGAATGTCTGGGGTCTTGAGAGGGACCATTCCTCCCATCGCGACGTATTGGTATCCTATCCTTTGAAGTGCCGCGACAGAGCGGGTGTAGGAGGCCGGACTCCACCCCTGAGCAACGCCCAGCGGCTTGAATGGAACACGTGCCTTCTTGCACTCTTTTAGGAAGGCGGCGGCCAGGTCCAACGTGATCTCTTGGCGCTGGCGGACCAAGGCAGGAACAAGGGAGGTGTCCGCATCCCACTTCGCCTGGAAGTCGAGGATGACATGGTCTACTGAGATGCCAAGATCGAAGCGGCAGTCGGTATAGAACTCGATGACCTGTTCTATGGAGTAGGGAGGGACGGGTTCGTTGATATAGGTGAAGGCTCCGCAATCGCCTATGACTGAAAGAGGGTAGGGCGCGGCGTCGAGTCGAAAGAACTCCCGAACGCCGTTTCTGAGTAAGCGCTGTCGCTGGCCAATGGAGTATCGGCTGCCTGTTTCGCCAAATCCGTCGACAATACCTTTGGAAACCAAGAGACCATCAAAAGCGCGATTCCGAAATACTTCATGAGCGTAGAGGTCATCGCGTTGACGAATGCGGTCGCCCGTCCATCGTTCCCTTTCGAAGTCGAATCCAGGGTCGACCAGATCTTGGGCGTCAGGGAAGTAGAACTTCATCCCTAGGCCCGGCTCTTCTTGAGGTAGGCGCGCACGAGGACGCTAGTGAGCTCCTTCACATGGGTCGGCGTATTCTGGATCTCGTTCCACTTCCGACCATTGAGTTCGCCCCAGGAACCATGGGTCCACTGGCAAGTGTCTCGTACTCGTGCCAATTCTCGCTTCACCGCTGCGCTTGCCCCCTTCTCGTCGATATGGACGATGCTCATTACTCGGTCCATAAGCCGCCCCATGGAGCGGATGCCGGCCCCATGCATGTGCCGGCTTCTCGCCGGTTGCAAGCCCCAGGCATCCGGAAAAACG
>CAYVDY010000641.1:0-3982 GCA_964450255.1 uncultured Candidatus Solibacter sp. | reverse complement strand
ACTTCCATTCCGGCCGGATCTCGCTAGGCTGCGCCAGCGCCACCAGATGCCCGATCGCCCACGTCACCACATACCCGTTCCCGTGCAGGTAACCCTGCCCCGTACTGGTAGCTTTGAGAACTCGGGCGATGTCGCGAGCAACAGAAGGTTTTTCGGCGACTACCGCGACGCTAAACGGCGACGCCATATGACCCCCCGAGCATATCAAGCTAATTCGGGGACGGTCTACTCAATTCCCAATTTCCGCCATGCCGCGCCGGCTACCCCTCACCCTGCCTTCACCGGATTCCGCAGCGTCCCGATCCCCCCAATCTCCACTTCCACCACATCCCCCGCCGCCATCGCCTTCGTCGAGCCTGGAGTCCCCGTGTAAATCACGTCCCCCGGCGTCAGCGTCACGTACCGCGCCACAAATGCCACAATCGCCTCGCAATCGAACAGCAGATCCGAGACAAGCTGCTTCTGCACCACGTTCCCGTTCAGCCGCGTCACCAGTTGGCTCGGCTTCGGATCCAGCCCCACCGCAATCACCGGCCCCAGCGGCCCGAACGTGTCTGCCCCCTTCGCCCGCCACCATTGCAGATCCTTGTCCGCGCCGTTCTGCCAATCCCGCTCGCTCACGTCGTTGCCGCACGTATATCCGAAAATCCGCCCCGGCCCTTTGCCGATCACAATTACCAGCTCGCCTTCATAGTGCGTGTTCTTCGAGTCCGCCGGAATCACAATCGGATCCCCCGGATTCTGAATACACGTCACCGGCTTGTAGAAAATCTCCGGCCGCTTCGGCGCCGGACGATTGCCGATATGCGACTTGTAATTCAGTCCCACCGCCAGCACCTTCGGCGGCACGCACGGAGCGAGCAGCTTCACCGACGCCGCCGCCACAGCCTTCCCGCTCGGCTTCGGCTTGTCGAATATGCTCCCGGAGAGCGGCTGGATCCGGTCCCCCTCCAATACCCCGTACGCAATCGCCCCGCGCAGCGAATACCGGACGTAATGCGTCACACCCGCCGCCGGAGCGGCCGCCTGCATCGCCGCCGAAGCAAGCATCTCTCTTCTGGTAATCGGCATCATAGTGGCTCGATTATACACGCACTCCCGGTCAATCGAGGCGGCCCGGGCCGCAGCTCAAACCCCACAGCCGAGTCCGAGAAACGCAACCGGCCACCCTCCAGGCCGCCCCACCGCCCATCACGACGCACCAGAGGCCTCTTCCGCCAGGACCACCTGAAATGACCCCGGCCATCCGCGTTCATCCTGCCCGCATCCCATTCATCCGCGCTCCCTCCGTCCGCTTTGTCGTTTCCGAGACCGTCTCGGAGCGGTAAATCCCCGCCGCCTCACACGAAATAAAACATCGCCGTCGCCCGGCAATCCGCCAGCGGTGTCAACCTCACCCACTGCGCCGAAAACGCATCAGGAAATATATGTTTGGCGTACCCCTCCGCCCCCACCTTGATCCGCTCATACCGGTGCCACGTGCCATTGCCCATGAAGTCGATCTCCAGGTCGAACTCCGCCGCCTTGTCCGTGCTGATATGCACCATCTTCTTTTCGAAGCCCGTAAGCAGAAAAGGCTCGCTGGCCACATCCTTCTTCACGTCCTGCTTCCACCACGGCCCGCCCCAGCCCGCCGGACGCCCCCACGACCAAAGATCATCCGTCTTGCCGAACCACAGCCCGGATTGCGGCTGCCCGGAGAGCGCGTTGTTGTCCCGGTTCGGCGTGGTCTGATTGCCGCCGACCGCGAACAGCCCGCGAAACGCGCAGAAATCCGGGATGATCCGCAGGTGCTGGCAGATCGGTTTCACGCCCCAGATGCGGTTCTCGAATGCCATCGGCTGCAGTTCATAGAACATGCCCTGTATGTCCATCAGGTAGTGCTCGGTCTCCACTTCGCGGATCCGCATCCACTCCGTCTGCCACGCCTGGCTCATCGCATGGGTCGCCTTCGGCAGCCGGTACCGCTGCCACTCGCCCTTTACCAGCGCCCAGAACAACACCGACGCTTCGTCCCAGCCCGTGGCAAACATCACGCCGCCCAAGTCCTGCCGGGCGGCGACGTCCATGTGCGGCTTGCCAGAGAGCTTCGTCCAGTTCTTGCCGTCGAATTCAAACAGGCCCGCGTCGCTCTCGCCAAACTCGTAAAACCCGTTGTTCGTCACCACCACGCGTCCCTGCGCCGTGAAACCGCCCTTGAAGTGCGGCCGCTTGGCGAGCTTCATCTCTTTCACCAGATCGAACAGCACGCGCGGCTTGTGGTCGCGGACGTCCATTTCAAGAAACTGGCCTTCCATCGACTGGTAATAAATGCGGTTGGCCGGATCAGTCAAATGGCGCATCGTAGACGTCAGCCTGAAGTTATCCAGCTCGGGAATGTGCTTCCAGTTGCCCTTCGCATCGACGACATAGGGGCCAATGAAGCACTGGTTGGATTCTCTGTGAATCAAACGGTTTGCGTGCGTCCCATCGTGAACGTGCACACGCTCGCTCTTCAGCGCTTCATCGATTCGATACAGCCCCAACCCATAGCCGGTCCCCTTCATATGGCTGTTATAAGTGACGGCCCAAAGCGCGTCGGCCCAAGGCATCAGCGCGCCAATTCCGCACTCGGATCGCTCCGGCATCGTGTCGGCCTTGAAGCCGATTGTAGTCTGGCCGGAGGCTGTGTAAGTTTGCGCGAGCGCGGCCGGCGCGGCTGCTGCGCCCAGAATGGAGGTGAGCAGCGATCGTCGGGATGTTGACATGGGAACTCTCCTGAGAAACTAGGGCTCCCGAGATTCTATCATCTGCTTGGTAACTGATTAGTAACCGAGGTAGAATAATCGCATGGCAGACCCTACAACTACTTCGTTGGCGCAACTACTGAAAGAGCAGGATGCGATCCAGCAAAAGATTGAAGCGAGCGTGCAGTCGGAATTGGATGCAATTCAGGCTCGTTTGGATGCGCTGGCGTCGATCGGCAAATATTACAGACTGGTCGAAGGTGTGCAACCCTCAACCAGAGCCGCCTCGGCACGCGGGCGCAAACCAAGGAGCAGTCCCGAAGAGAAGGATTGGATCGATCAGCAGATTCTGGCCGGAAAAAAGAATAAGGACATCATCGAGGGGTACCAGGCGAAATTCGGTAAGGAACTCCCGGGCTACGCGGTCGCCAACCGGCGCACCAAACTAAAGAAATAGTTCGTTCGATTCAAGGGGTGGGTGAGCGCCCGCCCCTGAGCGTTCTCCCAGCGGTGGAAGACGATGATACCGCTCTGCGAGCCGTTTAGCCTACAGCAGGCGGTATAAGAATACTACGTTAGTGCTAACTGGCATAAGTGAATGAGTGTAGGCGCGTTTCGGCTGCCAAACTGAACGTGAAAGTGCGCTAGCGCCTGAGCAGATGGCCTGACACTGGACAACGCTGACCGTATTGGGCGGAGTAAGTTCCTTCCGATGCGTAGCCGCGATGATTGTGCCCGCAACTTAATCCCGGGCGGATCGTGGAAATGGACGATGTGAAGGCAATTGCCCAACACGCCACCTACTCTCCCGTCTCCACTCACGACACAGGCCAACTGTGTCCGCCCCTGCGTTTGCGAACTATGGCAATAGTATTAGTGCTCTAGCAGCGAATCCGCGAAGATGCTCCGAACTTTCGATAGTTGCGAAACACGGTTTTATTCCGCGCCAGCGACTTCGCCTTCCGCACCTGAAGGATGGATCGGAAGTCCTTCGTGGGTCCGGAGTCCTGAATGGTGAGCCGCCGGACTATTCCGCTTTCGTCGACGAGCGCCGGGTTTAAATCCCTGGCGTTTGCTTCGGCCGGGCCCGGCACGCGCACCCTGATCTGGTCTTCGACGATCGATTGAGTGCGCTGTCGCGACCGGTTCGCGGAACTCCGCGCGAGCGATTGTGCCGCCGCTTCCAGCGAGGGTGCGGGAACGGCGGGAATGACTACGTGGAGGAGCGTATTCGTTCGTCACCATATCTCGCCGGT
>CAYVDY010000640.1:0-3983 GCA_964450255.1 uncultured Candidatus Solibacter sp. | reverse complement strand
CGTGTTGAGCGCTTCCTCGAGCGTCGCGTCGAAGACGATCTAGCCGGCGGTTGCAGCCCGCCGCCGCCGTTCAATCGGCGTCGTGCATCTGCGACTGCGAGTAGTTCTCGATCCCGATCCGCACGATCAGCGCCAGCTGCGTCTCGAGCCAGTCGATGTGCTCTTCCTCGGATGCCATAATTTCCGAGAGCAGCTCGCGCGACACATAGTCCCCGACCTTCATTCAGTGGCACCACGATTCGGTTTGGCGTCTTGTCCAGCCGGAACCCCTTTGAGACGAGGTAAATGGCGAACCAGTCTGTGATGAAAAACCAGACCGGATCCGTGAGCGAGCGGCCCAGGATGATGCCCCACGTCTGCCGCTGTCTGAGCAGAGAGGCCCAGGAGGATCCGCCGGCGGGGGCACCTGGTTCGGAATCAGGCGCGCGTCCGGCGAGAATCATCTCTCGCTCCGCCGCGCCGAGGTTCGGATGCGTCTCCGGCGGATGGTAGAACCGTTTCCACACCAGGACCCAAACGAAACCCAACAGGCCCGTGATGACGAACGCAGGGCGCCAGGTGCCGAACATCTGATAGAGGCCCAGGACCAGAACCGGCGCTATCGCGCCGCCGATCGCCGAGCCGCTATCGAACAGCGCCACGGCCCAGCCGCGCTCTGACTTCGGAAACCACTCCGAAACGGCTTTCGTGGCGCCGGGCCAGTTGGCCGCCTCGCCGCAGCCAAGCAGAAAACGGAAAAACGAGAAGCTCTTGATGCCCGTGCCCAGCGAAGTCAGCATGGCGGCGACGGAATACCAGGTCACGGCCAGCAGGAGCCCGCGCCGGGTGCCCATCGCGTCCAGCACGCGGCCGGCGACGGTCTGCATCACGGCGTAGGCCACGCGGAAGGAGATGATCAGGATGGCGAAATCCGAGTTGCTCCAGGAGAACTCCGTCTTCAGGCTGGGCGCCAACACGCTCAGAGTCTGGCGGTCGATGTAGTTGATTACCGTCGAGGCGAACAACAGGCCGCCGATCCACCAGCGCAGGTTGGGGATGATCCTGGGGGTCGCCGTCATCTAAAATTGAGCACCTTCAGCGCATTGTCGCGATAGATGCTCTTCAGAACGGCGGGCGGCAGTTCCAGTCCGTAGTAGGGCCACCAGAT
Source organism: uncultured Candidatus Solibacter sp. (assembly GCA_964450255.1). Lineage (GTDB taxonomy): Bacteria > Acidobacteriota > Terriglobia > Bryobacterales > Bryobacteraceae > Paludibaculum. The sequence continues at coordinate 2,836 of CAYVDY010000640.1, read as the reverse complement.
GCGGCCGGGCAGATATTCGTCGGCGGTTTCCAGCAGCTGCCACCAGCCCTGATACATCGATTTGTCGCGGCCCATGTCGGTACCGAACAGGATGCGGTTCTGGTAGCGGGTGAGGAACTGGCGGGCCGTGCGCGGCTGGCGGCCGATCTCGTAGTCGCGTGCGGAGATGTCGAGGTAGAGGTTTGGAAAGCGATCCAGCACGCGGCCCAGCGACGCAGTGTCGTTGCCCTGATTGCTCAGGTGGCACAGGATGAACGTAGTCTGCGGATGGCGCGCCAGCATGCGGTCGCGCGAGGCCAGCAGTTCCTCGTAGGAAGGCACGTCCTTTTCCGAGAGATTGAAGGCCTGGAAATCAGGGGTCCGCTCCTGATTGGGGCCAAGCGGCTTCCAGCACGAGGGGTGATCGGCGATGTGCAGATTGACAGGAATCTTCAGCTCCGCGCACTTTCGCCAAAAGGCGTCCAGGCGCGGATCGTCCACACGCAGGCGGCGGGCGCGCGGCACGGCGCCGGCTTCGGAGGCCTGCAGGCCCCAACCCTTGTCGGTGAGCTCCCCCACGCCGCGGGCGCCCATGCGGTAGCAGCGCTCCAGTTCGGTGACGACACGCGCGGAGAAGCCCGGCGCCTCGAAGTCCGAGGTGTCGATCCCCGCATAGACCTGAAACCGCTTAGGGTGCGGGCGGAACAGCGCCATCTGCCGGTCGAAGTCCGCGCCGGTGGCCTCGGTGAAGACCACCGACATTTCGATGCCCGTCTCGTCCATGGTGCGCAGCCAGGCGGCGACGTCCGCCGGCGTCTTGATGTTGCTCATCGACGCGTGGGAATGCACGTCGATCACCGGGTATTTTGCCTTCTCGACGCGAGTCTTTGGCGTGACGAGAGAAGAATCGGGCTTGTAGTCCTTCAGCAGGACGGAGTCCATCGGGCCCGCCTTGACCGGCACGCCAAACTTCATCTCGGGCGGCGCGGATGACTGTGCGGAGCACGCCGCCAGAGTCAGTGCAGCAGCAAAGAACTTCAGGTTGTTCACTTTGTCCTCAAACCTTCAGACCGTGCAGATAGGGATAGCTCTCCCGCATCAGGTCCATGTTCATTTCGACGTAGTAGTTCTTCACGCCGCCGGTCTTCGCAGCCGCAAAGAGCGTCTTCCAATCCACGACGCCCTTCCCGATCGGCACCGACTTCTTCTCAGTGCTCGACCAATCGGCCAGGTGCAGCGAGAGGATGCGGCCCGGGAACTTAGTCATGTACGTGGCCGCTTCGAAGCCGATGCTGATGACCGCCACCTGAAACTGCATCTTCACAAGTTGACCGTCGAGCCGGCGCATCAGCTCGTCGTAGATCAGCACGCCGCCGAGCTCGGCGAACTCGCCGTGGTGGTTGTGAAAGCCGCACTGCAGGCCGGCCTTCCTGGTCTTCTCGCCGATCACGTTCAACTCGTCAGCAGCCTTCTTCCAATCGTCCAGCGTGGCGGCCTTCGGCAGTCCAAAACTCGAGCAGATTATCTGCTTCAGACCGAGCCCCTTGGCGAACGTGATGCGCTCGTCCAGGTTCTCCTTCATCTCTTTGAAGCCGTAGTGGCAGCTATCGCATTTCAATCCGGCCGCGCCGATGATCTGCTTCATCTCCGCGGCGCTCATCTTCGTCAGCGGGCCGAAGCCGGAGCTGACATAGCCCGGCGGGGAGCACATCTCCACGCCTTTGTAGCCGATGGCTGCCATCTCTTTCAGCGTCCCGGCAAAGTCCTTCACCAGCGCCTCGCGCACCGGGTAAACCTGGAAGCCCGCCGGCATGTTTAGCGGCTCAGCCATCAGGGTAGGCAGGCCGGCCGCCCCCAGCATCGCCAACAACTCTCTCCGAGTGGTCGTCTGCATATCGGTTCTCCTTACAGTTCCCAACCCTTGCGGTATTCGCGCACCAGATACTGATTCGCATCCGGCGCGTTGGTAATTCTCATGTTCTCGCTGTCGAGCAGAACTTTCCGGCCCGCCCGCAGCGAAACGGTCCCCAGCGTGACGGCATCCGAGATTCCGCTGGCGTTCAGGAAGCTGCCGGGCGAGGGCGCGCCGCCCTGGAACGACGGCCGCCACACGGCGTTGCGCGCGGCCGGATCTCCGCGATCCCGCGATCCCGGCTCTGTGGGCGGTTCGCCTGGAAACAGCGGCTCGATCTTACCCTTGGCCGCCAACTGCGGATTCTGCCCATTGAACCCGGCGAAGATCTTTCCCTGATCGCCGACGAAAAGAATGCCCTCGATGGGCCAATCGAGATTCGCAGCCTCCAACTCGTCGGGCAGCCTCGGCTTGATGCCACCGTCGTACCAGAAGAGATGCAGGCCGGAGGCGAACGTGAAGTGGATGGTGCAGGCGGCCGGAAACGCGAAGTCGTTTTTGCGCCGCTTGCTCACCTGCTCTTCGATGGTGTTCGTGTGCGTCGCCCAGGCGTGGGCGCTCAGCGGCGCGCCCAGATTGAACTCCGTGAACACCGGCCATAGGCTATAGATCCCCATGTCCGCCATCGAACCACCGCCGAACTCGTACCAGCCGCGGAACACGGCGTGCGTATAACTCGGGTGATACGGTCGCTCCAGCGAAGGGCCCAGCCACAGATCCCAATCGAAGCCAGCAGGCACGGGCGGTGTCTCTTTCGGGACCTCGACGGACTGCGGCCAGACGGGCCGGTTGGACCAGTTGTGTACCTCGCGCAGAGTTCCGATCACGCCCTCCTTGATGCGCGCTGAGATGCGCCGATTGCCATCGCCCGCCCCGTACGGCAGGAAGTGCGTTGCCACCTTCGTCTTCCTCGCCGTTTCGATCACCAGCCGCGCCTCATACATC
>CAYVDY010000639.1:0-3987 GCA_964450255.1 uncultured Candidatus Solibacter sp. | reverse complement strand
GGCCGCGGCGGGGGGGCGGGCGGCGGAATGGCCGAAGCCCGAAAGGTGCACGACCAGCAGGTGAAGCTGATCCAGGAGTTCTTCGAGCAGGCAAGGGCGTATCAGGCCGCCAAGGCGGCGAATACGCCGGGATTCAGGCCCGATCTGCGGCTGGAGGCGATGGGGCCGGTGCTGGATGGGAAGCTGCCCCTGATGATTGTTGCGGCGCGCGAGCGGGAGATCAAGGAAGCGGTCGAGTGGGCGGCCAAAGAGAAGCTGAAGATCGTGCTGGCGGAGGTTCGGCGGGCCGGCAAGGTGACAGAGGAACTGGCGAAGCGGAAGATTACAGTCATTCTGGGATCGACGTTTGAAACACCGCTGGAGGAAGACGATCCGTACGACGAGCCGTTCACGCTGCCGGGCGAGTTGCATAGGGCGGGCGTGAAGATCGCGTTTGCGAGCTTCGGAGTGCAGTTTGCGCGCAATCTGCCGTACCAGGCGGCGCAGGCAGTGCCGTTCGGCTTGCCGTATGAGGAAGCGCTGAAATCGGTGACGCTGAATGCGGCGGAGATTTGGGGCGTGGCGGATCAGTACGGTTCGATTGAGAAGGGCAAGTGGGCGGACCTGATCGTGACGGACGGCGATCCGTTGGAAGTGAAGACCTCGGTGCGGATGATGTTCGTCAAGGGCGAGGCGGTAGATTTGGAATCAAAGCACACACGTCTATATAAGAAATACATGGCCCGTCCGTAGCTGGAAAAAGTTTCGATTTACCCCTTCCATTCCGCGGGCCAGCGCGCCACACTCTTGGGCAGTTCGGAATTTCTTGTGAGAGAAAGGACTGGTCAAGAGTATGCGCGCACGACATGCAGTACTGTGTTGTGGCATAGCGGGAGCGGCGGCCGGATTGATACTGACCGGCGCCATTCTTGCGGCGGATGAACAGGCAGGCGAGTGGCAGCTCACCTACTCGCCAATCAGCAAATTACTTGACAATAACGACAATTTTTCGCGGGATAACCGGTTCCTGACGTACGATACTCGCGACACGGTTGGCGGGGGCATCGGGAACGGTACGACGATCATGAAGGTGTCGGTGTCGACCGGGCTGGAGAGCGTCATCTACGCTCCGTGGCCGGTGCAGACGGGGACTCAGGCAGCTCCCGGGCTGGGGGCGGCATCCTACAGTCCGGTGGACGACGTGGTGGCGTTCATCCACGGTCCGTTCGTGAGCGAAACGGCGGAACTCGGCTTCTATAGCGGGACGAACCGGCGGGGCGGCGTGGTGTGGGCGGACGGCAGCGGAGACGGCGGCTTCCTGGATTGCCGTGACGTGAAATCCGACGTGACGCCCCCGGGGGCGCACCGGGGAGGGTCGCACCGGCACGAGTTCAGCGCCGACGGGAAGAGGATCGGCTTCACGTATGACGATGCGATTCTGACGCAGTACGCACGAACCATCGGCTACATGGCGGCGCATGAAAAGGCTCCCTGCGGTGTCTCGTTTTACACGGCGCTGCTGGTGCCGGTGGTTCCGGCCACGCTTTCGAAGACGGGCGACATCGAGCGGGCGGCTGACGATTCGTGGATCGGCGCCAGGGGTTTGATGCGCGGATTCATCGGGAACGTGAAGGGAGACGACGGCAAGGTGATGAGTTCGTTGTTCGTCGTGGACGTGCCGGAGAATGTGGACATCACGACGGCCAACTCGGGCACGAGGACCGCGTACCCGACGCCGCCGTTGGGCACGCGGATCCGGCGATTGACGACGACTCCGGCGGCGGGAATCGTGCGTGGCTCGCTGGACGGAACACGCGTTGCCTATTTTGCTGCTGGTCCGGACGGCCTGCGGCAAGTATTCGTGATCAACTCCCTGGGATCAGACGCCTCTGAAGATCCGGCGATGCGGCCGGTGCAGGTGACGCAGTTGCCGAAGGGCGCAAGCCTGGGGATTCGCTGGCATCCGTCGGGCAACTCGATCGCGGTGATCAGCGAGAATGGTGTCGCAGTGGCGTGCGTAAAGCCCGGGCCGTTGTTCGGCAAAACGGTTTGGCTGACTCTGCATGGCGCAGAGGTGGCATCCAGTGAGGGCCTGGTGTGGTCTCGTGACGGAAAGACGCTGGCGTTCAACCGCCGGACTCCGACGTATAACGCGGCCGGAGCACTGGTGAAGGACTTCAACGGGAACGACTTCCGGCAAATCTATCTGGTGCGCTTCCCGGACAAGGACGGCAACGGGATCGTGGATTCAATCGAATAGGGCGAGGACTGGGAAGGAGCGGCTGAGCTGGAGGGGACGGCGATTGGGAAGCTCTCGGTGTGAGGATGCGGCTGTTCCAGGAAGTGGTTTTGTTTGTATAGGATACGGATACGATCGGCGCCCAGGAAGAACTTCTGCATCCAGGCCGCAGCCAGCGGAGGCACGAAGGGAGATTCAGTTGTCAAACGTGGCGGATCCTGCCGGCGCGCACAGCTTCTTATACACCCGCGGATCCGGGAGTTGACCGACAGGAAGCCGAGAGTGGGGTCCAAGTGGAAGAAAACAGAACGCTAAATTATTCCTGACCGCCGGTGAAAGCCCCACGGCCAAGGGTCATGATTGTTGCATGAGACCAGCGGGATCCAGGGTTTGAGCGAGCGACGTCCTTGTGCGAGTACTTGGACGGCCGAAGCTGAATGACAATGATCGGGTATTCAACCCGGTGGTACCGTATCCCGGAACCGGACAGGCATCAGTGGTCATCAGGGGAATCTCCAGTTACCGCTTTGATTCTGAGTAAGGTTATGATATCTTAACCTTGTCCTGAGTGGTCTGGTCGCCACTTCAGGATAGCGGGCGCTGTCTCCCCAACACCCGCTCCCGCCACGCCCGGCGAACACGATCAGAGGCCGGGCCTGAGGCGCGGCCATCGGACGTATCCCGGTGGCCGTTTCTATCTGGGACGCCAATCCCGTGCTGGGTGCTCCCTGAATTTCAGCCCAATCATTTCCTGCCGCCTTCACGCGATCCACCGCTGAAGCGCGATTCCGCCGATCGAGTCAATCCTTCCATCAGTCCCCGCTTCGGGCACCCTTTCCGGTGCGGGTTTGGGCCGCCCGGAGTTGGGACGCAGGGACGGCTACGCCATTCAACGAGCTAAGACTAACTCCGTTAGCCCCCAAGCCAGAATCAAAACGGACGCGACGAACCACGCCGCCAGGGCGTAGATGACCATCCGCCCAGAATGCCTGTCTCTGGCCGCACTAGCATCTAGGACGCGGTACCGCCATTCGCTGGAGGGAACCGACGGGTTGGCCGTGTCGGCATCCAACTGCCTCTTGGAATGCTGACGGCCGACCACGGCGATGCTGCTGGTACTCATGGCGGGTGTCACCTCTAGAGGTATATCGTGAGAATGTCGTCGGAGTTTTAGGGAAGATTGCGTGTTTCTTGAGAGCGACGCCGAGCAGCGACTCGGAGCACTGTAGGTTTTCTCTACAGCCTGGGGGGCACTCTGCTGGCCCGCAGTGTTCTTGGTCGTCCTCTGACCGGACTATGGAGGATTGAACGCGATTCAGTACTTCTGCTTGCCGTCCGAGCCAGGCGTGGGGACCAGGAAGACACGGGGTTGCCGGCCGATTCATCACAGCGCCGGTCTGAGGTCTTGCCGCGCCCCGGTCTCCCGGCATCGTGTCCAACCATCCTCCTGATCGCTGGAATCGGCCAGTGAACTGATGGTTCTTCGCAGATCCGCTTCCATCCCCGCGGCAGTTCCCGCTACACTTAGATCGGATCAGGTTGGGTCGGCGCAGTAAGACGCCTTTCCTGACTATGAGTTGGGCCCTTAGCACAATGGTTAGTGCAGCGGACTCATAATCCGTTGGTTGTAGGTTCAAGTCCTACAGGGCCCACCAACTTCTGCGAACGTCAGTAGGGGGCGGCCCCAGCGATTTGGGTGGCGAGCCAACCCCGCTGCACGGCTGTCGTTCGTTCGGAGATGATCGAAGAGGAGTCAGTACGCTCGGCCG
>CAYVDY010000638.1:0-4008 GCA_964450255.1 uncultured Candidatus Solibacter sp. | reverse complement strand
AGGATCCTCGATCCCGACGGCCGCGTCATCGTGGACAACCACTCCTCGTTCCGCCTCATCCTGTCCCGTGAGAATCTGAGGGAGGAGCACCTTCGGCCCATCGCGTTGGGGCTCAACCTGGAACCCGCTGACCTGGAAGCCAAGGTACGCCGCTTTCGCAGGCAGCCCACCTACCTCACTATTCCTTTGAAAGAGGAACTGACCGGCGATGAACTGACTTTCGTCGAAGCGCACAAGGGTGGTGACGCCTTTCCGGAAATGGAGTTGATCAAGTCGCAGTACCGGATCTATCCCCAGGATGCACTGGCGGCTCATCTGCTGGGGTATGTCGGCGAGATCAACGAGAACGAGCTCAACTCGCCCGAATGGGCCAGCCACAATCCCGGCGATCTGATCGGCAAGGTCGGCATCGAGCGCTACTACAACGAGGTGCTCACTGGAATCGACGGCCAGCGCCGGGTGCGTGTCGACAACCGCATGAACACACGCCAGGTGCTGGGCATCAAGGAAGCCCAGCCGGGTAAGGACCTCAAGCTGACAATTGACCTCGATCTGCAGGCCGTCGCCGAACTGGCAATGCAGAACAAGCGAGGCGCGGTGGTCGCCCTCGACCCTCGCAGTGGCGAGGTGTTGGCGTTCGTCTCCACTCCGGCCTTCGATCCCAATCACTTCGTCGGGCGTATCGTGAACCGCGAGTGGCGGGCGCTGAACGAGGATCCCTACAAACCTCTGTTCAACCGCGCGACTCAGGCCCAACTGGCGCCCGGCTCCACGATCAAACCGCTGTGGGCCCTGGCCGCGCTGGAAGCAGGGATCATCGACGAGACGTACTCTGTCAACTGCGCCGGCGGCATGGCAATGGGTGGAGAGTGGATGCGGCCTCACATTGTCAAAGAGGACAAGCCGGCTGTGGCCGTGCGCAAGGCTCAGTTCAATCCGGAAAACGTCGCGAAAGTGGTGGGCGGCATGTACGCTGTCGTAAATGAGTGGGGCACCGGTTCTATGTCGCGCATCCCCGGGCTCGATATGTGTGGCAAAACGGGTAGTGCGCAGCGTGCCTCCAACGAACTGATGAAGGCCAAGAAGATGGGGGAGTCGTTCGACGACGACGCCTGGTTTGTCGGCTTCGCGCCTCGCCAGTCGCCAGAGATCGTCGTGTCCGTTCTTTTCGAGAACGGATTGCATGGCAACCTGGCCGGACCTATCGCCCGTGACGTCGTAAAAGCCTACTTCGACAAAAAGGCGAGGCTTCTCAAGTTACAGCAACCGGCGCCCAGCCTGGCCCAGTCACTGGCGCCGCCGAGTGGAGTGCAGTAAATGGCCGGCTATCGATCATTCCGAGATCTGGATTGGGGCCTGCTGGCCGTCACAATCGCCATCTGCGCGCTTGGTGTGCTACAGATTTACAGCGCCACTCTCGACACAGCCTGGCGCTCGGCCTGGGTCAAGCAACTGATCTACCTGGCCGTGAGTCTCGTGGTGATGTGGCTGATGACGACGGTCGATTACCACACGCTTTTGGGCCAAGTTCCTATCTTGTACGGACTTAGCCTGGCGTTGTTGATCCTCACGCCAATGGTCGGGACCCTGGTTTGGGGCTCGAAGCGTTGGATCCCATTGTTCTGGGGCTTCCGTCTTCAACCGTCGGAGTTTGTCAAACTAGTGATAGTATTACTGGTAGCCAGGTATCTGACGGAGCTAAAGAGCGACCGCCTGGAGATTCGGGATCTGCTGAAACTTGGAGCTTTGGTTGGCATTCCACTGGTTCTTGTGGCGGCGCAACCGGATTTGGGCACATCTCTGACGTATGTGCCGATCCTGGTGATTGGATTGTTCTTAGGTGGCATGCGCTGGCAGCATGCGGCGGCGATAGCCGCTTTGGCTGCGGTGTTGATGCCCGTCGGCTGGTTCGCCCTGAAGGATTACCAGAAGGGCCGGTTGGAGACCTTCCTCGACCCGATGAAGGATCCGATGGGCAAGGGTTATCAGGTGATTCAGTCGAAGATCGCTGTTGGAGCCGGCGGAATGTGGGGCCGGGGAGTCACGCAAGGCTCTCAGACTCAGCTTCGGTTCCTGCCGGTAGCGCATACTGATTTTTTGATCTCGGCCTTTGCCGAGGAGCATGGTTTTGTAGGCATCCTGGTCGTGTTGGCGTTGTACTTCCTGCTACTGATGCAGATCGTGCAAAACGCGCAAACGGCGCCAGACCGGGCTGGGATGTTCATCTGCATGGGAGTTTGTTCGCTGCTTCTGTTCCACCTTCTGGTGAACGCTGGGATGGCAGTAGGACGGATGCCGGTTACCGGGATTCCGTTGCCCCTGATGAGTTATGGGGGATCGAGCATGTTATCGGTGTTTATGATGCTGGGGCTGGTCAACAATGTCCGGCTTCGGCGGTTTGTATCGTGACACGGTATTGAGAAGAGTGAGCCGGTGGGGTGAGTCCCTCCGGCGCCAGGTGGCAATTCAGCAAGATTTAAGAGCAGCCGGCTCCTCCGGCAGCCGCTGACCGGGAAGCCCCCGATACGCCCAACCGGGTTATCAGGGTGAGCGCTTGGCAGTTTGCCCGTTATACATGAATTGAAAGGCGCGCGCGGGTTCCGCCTCGAATCCGGCATGAGTAGCGCCGCACCTGAGCCCGAAGGCCAGACAGAACGCCATCCACGCTCCACTCCCGTGCCGGTCGCGCGGAGCGGAGGTTTGTTTCAATGTCTTCAAAAGAGCTGGTGATCAGCCAGGGCCGCCATGAGACCAAGGTCGGCATCCTGGAAGACGGTCAACTGGTAGAAGTGTATTTTCAGCGGGCCAACGAATACTCCCTGGCAGGGAGCATTCATAAGGGCCGCGTAACCCGGGTGCTGCCCGGCATGCAATCGGCATTCGTCGACGTCGGATTGGAGCGGGACTGCTTCCTCTACGTATCCGACTTCTTCGAGGAGAACGCCGACGAGATCGACCGGGTCGGTGACGAACGCCGTCCCAGCCGGGACCGCGCGGAACGTTCAGAGCGTCCGGAACGCGGAGAGAGGGATCGCGGCCGTGGCCGGGGCAGGGGTAGGGATCGGGATGCCGAACCTGTCCTGCTGTCCACGCCGGTGCTGCGCACCGAGGAGCCCGCCGCCGAACCGCCCGTCGAGGGCGAAGCGATTGTTGAAACCACCGAGGGCGTGGCAGCTCCGGCCGAGACCGCAGCGCGCGAACCGCGCGGCGACAAGGGCGACCGCCGCGGCCGCCGCTCACGCCGCCGCCGCCGCGGTGGCAGCAAAGGCATCCCCGACGCCAAGTACGCCTCGCCGGGCGACGAGCAATTGGCGGAAGGCGCGGAAGATGACAACGACGCCGAAGATGGCGCGCCGGAGGATCTGCCGATCGCTGATGCCACCGAGGCTGACGACGACATCGTCGAGATGGAGGCACCCGCCGGCAGTCCTGTGGAAGAGGTAATCTTACTGCCTGGCGAATCGCTCGCCAAATACCGCCGCGATGATTCGAATTCAGCGCTTGCCGAAGAGCCCGAAGCCTCCGAGGAAGAACTCCAGGCCGCCGCCGACGCCGCGGCAGACGCCGCAGCCGAGGAGATTCTCGAGCGCGTGGAAGAACTCGAAAGCCGCGCGGAACTGGCGCTGCCCGAGTCCGAGCCTGTTATGGAAGACGAGGCTCCGGAGATCGACGTGGACGAGGAAGAGTCCGAGCCCGAAACGGAACCGGGGGCTGAATCCGAAGCGGAGCCCGAATTGGACGCCGAGACGGAAGAGGACGAGAGCTTTGAAGCCGTCATCGGCGATGCCAATGACGCGGTTGGCGACGATTTGGACTCGGAGGAGCTGGCCCCGGCGGAAACAGCATCTGGTGAGTCCGACGCAGAAGAGGGTCCTGAACCGGCCCGCACGCCGAAGAGCCTCACGGCGACCCTGCGCGAGCAGGGCGGCAGTGCCCCCCATCGTATTTCACGCCGCCTGAGGCGGCGCGGCCGCGGTGGCCGTGGAGCGGAACCCGTGGTAGAGAGCA
>CAYVDY010000637.1:2375-4014 GCA_964450255.1 uncultured Candidatus Solibacter sp. | reverse complement strand
GGGGCTTAATCGGAAATGCATGGCCGAAGGTCTGGCCCGCCTTGATCCCTGGAAAGCTTACTCCGGGAAGGCCGTCCATCTGAAACGGCAGGAGGACGTCGTGCCAATGAATGGATGTTACCTCATCGAGGCGGTTCGTCACCGAAAGGAGCACGCTCGAACCTGGCCGCAAGCGCAGACGCGGACCGGGTATGGTGCCGTTAATAGTCACTGCGTGAGCCTGGCGTTTGCCGATGGGCCAGCTCGAGTGGCCGATGGTCAGAGCGACGTCTGGGCCTGAGAGTGTTGGAAGCGTGCGCACCGTTCCCCGACTGTTTGTCTGTGCCCAAGCCGGCAACAGACCAGTTCCAAGAGCTGCAGCACTCAGCGCGAGTACACCACGGCGATTTACGTGTCTCATGACGGCATCCAGAATTAACGAATGGAGCGAAAGGCAGGCCGGTAGCGCCCACGATGCGCGGGCTCTTTGCCAATATACGCATTGGCACCGTCAGCCCCTCGCGTGCGGGGTAGAATTTCAGGGGGGCTTACGGAATTCCGTCGGTTTTGAGGAGTTCTTCCAGACGTTGCTTGGCGCGCCTGACCTTCATCTCGACCGATTTGACGGAGGTCTTCAATTGGGCAGCGGCGTCCTGCTGACTGAGGCCTGCAAAAGCGGTTAGAACCAGGACCTCCTTCTGGGCGGCCGGGAGCGACGCAATGGCGCGGTCGAGAGCTTGGAGCCGTGCGTTCTCGGTCTGCGCGCGCTCAGCCGCCACATCAGGGCTCGGTTCCGTTTGCTCCCGAACATCCAGCAGACCGAACAACCGCGTTACATTGCGCCGGACAGTTTGGCGCCGTCCGAAATCGCGGCACTTGTTGAGCGCGATCGTACGCAGCCACGCCCCGAAATCGCGGGATGGATCGTAGCTCCGGAGCCCGAGCCACGCCGCCACAAAAGCGTCCTGTACAATGTCGAGTGCATCGCTTTCGTTGCCGATATAATGGCGAGCGATGCGGTAAATCTGCGCTTTGTGACGAATGACGAGCTGGTCGAAGGCCCGCCTGTTGCCGTTCTGAGCGTCGCTCGCCAGAACCGCATCAGGCTGATCCGTCGCCGCCATTAGGGCGGGTCCGCGGATAATGCCTGACGGACAGTCTTATCGAAAGTTTCGGCCTGTGCCGGAGTCAGCACGGCACGCATTTCAAGAATGTGTACGACCGTGAGTTCCTGCAGCTTCGCCATCGCCGCATGAAAATGAGAAATGGCGGTCTTGGCGGCATCTCCGTAGGCACGTTCCGACTCAAGAGCGCGCGCAAGCTCAAGATTGGCAGCGCGCATTTGCATGTCGAGATCTTTGCGATCCAAGGCAAACTTTGCCTCGATGGCCTCGATCTTCTTTTCCTGTTCGGAGGAGAGACCTAATTGAGTGTGGAGAATGTTGTGAACATCGGTTGTTTCGTGGACGTGGCCCTTCCCGATATTCCCGCCGATCCAAACTCCTGCCGCCAAAGCGACGACGGTTAGGATGACAACTGCAACGGCCGTTTTCGCCGTGCTCATGAATGACTGCCAAGCAGAAGCGTAGACGGGGCTGGCAATGAGCGGAGTGAGAATGCGTCGAAGCCCGAAGATGTAGCGGCACCGGACGGCGGAGTG
>CAYVDY010000637.1:0-2365 GCA_964450255.1 uncultured Candidatus Solibacter sp. | reverse complement strand
GCGACCAGCCTCGAGGTCAGGGGCGGCCCACGGCGGAGAATCCCAGTCAGGGCTGAGGACTCGCCCCTCGCTCTCGAGCCGGTCGAGGACGGTGTGCAGCGGGTGGAGTGCCGATTGGTAGGCGTGGGTGGCCGCGGCAACCGCCGCACCGTGGGCCGCCGTTGCCGCCGCCTCAGCCTCCCGCTGCTCGGCCTTGATCTTGACGGCTTCCTGGTCGGCGGTGACCTTGGGCCATACACCGGCCTCAAGCCCTTCGAGGGCAGGTACAGCGAGCGACGTTCTGAGGGTTTCTAGGTCTTTGTCGAGCATGGCTTTCTCTGGGTGGTTTCTCTTGAAGTACGCAGCCGCCGGCCGAATCCCTCGCGAGGGGTGCCCGTGCCTGGTGCGTACTTCTTATATCACGGAACCGGTATTGACCCTGAATAAGGAGGCTTCTCTATGCAAAAGCACACATTCGCCGCTCTGGCGGTTTTCGCCCTGGTTGGGGCGGGACCGGCATTCGCGACCGACAGTCCGATGACTGGTCTCATCCAGGTCGCCGCTGATCATTCCCATGACCATGGCGACCAGAGTGCCCAGGGGGCCAAAGGCAAAGGGGTCGTGAACTCGGTCGACGCCGCAAGCCACAAGGTCAACCTCTCTCACGAACCTATCCCGAGCCTTAAATGGCCCGCGATGAAGATGGACTTCGCGGTGGCGCCTTCAATCGACCTGAAGTCGGTTCAAGTCGGGTCTCAGATTGAGTTTGTCGTCGGCAAGAACAAAGAAGGTCTGCCCGAAATTCAGTCCATCCAACCGGTGAAGAAGTAACGCCATGCTCACGCAGAAAAGCAAGATCGCCGCGCTGGTCGCGACCATCGCGATCAGCCTTCCGGCCGTGGCCCTCGCGCATGCAGAATTAGTCAAATCAGAGCCAGCGAAGGACGGCACGCTTCTGGCCTCTGCGAAGGAAATCGTGTTCACCTTCGACGAAGCCGTTACGCCCGCCGCCTGCAAGCTGACTACGGCCGACGGCAAGGACGTAGCGAGCCTCGGGAAACCGCACGCCGATGGAATGGTCCTTCACATTCCGATTGCGAAACCTCTCGCGGGCGGCAAATACAGCATTGGGTGCCGCGTCGTCGGCCCCGATAGCCATCCCATAAATGAATCGATTTCGTTCGCCGTTTCCGAGACAAGCGCGAAGTAATCTGCACAGCAGAATCACTAACCGAATGGGGACTCTCATGCGCCGCATGTTCGCCACTACTTGCCTTGCCCTATCGCTGGCCGTCTTTTCGCCCATTGCCAGCGCTCACGTCACGCTCCGGCCTGCCGAAGCCGCGCCAGGAGCGACGACAACCTATACCGTTCGTGTTCCGTCTGAAGGCGAGTCAGCCACGACCTCGGTCGAGCTTGAGATACCCGCCGGCGTCACGGTCGTGTCCGTCGTGGGCACATCCGACACATACGAACTCAAGAAGACCGGCGACCGCGTGACTTCTATTGTGTGGAAGACCGCCATTCCGGCGGGCGAACGCGGCGAGCTGAACTTCGTGGCGCAAATCCCCGCCACCGGCGCTGAAATTGCCTGGAAGGCCCATCAGTTTTACGCCGACGGGACGCGCGCCGATTGGGTCGAACCAAAGGCCAGCAAGCGGCCGGGACCTGTGACGGCTCTTAATGCAGCACCGTAACGCCGCCAGTTGACGCGAGTAATCCATGGACGCGGATACCTCGACATGGACTCTGCTCGCGGCGCTCAATCGCTGGGCTCTCTACAGCCTCATGCCGCTTGGCGTGGGTTCTGGACTTTTCATTCTTTTAACGCCCACTCCGGAGCGCGTCGCCGACGCAGCGATAAAACTGGGCCGGATCGCGGCAGTCGCCGCGGCCCTATCTTTCGTCGCCGCCATTGGTCTGGTTGGCGCCGAGATCATGACCGGCGGTATTGAGACGTTGCTGGCTATACCCACCTGGAAGATGGGCGCTGGTACATCCATCGGCACAAGCGCGGTCATCGGCGTTACCGCCATGCTGTTGCTGTGGTGCGGGCTGCAATGGCGGATGAGGCCATTGACGGCGGCGGGCGTTGCGGGAGGCATTCTCAGCTTTCTCGTGACCGGACACGCCGCTACCGCCAATCCAATTTGGCTTACCGCTCCGGCGGTCGCTGTTCATTTGCTGGGCGCGGCCTATTGGATTGGGGCGCTGTATCCCCTGTATCGTGCCTCAACAGATCTTCAGCCGAGTGCTGCGGGCGCGGTTCTCGTTGCCTTTTCAGATCGGGCGCTGTGGCTCGTCTCGGGGATCGTCGTAAGCGGTCTTCTCCTATCGTCGGTGCAAGTCACGACGTTGAGCGCCTTATGGACAACGTCATACGGCC
>CAYVDY010000636.1:0-4024 GCA_964450255.1 uncultured Candidatus Solibacter sp. | reverse complement strand
CGGTCATGGAATTGCTTCAGGCCGCCTGCAGGCGCACGCCAAATGAGTGCCGAGCGCCGGAATCCGTTCTTGCGGGCCTCGTGAAGCGCCTCTCCACCGTGTTCATCGCTTCGGTAGAACCCCAGTACGACTCGAGAGAAACGTGAACTCCAGATTGTCCGATTTGGAGTAGGCACGCTTACAGTCTAGCCGCGATCCGCGGTGTTTTCTCTCTCACATTCGAAGAATGTACGGAAATCATTCTCTATTCTCCATTTCTTCTTGCTTGGGCAATCGCGCCAAGCGATGGTCGTCCGGAAGAAACCGGGCGCACTCACCCCGCCGCAAAAAGGGCCTCTCCACTGTGGTTCCAGGACGCTTTCCGTTCGCGATCCGCAATTTCCTGGCAAACGATGCACAACGCCGCCCAAGGGAGCGCGGCGAGGCGTTTCGGGGAGATCTCCTCCTCGCACTCGATGCAGATGCCAAAGGTGCCCGCATCAATGCGTTGAAGTGCCATTTGGACTTCGCCTAGCCGGGCGAAATTTCGCTCGATCCGGTCAATCGCGGACTCTCGATCAGTGGCGTGCTGGATTCGGTCCATCTCATCCGAAAGCGCCTCGACCGCGAGAGCCTCGCGGCTCAGGTTTCCGTTTCCCAGTTCAGCCTGTTTGCTCTCCAAGGCTGAGCGGAGTGTCTTCAATCTGGTCTTCGTCATAGCTACGCCCCTGCTCTTTCGTGCTCTTGTCTCGGTTCTACTTCGTCGATGTGGCCTTCTGCCCCTTTACCTGCAGTTCATTCACGACCTGCTGCACGTTGGGAACGCCAGCCGCAAGTTCTTCCGCCCGGGCGCGCGTCGCCTGGGAGTTAACTTCGCCACTCAATGTGACTACATGGTTTTTGACGCTGTATTTCACGTTGTCGTGAAGCTTCGCAACGATCAGAGCAGCATCCAGGTTGCTTTCGATTCCCTCGTCCAGTGCTGAGTTCACCTTCTTGGCGTCGCTCTCAACGCCTGGAGGCACAACAGCGATCTCGTTCGCGACTACCTGAGCCCCGGCAATGGATTTCGCGATCGTTTCGGCCTGCAGCTTGTCCGTATCGGCGGTAACACTTCCGCCCAGGGTCACAACGCCCTTATCGCGATCCTGCTTGACCGAGACGTCCTTAAAGCCTGCCTGATCCAACGACGTGCGGATACTTGCAGAGACATCGGCGGACTTCGTGGTGGCCGTCGAGCACCCCGCCAGAGTTCCGGCGATTACGACGGCTAGTGTGCATACGGTCAATTTGAGAGTTTTCATGTTGAACCTCGGATTTGAAATCGGTCGGACTTCTTAAGGCACGAACGGGGCCAAACGTCGGTCAGTGCCACATATCAGCACCTCCGCCTGCCGGATGTATATGCGCCATTTATTCGAGACCCCAGCCTGTCAACGAAATACGGTCACTTGACCAGATACGGTCACATGCAGCAAGGGACTACCGGCCGCGTGGGGAACGGAGATACCAAGCCTGAAGTGTGAACTTGAAACCCAGAAGCCGGGCAAAAACCTCCGAATCTGGCCCTCGTAGCCGGTCTGTGGAGGTGGTGCTTCTGAAGCGAATTCCGCGCCGAACCCTCGAAGTTCGTTTGCTGACGAACTGGACCTCCGAATGCTCATGGAAGGTGTAGGTATCCGTTGCGGATCCCAGCGCCCAATCGATGGGTAGGCCACAACCCAATAGGAGACAACAGAATGTCAGTGACGAAAACAGCAGTGTTCGGGATCTACCAGACCGGTGATCAGGCCGAGCGAGGCGTCGATGTCCTTCTCGCGGAGGGCTTCGCCAACGACGATATCTCGGTCTTGCTTCCGGATTATCAGGGCTCCAAGGACTTTGCACATGAAAAGAACACCAAAGCGCCAGAGGGTGCCACAGCGGGAGTTGAGGCCGGCGGAGCGATTGGTGGGACTCTTGGCTTGCTGGCCGGAATCGGCGCACTTGCGATTCCCGGAGTCGGTCCGCTAATTGCGGCCGGTCCCATCATGGCCGCGCTCGCCGGACTCGGCGCAGGTGGGGCGGTCGGCGGACTGATTGGCGCACTCGCTGGAATGGGCATCCCGGAATATGAAGCGAAGCGCTACGAGGGGCGAATCAAAGAGGGCGGGGTTCTGCTCTCTGTTCATTGCGACACTTCCGGCGAGGTGAGCCGCGCTAAGGACCTGCTGAAGGCGACCGGCGCCCAGGATATCTCATCCTCCGGCGAAGCCGGAGCGGATTACCCGGCGACCGCCAAACTTGCGGCGCGTCGATAGTATCGCGACGGCATCGGCCTCCCCCTGTACTTCCGGCTATTACTAGCGAAAGAGGTTGGCGTGAAGACAGTCCTTGGCGTGATATTCGCCGCGTTTGGAGTGTTCGGTCTCGCGTGGGGAGAATCCACGTACACGACCTCGGCAATGGTCGCTGACATCAGATCGATTCACGCGACTCGCGATGAGATACCGAAAGTACCGCTGCAACGGGTGGCTGCCGCATTCGCAGTCATGGGGGGTGCCGTGCTCCTCGTAGCGGGCAGGCGGGAATAGACCCCTGGGCGGCCTCGAGCTGACCGTCAGAAGAAAGAAGGTCCACGATGTTGATCCTGCTGATCCTTGTGCTGATACTCCTGGGTGCCGGCGGCGGTTACTACGGCCATAGCCGTTGGGGCACGGGCGGTGGCGCAGGCGTGGGGCTGGGCACCATTCTGGTGATCCTGCTCTTAGCCTACCTGCTGGGCATATTCCGCTGAGAATTGCGATCGTCAATGCGCTGCGCGCACCGGCGCGCACGTGCCTGCGCAGCCCCTTGGCGGCTGCAAACCACGAAGCAGAGTTTGGGACAGACCCAAGTATCAGGTCCGCGACAATTACAGGAGAAACCAAATGAACAACGATATACTCGCCGGCAACTGGAAGCAGTTCAAGGGCAACATGCTGGAAAAATGGGGCAAACTGACCAACGACGATCTGGATGTGGCCGCCGGCGCGCGGGACCAGATCGTGGGCAAGCTGCAGGAGCGTTACGGCTTGGCCAAGGAAGAAGCCGAGAAGCAGATCACTGAGTTCGAAGAGAGCCACAAGGCCACCTACAGCTCACGCTTCCCCAAGTAACGCCCCGGCGTGAGCGCGATCGCACCGCCGTGCCAGCCGGCAAACCCGGCCGGGACGGCGGCCGAGGCCGCCCACTCACCTTGCGATGGAATTTATGATGAAATGACCGCCGGCTGTCAGGTGACGGCTGGCGGTCACGCGTCCTTGCGGGTGATGCACAGCTTCCGCATCATGGCATTCAACGTCGTCCGGTGTAGCCCGAGCCGCGTGGCGGCGGTGGTAACCACCCCGTTGCACTCCCGAAGCACGCGAAGGATATGCTCCCTCTCCATCTGCTCGAGTGTGTCGCTGCCGGAGGCTTCATTAGCACTCGGGAGGATCTCCTCAACGGGAGCGCGCAGGCTGGATCCACTGGAGAGAATGACGGACCGTTCAATGAAGTTCTCGAGTTCCCGCACGTTTCCCGGCCAATTCCAACTCACCAGGGCGCGCATCGTCTCCGATGGGATCTTTTCAATCCTCCTGCCCAACTTCGCTGCGTACTTCTGGGTGAAGTGCCGGGCGAGCGTGGGAATGTCCTCCGGATGGTCACGCAGTGGTGTCGTCGTGATCGGGAATACCTTCAACCGGTAATAAAGATCGCTTCGGAAGAGTTTGTCCCCCATCATCTGGGCCAGGTTCCGATTCGTAGCCGCCACCAACCGTACATCAATTGGGATTGTCCTGGTGCCGCCCAACCTCTCGAACGCCTTGTCCTGTAAGGCCCGCAGCAATTTCGGCTGAAGTTCCAGCGGGATATCTCCCACTTCATCGAGAAACAAAGTCCCCCGGTGAGCCATCTCAAATCGGCCGATTTTTTGGGACAAGGCGCCGGTAAAGGCCCCGCGCTCGTAGCCGAACAACTCGCTTTCCAGAAGCCCGGTGGGAATGGCGGCGCAGTTCAACGTGATGAAGGGGAGGTTCTTGCG
>CAYVDY010000635.1:0-4028 GCA_964450255.1 uncultured Candidatus Solibacter sp. | reverse complement strand
GTTCAACTAGTGCCTGCGCGGTGCGCAGTCGAGAGCCATGATCCATGTCTTCTTCGGCGAGCGCACGGTGGCGAAGATTCCGTCTCTCCCCAAAGAGACCGCCACGCTGCCCATCCGGCGTGCCGCCGTGGTGGGCGCCGGCACGATGGGCGGCGGCATCGCGATGTGTTTCGCGAATGCGGGCATTCCGGTGCTGCTGAAGGAGACGACGCAATCGGCGCTGGACCGTGGGCTGGCGACGATCCGGCGCAATTACGAGTCGTCGGTGAAGAAGGGCCGGCTCGGCGCCGCGCAGGCGGAGGAACGGTTGGCGCTGATTACGCCGACGCTGACGTACGACGGCTTCCAAGAGGCTGACATCTCGGTGGAGGCGGTTTTCGAAGAGATGGCGTTGAAGCAGCATGTCTTCCGCGATCTCGATCAGGCAATGCGGCCGGGCGCGATCCTCGCTACCAACACGTCCACGTTGGATGTGGACGAGATCGCCGCTGCCACGTCGCGGCCGGAGTTCGTCGTCGGCACGCATTTCTTCAGTCCGGCGAATGTTATGCGGCTGCTGGAAGTGGTGCGTGGCAAAGAGACGAGCCCGGCGGTGATCGCCACCGCGATGGAGCTGGCCAAGCCGTTGAAGAAGATTGCGGTGCTCTCCGGCAATTGTTTCGGGTTCATTGGCAACCGCATGTTCGGGCCCTACCGGGAGCAGGCGGTGACGCTGGTGGAAGAGGGCGCCACGGCCCGGCAGGTGGATGAAGCGTTGACGGAGTGGGGCATGGCGATGGGGCCGCTGGCGGTTGGGGATCTGGCTGGACTCGACGTGTCGTGGCGGGTACGGCAGGAAGCGCTGCGGTTGCAGCAGCCGCACTTGGAGCTGCGGACTTTTGAGGACGTGCTCTATGAGCTTGGCCGCTACGGGCAGAAGACGGGCGTGGGCTGGTATCGGTACGACGAGAACCGGCGCGCCACGCCTGATCCGGAAGTGGAAATGCTGGTGCGCGAGTACGCCGCCGTGCAGGGCATCGAGCAGCGGACTTTCACGTCGAGGGAGATTGTCGAGCGCGTGCTCTACGCGTTGATCAACGAAGGGGCGCGGCTGCTGGAGGAGGGCATTGCGCTGCGCAGCGTCGACATCGATATCGTCTACGTGAATGGCTACGGCTGTCCGGCGTGGCGCGGCGGGCCGATGCACTATGCCGGCGCCGTGGGGCTCGCGAAAGTGCTGGAGCGCGTGCGTAGTTTCTACGACGAGTTGGGGCCGGTGTGGAAGCCGGCTCCGCTACTGGAGCAACTGGCGCGCGAGGGTAAGACGTTCGAGCAGTGGAGCCGGTAGGCGGCTATTGTTTGCCGCTGATTCGCACGGCGCATCCGCCGTTGGCGGCCAGGTCCAACGCGAGAGTTGTGGCGCGATCCACGGCCAGCTGCCGGTTGCCCGAATCGCAATAGATGGTCGCCTGCTTCGCGC
Organism: uncultured Candidatus Solibacter sp.; assembly: GCA_964450255.1. Lineage (GTDB taxonomy): Bacteria > Acidobacteriota > Terriglobia > Bryobacterales > Bryobacteraceae > Paludibaculum. The sequence continues at coordinate 2,569 of CAYVDY010000635.1, read as the reverse complement.
CGCTGCCTTTCAGGAACTTAAGCGGCAGGGAGACGCTACGCGGCTTCTCGTTGGTGATCGCGCCGATCCACCATTCGGCGCCCTTGCGGCGCGCCACTACGGCCATCTCGCCGATCTCGCCCTGCAGCGCGCGCGTCTCGTCCCACACTGTGGGCAGGTCGCGGAAGAAGTCCAGGGCGGGGTCCGGTTTGACCTCGTCCGGCTTGTCGTACCAGAAGAGGAACTGCCACGGGCTGTAGTGGATCACGCTCTGCGCCATCTGGTGCGCGTGTGTTGTCTTCAGGCGGGGCGTGGTCCAGCAGATGGTGTAGTCGTAGGCGCCGGCGACGGCGCGGGTGAATGGCAGCGTGGTGTTGTGCCGCGCCGTGGGCATGTGCTCATTGCCGCGCACGCCCTCCACGGTCATCAGGTTCGGATACGTGCGCGTGTAGCCGGTGGGGCGGTAGCTATCGTGGACATCGACCATCAGTTGGTGCTCGGCCGCTTTGCGGATGGCCATGTGCAGCCACGTGCTCCACTGCTGCGGGCCGACGTTGACGAAGCCGAATTTCATGCCGGCGACGCCCCAGCTTTTGTAGAGCGGAAGCAGCACGTCCAACTGCTTTTCCAGTGCGCGGCGATTGACGTAGAGAATGATGCCGATGCCGCGCTCCTTTGCGTAGCGGATCACCTGCGGCAGGTCCAGGCCGTCGTGATTGGGGATGTTGCCGACACGCTTCTGGTCCAGCGAGACGCGGCGGGCGTCGCTGGCATCGTCGTATTCGTAGCCGTACCAGCCGGCGTCGTACTCCACGTATTGCAGGCCCTGCTTCACGGCGAAATCCACCGCGCGTTTGCCACCGGACGTGGAGAGCGTCACTTCCCGGATCACCTTGCCCGGCTTGATCCAGGAGGTGTCGGCCAGTACCTGCGGCGCGTTCAGATTCAGCAGCAGGTAGTTGTGTTCCAGCAGGTCTCCCGCGCGGCGGCCCACGACGAACACACGCCAGGGTGTTTCCAGCGGAGCTTGTCCGGAGATGGCGCTATCGAGCTGTGCGAGCAGGCCGCCCGAGCCGTCCGGCCCCAGCAGCATGCGAGGGTAATCCACAACGGCTGCCTCGGCGATGGAGACAAAGCGGCCGTCGCGGAGATCGATAGTCAGAGGCCGCTCGCATTTATCCTTGACCGCGGCTACGGGGACCAGCGCGTACTCGCCCTCGGTGCCGTACTCCTCCCACGCCATTGCGCCCGGGGGCAGGCGGAAGCCGGTCTTTTCGCCGGCGAAGCGGGCCGGGCCGGCGCCCTCCACCCGGTAGCGGATCGCGAAGCCCTCGTCATACGCCCGAACGATCACGGAGAGCTTTTCTGTGCCGAGCACGGCCTCGCGGAAGCGCTCCGGTATCACCTCGCGTTCGCCGTAGACCGGCCGCCACGAGGAGTTGACCTGACGCGTCTGCACCTTCGCCGTGGACCAGTCCGCGCTGATGCCTTCCAGCCCCAGCGGTGAATCCAGGATGAGCGGCCTAGCGTCGAGAACCGCCCGATAGGACAGCCCAACGCCTGACGGCGCGAGGGTCACTCGCAGCTTCCCATCGGGAGACTGCACAGTTACCTCTCGCGCCGTCAGGTTCAGGCCAATGAGCAGGAGAAGGAGTGCACGCATGCACTGATTCTACTGTTCGCGGTTAAACGTCGCCGGGCCCTTCGGCGCAGCCTTTCTGCTAATGATGCTCAGGGCGTCGATCTGCTCGTTCTTCACGAACTCAAACACGGCAGCCTCCGACTTCAGGATCTTCTGCAGTTCGGGCACCGAGACTTCCTGCACTGCCTTGCCATCGCGCAATGCAAGCGAGGCAGCGACGCCCGCGGCATGGCCGAGGATCATGTACTGCGGCTCCATCCGCAGGGATGAATACGCCACATGGCTGGCCGAGAAGCACACCGGCACCAGCAGGTTCTGCACCTCTGCGCGCTTCGGCAGAATGACGCGGAACGGGATCTGGTAGGGCTTCACGGAAACCTGCATGTCGCCTTCGTTTTCTACGAAGCCATCCTTGTTGATAAAGCGCTGCAGGTTGTGCGAGTCCGAGTTGTAGCTGCCCATGCCGATGACGTCGGGCTTCCTTCGTTCTGTCTGGAGGTCCTTCTGCGTCACCACGAAGTCGCCCACCATGCGGCGCGCTTCGCGGACGTAGAGCTGGTGCGGCCAGCCTCCAGTGTCCTGATACTCGTCTTTGGGAAGGCCCCAACTGTTCACTTCATCGCGCAGCGATTGAGGAATCCGCGGATCGGTGGCCAGGAAGTAATACATGCCCTGCTGGTAATCGACGTGCTCCTGCCAGATGCGGGCGCGTTCGGCGTAGGAGCCGTCGGGGTAGGCGTAGTTCTTGCCGATGTAGTCGCTGGAGAAGGCGCCCTGGTTGTTGAAATCGGCCTTGCCGTTTGGGATGAGCGCGATGAGCGTGACCTCCTGGAAGACAGGCGCGCGGTTGAGCTTCTTCGTCATGCCCTCTACGAGGCGGGCCATCAGCTCATAGCGTTTCGGATCGTATCCGCTCGGCTTTGGCCATGCGATGCGGTTCTCCGGCAC
>CAYVDY010000634.1:0-4046 GCA_964450255.1 uncultured Candidatus Solibacter sp. | reverse complement strand
CAAGGCCGAGGACAACGCCGACCGTTTATCGAAAGCCACCGAGCGCGTCGCCATGGAAATCGCGCAGAAGGTCGAAAAGGTGCCCGGCGTCGTCACCGTTGTGCCCTCCAGCTCCGGCTTCATCGAGAAGGTCACGATGGCCCGCTTCGTCATTCTGCTCGCCCCCCCCGGTGAGCGCGGTGCCCTGAACGACATCGCCCAGCAAGTCCGCGCCATCACGCGCGAGTACGCCTACACCCGCCCCGCCGTCAGTTTCCCAAACGCACTCGGCGGGCGCGACACCTTCGCACCCATCCGCGCCTCCCTGCTCGGTCCCGATTTCGGCCGCCTGGCGCCCCTCGGCCGCGAGATGCTCGGCAAGCTAATGAAACAGCCCGAGCTTTCCGACATGCGGGCCAACCTCAACTTCAACAACCCTGAACTGCAGGTGCAAATCGATCGCCAACTGGCCAGCGATCTCGGCGTCCGCGTTGCCGACGTCGCCAGCGCAGTCCGTCTCATGATGTCCGGCGATGACGAGATCTCCACCTACAAGGAACTCGGCGAACAGTACCCGGTCACCATCCGGCTCATGCCCGGCCAGCGTGACGACACCCAGGTACTGAGCCGCCTCCTCGTTCCCTCCGCCAAGCTCGGGCTCATCCGGCTCGATTCCATCGCCCGCCTGGAGCGCGGCGTCGGCCCCAGCCGTATCGATCGCATCGCCCGCCAGTACGGCATCGGTTTCTACGGCAATCCTGCATCCGGCTACACCCTCGGCCAGGCCGCCGCCGCCTTTGACCGCGTCGTGGAGGAAATGGACCTACCCACCGGCATTCGAGTTGTGTACTCAGGACAGGTCAAGATCCTCGAAGAGACCACCGCCAATATGCTCCTCGCCATCGGCCTCGCCTCCATTTTCATGTACATGGTCCTGGCGGCCCAGTTCGAGAGCCTCGTCCACCCGTTCATCATCCTGCTCACCCTTCCATTGTCCATCCCCTTCGCCTTGATTTCCCTTATCAGCACCGGCCGTTCGCTCAACCTGTTCAGCGCGCTCGGCATCCTGCTGCTCCTGGGCATCGTCAAGAAAAACGGAATTCTCCAGATCGATTGCATGAACCGCCTGCTCGCCGAGGGCCTGCCTCTCAAAGAAGCGATTCTGGAGGCCAACCGGATCCGTCTCAGGCCGATTCTGATGACGACGTTTTCCATCATCGCGGGCCTGATCCCCACCGCCCTCGCCATCGGGACTGGCGCCGCCACGCGCTCCGCCATCGCCGTCACCATCATCGGCGGCCAGACTCTGTGCCTCCTCCTATCACTGCTAGTCGTCCCCGTCGGCTACGCCTATGTCGAGGATGCCCGCGCCTGGTTTGTCCGCCGGAGACACAGCCACACAGTACAACCGACAGCTGCGGGGGATTGATCTTTCCCCCCGCCGCGTGATTAGCTGGAATCAGATGCCCATCACAAAGAAGACCGCCAAGCCGCGCGCCCCTCGCGCACTGAAGTCGGCGGCCAAGACCGCCAAGCGGGTCATCCCGTGCGTGGTCTGCGGTGCTGAAGTGGCGCCGTTCTCCACTGAGGAGCTTTGCTGGGTGTGCCGCCGCCTGAAAATCTCCGCCTGGCGGGACATGGAAAATCAGTCCTCCATGCAGGAGTAGCGGCGCAGTTACTGCGCGTCGTACCCTTTCAGCCGCCGTACCCAGATATTCCGATAGCGCACGGCCGAGCCGTGATTCTGCAGCGATAGCGGTTCCTCTGCGGCATGCGGTCGATATGTGGCCACCCGCGCGTGAACCGCAGCGCCCAGATACTCCTGCCGGTGATGCACCAGCACTCCGTTGTGGAACACGGTGATGTAAGCCGGCTTGACGACTTTCTCGCCATCGAACTTGGGGGCCTCAAACGCGATGTCGTACGTCTGCCATTCGCCCGCCTTCCGCGCTGCATTCACCAGTGGCGGCCAGGTTCCGTAGATCGCCGCTGCCTGCCCATCGGCGTATGTAACACCCTCGTAGGACTCCAGCACTTGCAGCTCGTAGCGCGTCATCAGCTCGATGCCGGAGTTGCCGCGGTCCTGGCTGTTGCCCTTCACGTCAGCCAACTGCTGCCACTCGACGTGCAACTGAATATCCCCGAACTTCTCCTTGGTCATGATGCCGCCCTTACGCGGCACCACTTCCATGTAGCCGTTCTCCACCTTCCACTGCGGCTCGCCGGTGACACCGCCGCGGCCCCGCATCACCCACTTGGAGAGATCCTTGCCATCGAACAGAACGATAGCATCGGAGGGCGCCTGGCCCGGCTGTGCGCCCGGCGTCACTTTCACCGGATGCTTGCGCGTATCGTCGTGCACGCGCCACTTCTGCCCGGGGATCAGCGGAGTGTCGTCGTAACCCAGGTCGTGGTTCTTTTCTTGCGCGAAAAGCGCCGCGGAGAGCAGCGCCGGAATGAGGATGGAGCGGAAGCTGATCATAGTGAATCAGCTTCCATTCTATCCGCGGCCGCTAGTTCTTCGCGGCTTCTTTCTTTTCGGGATCGACGCCGAGTTCGTACAGCGCCGCCTGTGCCCGCTGCACGTCGAACTGGCCCCAACGCGCCAACTGCGAAAGAGCCGCCGTCGCGATGGATTCCGCGTCCACTTCGAAGAAGCGCCGCAGGTGCGGACGAGATTCGCTTCTGCCAAATCCATCGGTACCCAGCGAGATCAGCCGGCCGGTCAACCACGGCGAAAGCTGATCGGAGAGCACCTTCATGTAGTCGCTCGCCGCGATGATCGGTCCCTGCGTGTTCTCCATCATCTGCTGCACGAACGGCTTGCGCGCCGGCTCCGCCGGATGCAGCCGGTTCCACCGCTCCGTCGTCAGTGCCTCGCGCCGCAGCTCGTTGTAGCTGGTGACGCTCCACACGTCCGCCGGAATCTGGTACTTGTCCCAAAGCAGGCGCTGCGCGCGCAGAGCCTCATTCAACATCGACGCGCTACCCCACAGTTGTGCCTTCGCCGGGCCATTCTCGCTGGCGCTCACTTTGTAGAGCCCGGCCAGAATCCCTTCGCGCACGCCCTCGCCCGCGGGCATCGCCGGCTGAGCGTAGTTCTCGTTGCAGACGGAGAGGTAGTAGAAGACATCCTCGTTCTTTGCATACATGCGATGCATCCCGGCCTGGATGATGACCGCCAGCTCGTAAGCATACGCGGGATCATAGCTGACACAGTTCGGAACCGTCGCGGCCACCACGTGGCTGTGGCCATCCTGGTGCTGCAGCCCTTCCCCGTTCAGCGTGGTCCGCCCGGCCGTCGCGCCTAGCAGGAAGCCGCGCCCGCGCGCGTCGCCGAATGCCCAGATTGCATCGCCCACGCGCTGGAAGCCAAACATCGAGTAGTAAATGTAGAACGGCATCGCCGGAACGCCATAGTTGGCGTACGCCGTGCCGGCGGCCGTGAAGCTCGCCAGTGAACCCGCCTCGTTGATGCCCTCTTCCAAAACCTGGCCGTCGCGGGCTTCCTTGTAATAAAGGAACTGTTCGCTATCCACCGGCTTGTACAACTGCCCCGAAGGAGCGTAGATCGAAATCTGCCGGAAGAGGCTCTCCATGCCGAACGTGCGCGCCTCGTCGGGGATGATCGGAATGATCATCTTGCCCAGGTCCTTGTTCTTGAGCAGCTGCTTCAGAATCGACACGAACGCCATCGTGGTGGAAACCGGCCGGCCGCCGCTGCCATCCAATGAATCCTTGAATTCATCCAACTCCGGCACCGGCTGCGTGAAGGGCTTCGGCTTGCGCACCGGCAGCGGCCCGCCCAGCGCTTTGCGCCGCGCCTTCAGATACTCCATCTCCGGCGAATCGTCGGCGGGACGATAGAACGAAATCGTGTGAACGGCGTCTTCGGGGATCGGCACCTGGAAGCGCTCGCGCAGTTTGAGCAACTCCTGCTCGTTCATCTTCTTCTGCTGGTGCGTGGTGTTGCGGCTTTCGCCGGCCTCACCCATGCCGTAACCCTTCACGGTCTTGGCGAGGATCACGGTGGGCCCAGCAGTGGATTCGAAGGCGCGCTTGAAGCC
>CAYVDY010000633.1:0-4060 GCA_964450255.1 uncultured Candidatus Solibacter sp. | reverse complement strand
CCTCACTTCGGGCAGGCGGCCGTGTCGCCGGGCGCGCGCGTGTCCTGCAACTGCACCATGCGCGCCGCCCGGGGCCCCTGCTGCTGTTCCACCACCATTTTCAGAGCCGTGGCCGCCGCGCGATGCCCCCCGCCGGCGTCGAAGAAGATGAAGTCGAGAACGCGCATTCGCTGTGAACTGAGGTTAGCAGAGACGCACGCTGTAATACCGTTACAGCCCCCGGGCAGTCACCAGCGTCATGTCGTCGAACTGCTCCCCGGGCGAATAGGCGGCAATGCGTGCAGTCAGAAGTTGAGGACTGACCTCCGGCTGCCGGAACTCGCGCAGCAGACCGCTCTCGCCCAGTTCCCCACCCTCCGGACCCGCCGCATCCGTCACGCCATCGGAGTAGATCGCCAGCCGATCACCGGCGCCCATTTGGACCTCCGCCACCTCCACCGGAAACACGGGCAGGATTCCAATCACGGGAGCAGTCGGCAGCAGCCACTCCGCTTCGCCCGAGGCCCGCAACAGCAAAGGCGGATTGTGCCCGCAATTCGCATAACGCAGCGTCCGCGTCGCATCGTCATAGTCCCCGAAGAACATCGTGGCGTAACGTTCCGGCGGCGTGGATTCCCGAAACTGCAGGTTCAGGGTCTTCAAAAGCAGCGGCAGATTCTGCGCGGCCTGCCACACCAGGCTCCGCAGTGCCGCCTGCAGGTTCGACATCAGCAGCGCCGCCGCAATGCCCTTGCCGGAAATATCTGCCAGAATCAACCCCACGCGGCCAGGAGCAAGGTCCAGAAAATCGTAGTAGTCGCCGCCCACCGCGCCGGCTTGCAGGCAGTAACCGTCGTAGTGCAGCGTGCGCAGCGGCGGCCTTCTTTGCGGCAGCAGTTGGGCCTGCACCTGCCGCGCGAGGTCCAGGTCATGCGTGGCCTTGACGAACTTCTCGGCGCGGTCGCCGGCATGCTTGCGCAGCGTAGCCAGCAGACGATCGTTGTCCCACGGCTTCAGCACGAAGTCCCGTGCGCCGCGCCGCATCGCCTCCACCGCCAGATCGACACTGCCCCACGCCGTCATCACAATCACCGGCGCGGCCAGGCCCATGCGGCTGAACTGCTCCAGCACGTCCAAGCCCTCCTCGCCGGAGGTCGTGTCGCGCGTGTAGTTCAGATCCATCAAAACGATGTCAGGCGGAGTGGCGGCAACAGAACGGAGAATCGCCGCCGGATGATCGGCCGTCTCGATCGCGAACCCTTCAGCCTTCAGCAGAAAACGCAGCGCCAGCAGAACGTCAGGCTGATCGTCGGCCACCAGGATCCGGAGTTTCGTCGGCTCGGTCATTGGACCGATCGTAGCGCAACTCAGAGAAAAGACACTATTTTCACCGCCCGTTCACGATCTTGACATCTGAAACGCAGATAAATGAGGCATGAGTACCATCGGTCACAGTGTCATGGCATTCATCGAGGTTCGGGATCATCAACTGATGCGCCGCGTGCATCGCTGGCGCGCCCCCCGCTGGATCCGGCTGTGGATGATCTGCGCCACTCGCGGCGGCGACGGCTGGCTTTGGTATCTTCTGGGCGCGGCGTTGCTGCTGTTCGGCGGCGAGACCGGAATGCGAACCGTCCTGCAATCCACCTCCGGCGCAGCCGCCGGCATAGCGCTCTTCCTCTGGCTGAAGCGCGCCGCCGGACGCAAACGCCCCTGCGCGCTGGAGCCGCACTGCTGGGCCCAGTTGCTGCCGCCGGATCAGTTCAGCTTCCCTTCCGGCCACACCATCACCGCCTTCTCCATCGCAGTGCCGGTGGCCGTGCAATATCCGGCAATGGCTCCAGCTCTCTTGTTCGCTGCAATCTCAGTAGCCATTTCGCGCATCGTGCTGGGCATGCATTTTCTCAGCGACGTCGTCGCCGGCGCAGTGGTCGGCTGCCTGCTCGGCCGCATCGCGATGGCGTTGCTCTAAGCCGTCGCGCCCAACCGCCGCACCGCATCGGCCGCCAATCGCGCCGCATGCTTCGATTCCGCCGGCAGTCCGCCCACCAACCCTTCCACCACCGCCGCCACATCTTCCCGTCCGACCTCTTCCAGCCTCCGCCCGTGCAGCCACTCCGCCAGCGCCGCCCCGCACGCAATCGACGCCGTGCACCCTCGCACCTGAAACGCCGCTTCCCGGATCACCCCATCCTCCACCAGCGCGCTCAGCCGCAGAATGTCGCCGCAAGCCGGGTTCTCCAGTTCAACCACGCGCGCCGGCGCAGGCAGATTCCCCGCGTGCCGCGGATTGCGGAAGTAGTCGAGAAGCCGATCACTGTACAATGGGGTTGGTCCTCCTTCATCCTACTCACCCTGCATGGCTCGCACAATGATTGTGGTCGCTGGTGTACTCCAGCGTGACAGTAAGCTCCTGATCGGCCAGCGCATGGCGCAGGACCGGCACGGCCTGAAATGGGAATTTCCGGGCGGCAAGGTCGAGGCCGGCGAAACACCCAAGCAGGCCCTCACGCGCGAATTGCGGGAAGAGTTGGGCATCGAAGCCGTGGTCGGCGTAGAGATCGCCCGCTACGAACACGCCACGCCCAACCGCACTCCCCTCATCCTTCTCTTCCACAAAGTAGAAAGCTACACCGGCGAGCCTCAGCCCAATACCTTCGAGCAGATTCTCTGGGAATCTCCCGGCAATTTGCCGGGCTACGACTTCCTCGACGGCGATCTCGATTTCGTCCGCCGCATCGCGCTCGGACGCATCCGGCTACTTCGATAAGGACCTGACCTTTATAATCGAGAGTGTGACGGATACCTTGCACTCCACCTGCGCCCTGGACTGTCCAGACGCCTGCTCATTGCTGGTCACAGTCGAAGACGGTATCGCCACGAAGCTGCGCGGGAATCCGGATCACCCCATCACTCGTGGTTTCCTCTGCGCCAAAGTCGCCCAATACCTGGAACGCGAGTACCATCCCAACCGCCTGAAACATCCGCTCCGGCGCACCGGCCCCAAGGGCAGCGGCCACTTTGAACGCATCTCCTGGGACGCGGCAAGCGCTGAGATCTCAGCTCGCCTCACGAACGCCGCCAGCGAGTTCGGCCCTGAATCAATCCTCCCCTACAGCTATGGCGGCACTCTCGGCTATCTGCAGGGCGGAGGCATGGACCGTCGGTTCTTTCACCGCCTGGGTGCCTCCCGGCTCGACCGCACTATCTGCGCCAGCGCAGGAGCGGCCGGCCTGATGGAGGCCTACGGTGCACGCCTCGGCACTGCCCCGGAACACTTCGTCCACGCCCGCCTGATCGTGGTCTGGGGCGCCAACGTACTGGCCACCAACGTCCACCTGTGGCCCTTCATCCTGGAAGCCCGCCGCCAGGGAGCCCGGCTGGTAGTGATCGATCCCGTGGTCACCAGGATCGCCTCCCTCGCCGACCTGCACCTGAAACCCTATCCCGGCAGCGACCTCGCCCTCGCACTGGGCATGATGCACGTCATCTTCCGCGATGGATTGGAACGCTGCGACTCCGACACCGCGTCTCTGCGCGCCCGGGCTGCCGAGTACCCGCCGTCGCTCGTCGAGCAACTCACCGGCATCCCCGCGGCAGCTATCGAGGATCTGGCCCGCGACTACGCCACCACCCGCCCCGCCGTCATCCGCCTCAACTACGGAGTGCAGCGCAGCGAGCGCGGCGGCCGGGCTGTCCGCGCCATCTCTCTCCTGCCCGCCATCACCGGCAACTGGCAGGAACTGGGCGGCGGCCTCCAACTGACAACATCCGGCGCATTTGATTTAAACAAAACCGCGCTGGAGCGTCCGGACCTCGGCCCGCCCGCCCGCACCATCAATATGTCGCTGCTGGGCAAGGCACTGACGGAGGTCGCCGATCCTCCCGTCAAGGCGCTGGTGGTCTACAACTCCAATCCCGCCGCCGTCGCCCCTAACCAAGCCCTGGTCCACCGCGGCCTGGCGCGAGAGGATCTCTTCACCGTCGTTCTGGAGCAGTTCCAGACAGACACCGCCAACTTCGCGGATATCGTCCTGCCGGTGACCACCTTCCTCGAACACACCGATATTTACTTTGCCTA
>CAYVDY010000632.1:0-4077 GCA_964450255.1 uncultured Candidatus Solibacter sp. | reverse complement strand
AACACGGCCAATTTCAGCTACAGCACGGACGGAAGGACCTTCACCAGCATCGGCCAGCCGCACACCATGGCCTATGGGCTGATCACCTTCCAGGGCGTGCGCTACTCGCTGTTTGCCTACAACACGCAGACCGGCGCCGTGGGCGGCTACGCCGATTTCGATTCCATCGAAGTAGCGGAGCCGGCCGCACGCCCGATTCCCTACAACAAACAGGTTGAGCTCCCAGTCCTCGGCGGCACGGCAAGACTCCGCTTTGGGGCCGCCAGTGTATTCACCGTGGTGGATCGGGGCTTGGGCCGGATTGCACTCCGGACGAAGGAGGGCTTCGTCTCCGTGGACCACAATGGCGCTGTGTCCTTGCGCACCGGTCCGCCCGCCCAATCGGAGACGTTCCAATGGATCGAAACTTTCGAAGGCGACCTTACCCTCATGTCGCTGACTAACAACCGCTACCTGCGCGTGAGTCCGGACGATAGCCAGATTCTGGCCGACAGCCCAGGCCCTCGACCCGACGGCCGCGATGGCGTCCGATTCCAGGTGAGCCGCCGATAGGCGCGCCGGCGTTCCCGCAAACCCCAAATGGCAACTCGCCGCCATTCGCGTTTCGTGAGCGAGGCAATGGCTGCAAGGCTGAAAGCCCGCTGCGCCGAACCGCTGCGGGAATCGGATAGGCTGGCGCGATTGGCAGCGATAACTTGTAGCTGGGCCGCGAGCCAACCGGGCGGCATTCGAAAACAGCAAACAAAAAGTCAAAGCAGTAATGAAGAAGGCACTTCTGATCGGATCGGCGTCTCTCCTCGCGGCCTGCTCCTCCTCCCCGACATCCACGCCAGAGCCTGCCAGCCAGTCGGCGGGTGGTGGCACGCCCGCTGAGTTGCAGAGCCTTATCGGCGTTCGCGGCGGCGCTGGCGAATCGGGCCTGCAGAGCGCGGGCTACACGTTCCGCAACGCCTCGCAGACCGATTCGAGCTCGGTTACGCATTGGCGCGGCAAGGATGCGGGTTGCGTCGAGGTCACTACCAAGGATGGCAGCTACGCCAGCATCAAGACCGTCGCTGCGGCCAAATGCGCGGACGACGGTTCCGCTGCGGCGAGTTCCGTCAAGCCGGGTGTAGCCCGCACCGTCTGCGGCGTGATTGTGGACGGCAAGACCAGCCGTTACATCTGCGAGGTGGAAGAGAACCGGCAGGGGACGACGGTTCTGCGTCTGCCTGACACCACTCTCAACCTGAAGTGGGATCTCGGCAGCAATTCGGTCAGCGTGGCGCAGGACGGCATGGATCCTCAGGTGGTGAAATACTCCGACTCCGAAGGAGAAACCAACTTTCGTCTGGACAAGCGCACCTTCTTCTACATCTCGAATCCTGGCTTGGCCGAAATGGAAGTGAAGAACTTCAAGAAATAGTACAAGAGGGGGGGCGCCGTGCAGCATCCGCCCTCCGTTGTGGTCTGCCGGGCATGTTCGACGCTGCACACGGGAACCCGTTGCCAGGCATTCGGGGCAGGGCGAGCGTGCCGCTGACTGAGGGGCCCATATCCATCGAGACTGCTGGTTGTAAATCCAGCGGTTGCGTATGGAAGGGGGCGAACTGACCTCGGGAGATGTGCTGCGCGATGCGGAAGCGTCACTTGCTCAGATCAAGGAACCGCCGAAGGCCGCCCCGCATGAGGAGTGGTGCGGGAGGGGAGGAGCCGTCAGCCTCCCCTATCCCGGTTTTCTGGATTCGATTGTTTGCGGAAGTCTGTGATCCTGCCGTTCGGGCCAACCAGGCACTGGCCGGATCGGAATTGCCCGTTCTTCCGTGCCTGCCAGTTGATCATATAGCTGCCGTTCCCCGGATCCATGCCATGCTGTACGCGAACCTCGTCGGACCCCACCGACAGCCGGCGCTCCACTTCCTGCTGGCAAACGGTCAGCGATTGTTATTGTCGCTCCACCCATCGTCCCAGCCGGAGCCGCCGGAAGACCGTTTGCCGCCGCCACCCCAATTCGAATCGCCTCCGGACCAGGTGACATCGCCTGTGTATCCTTCGCTTCCGCCCTGCGGGTCTTCAATGCGAATGACGGCCACGCCGCCGCTTCCGCGCGGGTCGCGGACCAGCTTCTGCCGCCCGCGGCCATCCACGCCCTTGAAGCGGAAATCACTCGGGTTGTTCGGCAGGTGGCCGCCACAGTCCAGGCGGCGCCATTCCGCCTGGCCGCCCTGGATCGTCCGCAGCACCCCGTAGTCGCCGTGGATCTCCACTTCGGCGATACCATCGACGCGCACCTCGAAAGTGCACTTGTTATCACCGCCCCGGATGTTTGCGCGCATGCGGTCGTACTGGGCCTGGGCCGTGGTGGCGGACAACACCACCACCAGGGCGCCGATATAGATCGATCTGTTCATTTGCATGAGAGGGGTCTCCACGGGATCTGCCGCCGACGGCAAGCCAGTCGGCGTTCTGAGTTCCCTTCAGCGTATTCTGGCGCTGTTGGATTCGCTATCCGCTTTCCGCATGAATACAAACCCCGCTGAGTGCTCCGCACTCCGCTCCTTCCTCTCGGGAACGCGCGCCCCGCGCTCGTTGCTGATCCCGGTTCTGGCCCCGGCCCGCTCACTCGCGCTGGCCATGAATGCTGGGGCCGCGGCCATCGGGGTAGCCTTCAGCAGAAGGACGCCGGCGGGCACCATTTGCATCGTCTTGGAACGTGGCCGGGAGGCGTTCGAGCAACGATACCGGCCTATTCTCTCGCCAGCCGGGGAGACTGGTTCAACGAGGCTACAGCCCCGCCAGAAGATGGGGCTAGCTCGCCGCGGCTCAATCGTCACCAGATTTGGCGCAGATGATCAAGCGAGCCTAGCGACCTCAGACCGGTTGGCGGCCCAGGATATGGCACCCTACCCGTGTCTCTCCCAAACCACCTGAACTTGCGACAATCCTGCGACAGAACTTGCGACATCCGATCCGCGAGCCTTCGAGCCCAGTTCACTCCATCGCTCTCGATTTTGGTCGCTTCGATCCCTCCGGTCACAGCCCCTCCAGGCAAGCAACTTCAATAAAGACTCAACAACTTACAGTCGCACCGCCCCATTAGAGTTTTTCAACATCCGCTACAATGTTGCCGGAGCGGTCCCCAACCTCTCCCCCAATCCGGCTCCTCTCCAACTGGAGCCCCATCTTTGGCAACCAAACCCCCCGCTCCAACCCGATTGCCCGAGGTGCGCCCTATCTCGCCGCACCTCGCGCCGGCACCTGCCTTGAGCAAAAAGTGGGTTTCTCTTCAAATCCCAGCAACAATATCAAAAACAAAGACTTAACTGCAATTTTGACCCAGGAACGAACCCGGGACGGAAAGGAGACCTTAAATTATTGACGACAAATCACTTAGATAGCGATTTGACCCGGATCTGCCCCAAAACGAACCCAGTGCCAGCACTCCCAATCCTGCCCCCTGCACACTTCAAAATCACGAGGAAGACCCACCAAACCGCCCGTCCCGCCTACCCCAATGCTCCCATAAGCCGATTTTATCCTCGCCGCCTCTTGCATTTTCGCGGCTTACGCCTTAACCTGTAACAGATGGCGCACGAGGCACATTCCGGTTCCGACTTTAACCGCGAGCCCCTCGCTGTCCTCAATTCCAGCATTATTGTAGGCATTATTCTGGTTGGGGTAGTAGTACCTCCATCCGCCTGAGTGAGCCTACCCAAACCCAAGTTTTGAAGGCCACCAGGCGGGAATCCCCCGAAGGTGGCCTTTTTTCGTTAACGACAAGAGAGGATCCTCGAAACCGATGTCTACCCTGATCAGTGGTGCCCGCGTCCTTCTGGAGTGCTTGACCCGTGAAGGCGTCGAAGTCATCTTTGGCTATCCCGGCGGCGTCACCCTGCCGCTCTACGACGCCATCTACGACAACCCTATCAAGCACGTCCTCGTCCGCCACGAGGAGAACGCCGCCTTCGCCGCCGCTGGCTACGCTCGCGCCACAGGCCGTACCGGCGTCTGCTGCGCCACCTCCGGCCCCGGCGCCACCAATCTCACCACCGGCCTCGTCGACGCCATGATGGACTCGATCCCAATCGTCGCCATCAC
>CAYVDY010000631.1:0-4091 GCA_964450255.1 uncultured Candidatus Solibacter sp. | reverse complement strand
ACGACTACGCGACCGACCTTCCTCAGAAAATGCGCGCCTTCACCACAGCTTTTGAAGCCAAGGACGCTTCGTCAATGAAGTTGGCCGGCGAACACCTCGCCAAGTTTCTCGGAGGCATGCAGGCCGTCGCAAACAGCGTGGTCCGGGCTTCTCTCGTCCACGTCAACCGTCGTCCACGATAACCAAAGGGGAATGCAATGAATTACTCAACGGCAATTTTTCTCATCAACCCAAAAGTCCGCGCCATCGCCGCTGTCTACGAACCGGATACCGATAACCGGAAGGCACCGCGCACCATCTTCAAGACCTTCGACTCAACAATCGAGGTCGGAGATTACATCCTCGTTCCAACCGATACCCGCCACAAGATGACCGTGAACAAGGTCGTTGAGGTCGATGTCGAGCCTGATCTGGAAAGCTCGGCCATATGAATTGGGTGATCAGCACTGTTGATCGCTCGGTCTACGAGGACGTGCTGGCACAAGAAGCGCGTGCCATCGAATTGATGAAGGCGGCTGAGAAGACCCATGCTCGCGAAGAACTTCGCAAGAAGATGCTGGCGCACGTCGATGAAACGAAGCTGCAGGCGTTGCAGATCACGCGCATGACCGGCGACGGAATCGAGGCAATCGAAGCCTCCAAGTCAGCAACTTAAGCAGGATCGTGGCCGTGACCTGGTGCCTTAAACCTCACAGGAGCGGCGCACGGGTGGGTTCGCATGCGCGAACCCATGTTCTTACGCTACGCGCAAGAACACATCGGACATGGGGCAGCCGTGAGGTACGTGGCGAAGGCTGCTCCATGAAAGATGTTTTGGAGAATTCGATGGCTAGCTGCAATCGCTGCGGAAGATTGAATTTGCCAAAAGGTCGCGACGGTCGCCGGACCTGCCGGTCGTGCGGGCCTAAGCCCTCAATTGAGGATCGCTTCGTTGCGAACCGCCTTGGCTGTCGGTTGGTCGTGGGTCTTGCCGAGTACGGGGAGACCATTGGCCTCTCGTTCGCGGCCCACATCGCCGCTCAGTCCTTCGCACTCACCGAGACCAATGTTGTCAGTTCGTTTCAGCCTCGCCTGAAGGCTCGGACCGGATGGATGGAGGATGCCCGATGAACAT
The DNA here is from genome assembly GCA_964450255.1 of uncultured Candidatus Solibacter sp. Taxonomy (GTDB): domain Bacteria; phylum Acidobacteriota; class Terriglobia; order Bryobacterales; family Bryobacteraceae; genus Paludibaculum. The sequence continues at coordinate 2,977 of CAYVDY010000631.1, read as the reverse complement.
TTTGATGTGGGATGGCCAGCCCATCAGCAAGCCCGGCATCTACAGCGGCGTACCGATGGACGTCTATCACGGCGCCAATCTGTGCGACGGACCTTCGGTGTCGTCGTCCGGCCTCCGAAAGATCAGCAACGAGAGCCCCGCGCATTACTTCTGCGAATCTCCGTACAATCCTGACCGCGCCGAGCAGAAGGAAACCGAAGCGCTGGTGTTCGGCCGCGCCGCGCACCACCTGCTCCTGGGCGAGGACGATTTTAACACGCACTACATCGTCCGCCCCGACAAGTGGGATAGTTGGCGCACCGACGCCGCCAAAGATTGGAAAATTGATCAGGAGTTAGAGGGCCGCACGGTCCTACTTCCGGCCCAGCTTGAGACGATCCGAGGCATCGCGCGTTCCCTCGCTGCTCACCCGCTGATCGATGCTGGCATTCTCAACGGCGCGATCGAGCAGACCATCGTCTGGCGCTGCAAGGATACCGGCGTCTGGCTTAAAGCCCGGCCCGACGCGATTCCGAACGATGCTGGCGACTTTGCGGACCTCAAGACCACAACGAGCGTCCAGAGCGCCGATCTGGCGCGCGCCATTGCCGAGCATGGCTATCACCAGCAGGCCGCGCTTATAGCCGCCGGTTGGCACGCCCTGACTGGCAATGACATCGAAAGCTTCTCGTTCGTTTTCGTCGAGAAGGCTCCGCCCTACTGCGTTCGCATCGTCACGTTGCGCGATGAAGACCTCGCCCGCGGCGAGCGTCAGAACTTCATCGCCACGAAGACATTTGCCGACTGCATGAAGTCCGGCGAATGGCCCGGCCCCGGCGGCGCGGATGCAGAATACTTGGGTCTCCCCGAATGGGCTCAGAAGCGCATCGATCACCAACTCGAACAAGCCGAGGCGGCCTGACTATGGCGGATATCGCACGCATTGAAGAACGCCTAGACCGCGTCGCCATGGGCAACACGCCCGTATCCGACCAGATGGGCGGCATCGTCTTCCAGAACATGACCGAGGTCATGGAGTTCGCCAAGCTGATGAGCTTGTCTGGAAACGCCGTGCCGAAGCATCTCCAGGGCAACCCGGGCATGTGCCTTGCCGTTTGTGTCCAGGCCATGGAATGGCGCTTCTCGCCCTTCGCGGTGGCAAACAAGTCTTACGAGGTCCAGAGCCGGCTTTCGTTTGAATCCCAACTTGTGCATGCCGTCATCGAACAGCGTGCGCCGATAGTCGGCCGCATGCGCCATCGTTTCGAAGGTGAAGGCGAGAACCGGGTCTGCATCGTTTGGGCGACGCTTCGCGAGAACAACGAGATCTTAGAGTATCGGTCTCCACCTTTCAGCAAGATCCAGCCCAAGAACTCACCGCTGTGGAAGACGAAGCCCGACCTCCAGCAATACTACAACACGAGCCGCGATTTCTGCCGCGCCTATTTCCCCGACGTCCTTCTCGGGGTCTACAGCAAGGAAGAGCTCAACGACCACCTCGGCCCCGACAACGCGAAGGATGTCACCAAGCCCGACGTGGCCTCCCGGCTGCGCGGCAATAAGCACGGCCGCGGATTCTCTGCGCAGCATGTCGAGCGCGAGAGCCGAGGCGGCGTCATCGACGGCTCAACAGAATACCCCGAGGGGGCGTCTGGTACGGCTCGCGAGGCCCCCAGCGCCGGTAGCGGTACGCCAGAGGCATCTGACGTCGGGACACAGTCCGCGCCCCCGTACAACGCCAGTTCGTCTCAGGCCGCTTCCCCAGCCACTTCTGAGACGGATACGCCCGCGTCTGTATCCCCTGCGGACGCGGGCAATCATTCTGAAACAGAGGTACAGCGCGAAACGGCAGGTAAACCACTCCCGCTCGCGCAAAGCGGTGATGAGCCGCGGGCCTTTGAGCAGGAGTCGGTTACTACCGGCTCCGGGGGGGCGCATGACCGAGTGAGCGAGTCCGCCTCCCCCACACTTCCGGATGGCTGGGGCATTGCATATGCCGGTGCACTCCGCCGTGCTCAGAAGAAAGAAAGCCTCAGCAAATACGCCACACAGTTCTGGGCGCAGTACGGTTCATGGGCTGATCACAAAAATGGCCCGAACGCTCAGACCGCAATCGCGATCTATGACGCCTTCGACAAGAACTTCGGCAACAAGGACGCGATCGAAGCTCTGCTCCGGGAGTTGGTTTGATGACCGAACTCCGTCAGCGATCGCCTCGCCAGGAAGACCGGGCACACCTCGCCTTCGTCCGGACCCGTCCTTGCTGCATCAAACATTGCCGGCGGCCGGCCGAGGCCGCTCACATTCGCATGGCGTGCCTCGCGATCGGCAAGGAATACATCGGCAAGAGCGAAAAGCCGGACGATAAGTGGACCGTGCCGCTCTGCCCGTACCACCACCGCATCGGGGTCGGATCGCAGCACTCCATGGGAGAGGCCGATTTCTGGCAGATGGTCGGGCTCAATCCGTTCGCTATCGCAGCCGAGCTTTGGATTCTGTCAGGCGGCGCCGAGTGCGCGCTGGTCGCCAAGCCACCGCGGAAGCCGAAGAAGATCAAGCAGCGCAAGCCCGCCGAGCGCAGGAAGAAAGTGCCGCGCGGTCGGCCGCTCAAATCCAATTCCACCCTCGTCTCCAGGCCGTTCGAAAGGCGGCCCGCCACCAGTGCTGTAGAGGGGGGCCAGAGCGGTCCCGCCGCAGCACTGGAGCAAAGCAATGACGAAGCTTCCCTTCCACGATACCGGACTCTTGATCGCGCTGATCCAAGCAATTGCCGACATCATCCGAGTGCTGATCGAGAAGCTCTTGTAGCGGCTCCAGCCCGCGCTCCCCTTGATTCAGAACAGTGGGACAACCGCAAGCGTGTTGAGGTGGTGTCATGACCCGGCCTCTCGCGCTTGATCTGTTTTGCTGCCAAGGCGGCGCTGGTGCGGGTCTTCACGCCGCCGGATTTCAGGTCGTCGGCGTCGATATTGACCCACAGCCGAACTATCCTTTCCCT
>CAYVDY010000630.1:0-4096 GCA_964450255.1 uncultured Candidatus Solibacter sp. | reverse complement strand
CCGTAAGGAGGGGCAGGACGGATCGCCGGAGTCAGGATGGATTTCCGATGGAACGGGAAATCCGTTTTAAAATCCTCAGCAGGCGCTTGGGCGACGGGTCCGGCGCCGGGACCACCGTGAACATGAGTAGCGGCGGGCTTTGTTTTCAGTCCGACAAACCTCTGATACCAGGCAAGCGGCTGGAGATGGCCATCAGCTGGCCGGCGCAACTGGACAATCGCTGCGCGCTGAAACTGATTGCACGCGGGAAAGTGGTTCGCTACGACTCCGGTTACGCAGCCGTCGAGATCCAGCAATACGAATTCCGCACGGTGGGCGCACACGGCCTGACCATCTAGCGGGCACCAGCCGCGTGCTACAGTGATGGGTCGATGGCGGAAAAACTGCTCATTCTGACCCTGGCCGCGGCCTCGGCGTATGCGTTCTGGCGGCGTTTCGGCAAGGTATTTCACACGATCACGGCTTCTCGCAAAGATGCTGGGTTTCAGTTGGCCCCGGTGGGTCCTCGCGTGTGGGAGTTCTTTTGGGAGGTGATCTGCCAGGCAAAGGTCATTCGGGAGAGGCCGCTACCCGGACTGGCGCATGCCTTCGTCTTCTGGGGGTTCTGCGCGTTTGCGCTGGTCACGCTGAACCACTTCGCGCTGGGGCTTGGCTTCGCATTCCTCCACCCGGACCGCGGCGTTCTCGGCCCGTTCTACTTCGCGCTGGCGTTTGTCTTCTCGCTCGCGGTGGCAGTCTCCATCACCGGGTTGACTGTGCGGCGGTTTGTGGCGCGGCCGAAGTGGCTCGGCGAGAAGCTCTCGTGGGAGTCCGGTCTGATCGCGCTGCTGATCCTGACGTTGATGCTCACCTTCGCGGCGGAGTACTGGCAACGGCCGGACGCGGCCAGCGCCTATGCGAAGTTTCTTTGGTGGGCTCATACCGTTGCACTTCTGGTTTTCCTCCCGCTCCTTCCCCACACCAAGCATCTGCACTTGCTGTTGAGTCCGGTGACTGTGTTCCTTTCGCGCGGAGGATTCAGCCGTATTCCGGCGCTGGATGGCGACGACGATTTCGGCCTCGATACCGGTAAGGACGTCACGCAATTGCTTGCCCTGCAGGCGTATTCGTGCGTGGAGTGCGGACGCTGCCAGCAGCACTGTCCGGCGCATAGCACAGGCAAACTGCTCAACCCGAAAGAGATCGCACTGGGCTTGCGCGGCTACCTGAACGAACACGGCGCCGGCGGGGAGCAGCCCCTGATCGGCGTGCATCTCAGCGAAGAGGCCGTGTTCCAGTGCACCACCTGCGGAGCGTGCGAGTATCAGTGTCCGGTGGGCATCGAGCATGTCCCTCTGATTGTGGGATTGCGGCGCGGAGCGGTGAATACGGGTAAGTGGGAGGACGAGCACGGCGGGCAGCTGTTCTTGAAGCTGGAGCGCAACGGCAATCCGCTGGGTATGGCGGCTCTGGAGCGCGACAAGTTTCTTCAGAAGAACTCGCTGCCACTGTTTGACGGCACGCAGGAGTACTGTCTGTGGCTGGGGTGCATGGGCTCCTACGATCCCAAGGGCCGTGAAATTGTCCTGGCGCTGGTGGAGATCCTGCGGCATCTGGGTGTGACCTTCGGCGTACTCAAGAAAGAGAGGTGCACCGGCGACTCTGCTCGCCGGTTGGGTAACGATTTGGCGTTCCAGCAACTGGCGGAGTTCAACATCGGCCAGATGAAGGCGGCCAAGGTCACCAGGCTCCTCTCGATCTGCCCGCATTGTGTACGGACCATCGGCGAGGACTGGAAGGAGTTCGGCGTCGAGTTTGAGATTGAGCACCACTCCGTGTTTCTGGCTCGGCACCAGGCGCGACTGCCTGCCGCGGGTGGCGAGATGGGAAAGGTCGTCTATCACGATCCGTGCTACCTGGGCAGGTATCAGGACATTTATGACGAGCCTCGCGCCGTGATTGCATCCGGCGCCACTCTGGTGGAGGCGGTCCGCTCGCGAGAGCGGAGTTTCTGCTGCGGCGCCGGCGGCGGGTTAGTGTTTCTTGGCGAAGAGAGCGCCAGCCGGGTGAGTCATGAGCGCGCGCGGGAGTTGGCGGATACTGGCGCGGACGTCGTGGGGGCGGCGTGTCCCTTCTGCAACACGATGTTCCAGGACGCGTTGACGGCTGTACGGCCCGAAGGTGCTCCACGGCTTCTGGACATCGCTCAAATCACGGCGGCGCGTCTGCCTCGTTGACGAAGGGCGGAGAGCCTGTTGGGGGAGTGCCCCGTATGCCCCCGTTGAGCCTGCTATGTTCGGCGGAGAGCCGAGAGCCTGTAAGTTGTTGAGGGGAAATGGTGCGCCCGGAGTGATTCGAACACCCGACCTACTGGTTCGTAGCCAGTTGCTCTATCCAGCTGAGCTACGGGCGCACATACGAACTAAGACTAGTATAAACACTCGCATCGCAGTGCGGCAACCCAAAGTCAGTGATTCGATCTACATCGAAATAGCCGCCGCCCGCAACATCCGCTGGCATCCGTCCCCAGCCTTCGATACGATGCAGCAATGCCGCTCCTCAGCCGCCGCCATTTTCTGGCCGCCACGGCCGCCGCGCCCCTCGCCGCCGCCTTCACCAAGCCGATTAACCTTCAGCTCTATACCCTCCGCAACATCCTCCCGAAGGATCCGCGCGGCGTGCTCGCCGAGGTCGCCAAAATCGGCTATCAGTCCGTCGAGCCCGGGCGCGGAGCCCTCGCCCAGCTCAGTCCGATCTGCCGCGAACTAAAACTCACCACGCCCAGTGTGCACATCGAAACGCCCCTCGTTACGGGCAACTGGGACGCGTGGAAGGGACTTCAACAATCGATGCCCGCCGGCTACGACCTCGCCCGCGCCATCGACGACAGCAAAGCGCAAGGCGCCCGCTACCTCGTCGTCTCCTATCTCATGCAGTCAGAGCGCTCAATCGGCGGCCTCGATTTCTACCGCAAGTTCGCCGACCAGATGAACGCTGCCGGCGAGCAATCCCGCAAAGCCGGCCTCCAGCTCTGCTACCACCACCACTCCTTCGAGTTTGATCCCGCCGCCGGCCAGCAGCCCTTCGAGATCCTCGTCGAGCGCTTCGACAAGAAGGCCGTGATGTTCCAGGCTGACATCTTCTGGATGAAGATCGGCGGCCAGGATCCGGGCGCGCTGCTCAACCGTCTGAAGGGGCGCGTCGCCTCGGTCCATCTCAAGGACTTCAAGGCCGGTACGGCCCCCGAATTCAACGAGGGCAAGGTCCCCAAGGACGCTTTCCAGGAGGTCGGCTCAGGGTCCCTGAATACGCCCGCCATCCTCAGGACCTGTGCCGCTATCGGCGTTGATCAATATATCGTGGAACAGGACCAGTGCCCCGGTTCGCCCATCGACTCGGTCCGCAAGAGCTACCAATACCTGAGGAGCATTTGAACTTGAATCGCCGCGAATTCATGATCACCACCGCCGCTGCCGGTCTCGCAGCCACCACAGCGTCCGCTGCCCGGGGCAGGGAAGAGCTGCCCTTCCGCCAGGTCCACCTGGACTTCCACACCAGCGAGCTCATCAGCGATGTTGGCGCCGATTTCGATGCCCGCGAATTCGTGGCCACCCTGAAGGCCGCGCGGGTCAATTCCATCAACGTCTTCGCCAAGTGCCATCACGGCTACGCTTATTACGATTCGAAGATCGCCACGCGCCACCCCGCTCTGAAGGTCGACATGCTCGGCCAGATGATCGAGGCCTGCCACGCCAACGGCATCCATGTCCTCTACTACTACTCGCTGGTATGGGACGTGCTCGCGTCGCGCAAGCACCCCGAATGGCTCGCCGTCACGCGCGAACAGCAGCACATCGGCGGTCCGCCCTCCGACGCGTGGCCCTGGCTCTGCATGAACACGCCATATCTCGATCAGGTCGCAGCGGAAAACGAAGAGCTCATCGCCAAGTACAAAGTGGATGGCGCGTGGTTCGACATCCTCAAGCAGAATCCCGATGGCTGCTTCTGCAAATGGTGCGTCGCCGATCGCGCCAAGCTCAAACTCAAAGACGACCCAGCCTCCATCAAGCTCCACAACAAGCTCGTCGCCAAGCGCGTGTAAGAGCGCCTGAACGCC
>CAYVDY010000629.1:0-4109 GCA_964450255.1 uncultured Candidatus Solibacter sp. | reverse complement strand
CATGCCATCCAGCGTGAGCACATAGATGTCCCCCGTCCCTCCCTGGACCAGGTCCGGATTAACTGTCGCGCTAAAGGCGATCCGCTTCCCATCGGGCGCCCAGTCAAAACCGCCCACCGTGTATTCCCTGCCCTTCGTGACCTGCTTGCCTGTCACCGGCGCCTTCAGCGCCTCGCCGGCGTCGAGCGTCCAGAGATGTGTAAAGGCGTAGTCCCGCCTGACAACCTCGAAGTCGCCCATGTGGTTCTTCCGGTCCTCCGGCCGCTTGTCCGTAGCGGTGTAGGCGATCGTCTTCCCGTCCGGCGACCACTCGAAGCCGTTCACGCCGGTCTCACTCTTGGTGAGCTGCACCGCCTCGCCGCCGTCGGGGCGAATGGCGAAGATCTGGCTCTTGCCGCCCTCCCTGTCGCTGGTGAAGGCCAGCCACTGGCTGTCCGGCGACCACGTCGCCCCGCCAGACGACTTCTTGCCTCTGGTTAGTTGCCAGGTGCGGCCGGAATTGGTGTCGGCCAACCAGATCTGCCGCACGAATGCGTCCTGCTCCCAGTCCGTCTCGCCGACGGTGTAGGCGACGAGTTTCCCATCGGGTGAGATCGCCGCACCGCCAGGCCTTTTCAGATTCAGAAGATCGTCGATTGTGGGTACGCCGCCCCATAAGCCGGCGGAAGCCATCATCAAGGCAAGAACTCTCATGGTAGTCACTATAACCTCCGTGCAAGTAAGCCGAGCATGATCTTGTCGTCCGCTACCGGGCGAGGATGTTCGGAAACGATCCGATAGCCGCGAGCCTCCAGCGCAGCGGCCAACTCCGCGATATCCAGAAGCCGCGGATGCGCCTGGGTGAATATTCGCATGGTGCCCTGAGGCGTGCGCGATGGCGTGACGGCGGTGGCCATATCCGGAGGATTCCGCTGCACCACAAGATACAAATAGTCCGCATGCAGGTCGGTCAGCGCTGCCACGCCCTTGCGCCAATCCACATGCTCCAGCATCAGCGTTTCCATCACAGCGTAGAACGGGCCAGTGAGCGCGGACCGCTCAATGTCGTCGACAACGCAACGCGCGCCAGGACACCGTTCGCGGAGCCGCGCCAGGAAGCGTGGATTGATATCGCTAAAGACCGCGCGGTAAGGCTGAAGGATGCAGGGATCCAGATGCTCGAACATCTGCCCCGGGCCGCAGCCGGCGATGAGCAACCGCGCGCCGGGCGGGGGATCTACGAGCTCGAGGAAGTCGTGGATATGCGCGGCGTTGGCCTGCGCCTGGCCGATGGCGGTCATGTGCGCCTCGTAATCCTCTGCGCTCACCAGCGTGGTCCAGGCATCCCTCAAGGTGAAAGGCATACTCTGTCAGTATGACGAATGGTGTGCGGGCATTTGCGCGATACGGGTGGGCGGTACTGGCCTGGAACGTGTTCGTCGTTCTATGGGGTGCTTTCGTGCGCGCCACGGGTTCGGGCGCTGGCTGCGGCGAGCACTGGCCGCTGTGCAATGGCGTGGTGGTGCCGCGTGCTCCGGAGATGGGGACAATCATCGAGTTCTTCCACCGCGTCACCAGCGGCATGGCGCTGATCGGCGTCCTGATCCTCGTCGTGTGGGCGATCCGCCTGTTCCCGCGAGGCCACCGGGCGCGGCGGTATTCGTGGGCGTCATTGGGACTGATCATCGTGGAGGCGCTGCTGGGCGCGGGCCTGGTGCTGCTGGCCTATGTGGAGAAGAACGCTTCGGCCGGACGAGCCGTGTATCTCTGCCTGCACCTGACGAACACACTGTTGCTGTTGGGAGCGCTGGCTGCCGCGGCGTGGTTTGCGAAAAGGCCGGAAGGCGCATGGCGCGGTGTCCCGCGCATGGTGTGGACTGCGCTGGGCGTGGCGCTGCTGGCCAGCCTGACCGGCGCGATCGCCGCGCTGGGCGATACCATCTGGCCGGCCGTCTCTCTAGCCGAGGGCATGCGCGCCGAGTTTGCGGAATCAGCGCCGGTGCTGCTACGGCTGCGGCTGGTCCATCCTGTGGTGGCATCGGCGGCAGGGTTCTTCCTGCTCGTGACGGCGTTCCTGATCCTCAAGGGCCGCTGTAAGACATGGATCATCGCGCTGACAGTGACACAATTGGCGGCTGGCGGCATCAACATCGTTCTTCTGGCGACCGTGTGGATGCAGATCCTGCACCTGTTTCGGGCTGGCTGCATCTGGCTGTGGCTGGCGGCAGCGGCTCCGGAGGTTCAGGGCAACGACGCACGGGGTAGGTTACCCAGCACGTCTGTGAAGCGGCGGCGAGAGACCTCCAGCCGCCGGCCGGATTTCAGCGCAACCTCGCCCGCGCCGCCAGGCAATGGAGCCACCTCCTTCACGTCGTCCAGCCGGATGATCGCCGCACGGGACACCCTGAAGTACTGCGCCGCATCGAGGCGCTCTTCCAATTCGTTTAGCGTCGGGTCCATCCAGTATTCGCGATCGTGCGTACAGAGCTTCGTGAGTCCGCCTTCGGACAGAAATGCAGTGATGGAGGCCGTGGGGATCACCACGTAGCGCTCGCCAGAGCGGGCCAGAAAGCGTTCCGGCGGGAGCAATTTGCCTGAGCCGCCACACGGTTGACGGACGCGCTGGAGGGCCGCTACAAGCCGCGCGCGGCTCACCGGCTTCAGCAGATAATCGATGGCCCGCAACTCGAACGCCTCCACCGCGAATTGATCATACGCGGTGCAGAAGATGATGTGAGGGCGTGGCTCCGGCAAGGACGCCGCCACCTCTGTGCCACGGCAGCCCGGCATCTCGATATCGAGCAGGACGACACCCGGGCGGAGCAGCGCGATCTTCTCGATGGCGGTGATGCCATCGACGGCCTCACCGGCAATCTCGACGCCTTCGATGCCGCCGAGCAAGCGCCGCAGACGCTCCCGCGCCGGCAGTTCGTCGTCGACGATAAGCACGCGGATCATAGCGGTATCTCCAGTATCGCCGTGGTGACGCCCGCCCCGTCATCGCGGGTCAACTCCAGCCGCGCGCGCTCGCCGTAGTAGCCGGCGAGGCGTTCGCGGACGTTGCGCAAGCCGTGGCCATCCGGTGATTCCGGTTGGATCGGGCCGGGGCCGGAATCAGTGACGGTCAGGCGCAGGTACTCACCGTTGCGCGCGGCTTGGATGGTAACCGCACACCGCTTGCTGCTCCGCGCGACCCCGTGCTTCATCGCGTTCTCTACCAGCGTCTGCAGCGCCAGCGCAGGGATGCGCCCCGCCAGCGTCTCCGGCGGCGCGTCGATCCGCACGGACAGCCGCGCGCCGAATCGCGCCTGCTGTACCTCCAGCCACGCGCGCAGGAACTCCAGCTCCTCCGCGAGAGGCGCCATCTCGGATTCTGACCGCTTCAGCGTGTACCGGAAAACCTCGGCCAGCTTCTCCACAGTCCGCTCGGCCAGCACCGGGTCGGACGGAATCAGCCCCGCCACCGTGTTCAGCGCGTTGAACAGAAAGTGCGGGTTGATCTGCGCGCGCAACGCCTTCAGCGAAACCTCGCGGCGCAGCGCCTCCAACCGCCGGTTCTCCAGCAGGAACCCGAACATCTCCGTCAGCGTGCGCAACAACTCCAGATCCTCGCTGAACACCGGCCGCCCGTCGGGCCGGTCTTCGAGCTGGATGCCGCCGTCCGCCGCCACCACGGCGTGCGTCTGAAAGATCTCCGCTACCACCCGCTGCGCCTCGGCCCGTAGCTCGTCCTCGCCGCCCGTCCTTTGCAGCCGTTCCAGAAAGAGGCGTTGCGCCGCAATCGCCGTGTACGGCCGGCCCAGCAGCAGCCGGTCCAGGTACGCGCCCAGCGCGCGGCACATGCGCGGCGCCGCCCACAGCACCGGCAGCAGCAGCAGGGCCCGCGCCACCGCCGGAGTGTCCGCCGGCACCAGGCGGAACCAGAGAGACACCGCCAGCAGCGAAAGGACGAAGTACGAGCCCCATTTCACGAACAGATCCAGAAACAGAAACCGCCGGCGTGTGTAGCTATCGGCCAGCAGCAGCGTCAGCGGCAGCGATCGCATCGCCAGGCTCAGCCAGTCCGATGGCGCGAACAGCGCCGCCGGCACCAGCAGCATCGCCGCCAGCAGCAGCAGTGCGCGCGGACG
>CAYVDY010000628.1:0-4111 GCA_964450255.1 uncultured Candidatus Solibacter sp. | reverse complement strand
CCCGTCGGCCTGGCGCCCCTGGCCGACCGCTGGTGCGCCTTCGGCTGGTCAGTGACGGAGGTAGACGGCCACGATATGGAGGTACTCATCCGCACGTTCCGGGAAGTGCCCTTCGAGGCAGGCCGTCCAAACTGCGTCATCGCGCACACTCACAAGGGCCGCGGCGTCTCTTTCATGGAAGACCGGGTGGAATGGCATCACCGCGTCCCCACAGCGGAGGAACTGGCTGTAGCGCTGGCTGAGCTTTCCGGGGGGGCTGAATGAGTAGCCTGCACGATTGCCGCAAGGCCTTCTCAGCCGCGCTGATCGAGCTTGCCGCGGCCGACCCGCGGGTCGTTGTGGTGGTCAACGATTCGATCGGGTCTTCCAACCTGAAGGAGTTCTTGAACAGGTTCCCAGACCGGCTTGTGAACGTCGGCATCGCGGAGCAAAACATGGTGGGCGTCGGCGCAGGTCTGGCCAACGGAGGGTTGATCCCCTTTGTTTGCGGTGCGTCCTGCTTTCTCACGGGACGCGCATTGGAGCAGGTGAAGGTTGACCTCGGATATAGCCGCTCCAATGTGAAGCTCTGTGGAATGTCGAGCGGGGTGGCCTACGGTGAACTCGGCCCGACACACCATTCCATCGAAGACCTCGCCTGGACACGCGCCATCGCAAACATGACGGTCATCGTACCTGCCGATTCGGTGGAAACGGCTGCAGCCGTGCGGGCTGCGGCTGCTTTCGACGGTCCCGTATTCCTGCGTCTGAGCCGCATGCCGGTCCCGGATGTGCACCCGGCAGATTACCGATTTGAGATTGGGCGCGCCTTCCGTCTGCGCGCGGGCTCGGATGTCACACTGATAGCCAATGGCACGATGGTCAGCCGCGCCCTCGAAGCGGCCTCGCTCCTGGAGGCGGACGGCGTCCATGCCGCGGTCGTCAACATGTCCACCGTCCGGCCCCTGGACCGGCAGGCGGTTATCGAAGCCGCTGCGACGGGACCGATTGTGACGATCGAGGAGCACACGGTCGTGGGCGGTCTGGGCGGCGCGGTTGCCGAAGTGGTGGTGCAGTCGCATCCCGTGCGCATGCGGCTGCTTGGCTTCCCCGGCGAGTTCGCGCCTACCGGATCGGTCGAGTTTCTTTTTGAGCACTTCGGGCTCACCCCGGCCGGCATCCGCAAGGCCGCCGTGCAGTTGGTGGAGGAGAGTGCAGGTGCCCCGCACGCAACTCATCCTGGCGATTGACCAGGGAACGACGAACACCAAGGTGCTGTTGGTTGACCGCTTAGGCGCGGTCAGGGCCAGAGCGTCGCGTCCTCTTTCCATAGCGTTTCCCCAGGCGGGTTGGGTGGAACAGGATGCACGGGAGTTGTGGGCCTCGGTGACAGAGGCGATAGACGAGGTCCTGGAACAGGAAAGCGATACGGAGATCGCCGCCGTGGGGATCTCCAACCAGCGCGAGTCGGTGGTCGTGTGGGACCGCCGAAGCGGCGAACCCGCGGGGCCATGCGTCATTTGGCAGTGCCGGCGCACAGTCGAGTTTTGTGATGGGTTGCGGTTGCAGGGCCGGGAACCTTTCATCCGCGAACGCTCAGGGCTTCCCGTCGATCCACTGTTCTCCGCCTCGAAGATCCGGTGGCTGCTGGCCCACATTCCGCATGGCGAGGCACGGGCGAAGGCGGGCGAACTCTGCGCCGGAACTGTGGACAGCTGGTTGCTCTGGAAGCTGACTCGAGGCGCGGTGCACGCGACCGACGCAAGCAACGCGTCCCGGACGCAACTGCTGAGCCTGGCCAGGTGTCAGTGGGACGATGAATTGCTCAGGATATTTGAGATCCCTCAGGTCTGCCTGCCGGAAGTCCGCGCGTCGAGCAGTATTTTCGGGCTGACGGCAGGTTGCAGGAAGCTGGCGTCCGGCATTCCGGTGGCGAGCCTGATCGGCGATTCCCATGCAGCGCTATTCGGGCACGCCGCCTTTGCGCCTGGCGCGGTGAAGGCCACCTACGGGACCGGTTCTTCGCTGATGTCGCCACTCGATCTGCCGGTCATCTCCCGTCACGGACTTTCCACAACAGTGGCATGGGCTAGCTCGGACCGTGTCCAATACGCCCTGGAAGGAAATATCACTAACACCGGCGGTTCGGTCCAGTGGCTGGCCGGCTTTCTCGGGCTCTCTGGCGGGGCCGATGAAGTGGCAACGCTGGCCCGTAGCGTACGCGATGCCGGTGACATCTACCTTGTACCAGCGTTCGCAGGATTGGGCGCGCCGCATTGGGACGCCGGCGCGCGCGGTCTGGTCTGCGGGCTGACTCGCGGTACCACTGCGGCCCATGTGGCCAGGGCGACGATCGATTCGATCGCGTATCAGGTTCGGGATGTGTTCGAGGCGATGCAACAGGACGCTGCGATTCCGGCGCCGGCAATGTTTGCCGATGGCGGCGCGAGCCGCAACGACCAACTGATGCAGTTCCAGGCGGACATTCTGGGCTGCCCGGTGATTCGGAGTTCGTCAACCGATCTATCCGCGATTGGCGCGGCCTGGCTGGCCGGATTGGCCGTTGGCTACTGGAAATCGATGGAGGAGCTGAAGGGATTGCCGCGCCCCACGACCCGCTTTGAACCGCGGTTGTCCGATGCCCGCCGGGACCAGTTGGTTGATGGCTGGCGCGATGCGTTGGGCAGGTCCAGGTCGGCGGTTATAGGATAAGCCATGGCTCGAATCGACGAACTTCGCCTTATGGCAAAGATAGCCCGCATGTACCATTCGCAGGGCATGCGCCAGACGGAGATTTGCGAGCGGCTCAACATTCATCAATCCACGGTCTCGCGCGTGCTGAAGCGCGCCGAGCGTGAGGGCATCGTGCGCGTCGCCATCAGCCTTCCGTCCGGTACCCACACCGAAGCCGAAGAAGCACTTCAGTCCAGATACGGGCTGGATGAGGCGGTGGTAGTGGATTGCCTGGAAGACGAGGCCCAAATCGCTCACGATCTCGGTGCGGCAGCGGCCTTCTACCTGGAGAACACGCTGAAGCCGACCGACGTGATCGGCATTTCCTCCTGGAGCGCCGCGCTGCTGGAGATGGTCAACGCGATGCACCCCAGCCAGCGTTTCAAGAACGCGAGAGTCATACAGATCCTGGGAGGGGTTGGCAGTCCGAACGCGGAGGTGCACGCCTCGCAGGTAACAAGGCGGCTCGCCGACCTGATCGGGGGTGAGGCGATTCTAGTCCCGGCGCCGGGAATTGTGGGATCCCGCGGTGCCCGCGATATTTTGCTGAAGGACCGATTTGTGCGCGAAGCGCTGCACCTATTCTCAAAGGTCACGCTCGCGCTGGTCGGGATTGGGGCGACGGAGCCTTCGCGAGCCCTGGCTTCCAGCGGAAACATTTTCTCGCCCCAGGAACTCAAGCTCCTGTCGGTGAAGGGCGCCGTGGGAGACATCTGCCTGCGCTTTTTCGACATGGACGGCCGGCAAGTGGTGACTGAACTGAATGACCGGGTCATCAGCATGGAACTGGATGAACTGCGCGCAGTGCGCCGGGTGGTAGGAGTGGCGGGTGGTGCGAGAAAGTTCATGGCAATTCGTGGTGCTCTGACTGGCGGCTTGATCAACGTGCTGATCACCGACCTGGCTTCCGCGGAGCGCTTGCTGGCGGAGAACTCCGGCAGTGAAGCGGCAACGGTTAAGGGCAGCGCCCGCGCAGCCTCCAGAAAGGCGGCCAAGGCACGATGATCCGCCGGGCATGCATCGCCGCGATGCTCCTGCTCTCTTTGGGGCTCATGTCCTGTGTGCCCTGGACGGTGCGTCCGATCGGCGAGGGAAAGGAAGCTCCGGCAGGAACCTCGGCCACGGCAAATCCCGCGGCCTACGTGGATTCCATCTGGGCAGCCAGGTTGGTGCCGGCAGTCCTGAACTCCGCGGTCAATGCCCGAGAGCTGCTGAATGCGCTGGCTGCTTCGCCCGAGGATGCCCGGGCTCGATACGGCCGCAGCGAGGCAAACGGTCCGGTTTACTTCATCGTCAAGGGAGAAGGCGTCGTCATCGACGTAGATACCCGCTCGAGGAATGGATTCGCGCTGGTGGACATCGCCCCTTATGATCGGCGGCCCGACGTTTCGATACAGAT
>CAYVDY010000627.1:0-4118 GCA_964450255.1 uncultured Candidatus Solibacter sp. | reverse complement strand
CCGATCACGTACTTCAACAGTGCTCCGGCTCTGAGCCGGGCCGTGATCGCCGCATGACCACTCGGCGGTCGGAGAAGTCCCCGGTGAGCTCCCGAAGCCCTGCTCCAAATCGGGCCTTGAGCGAGAATCTGACGGAGCACCTGCTTTCGGCGGGCGCGGCGGAAGCGGGGCAATCGGCAGTTTGTTTGCTCCGGCTGCGGACGGCGCTGGAATGAACTGAATGAGGTGATCTCCCGTGAGGCCAGGGATTCAGCCTCCTGCCGGACAGCGCGTATTCAGTTGTCCAGGCAAAAAGGAAGGCCCCGATCGGCGAGCCCGCCGCTTCGTCCGCAGGAACGGCCAGCGCCGCGGCAGCGACTGACATAAACGGAGACCAGCTCGCTTCATGGCGTAGAAACCCGATTTTGGAGCGACATCTCCGCCTCTCGTACCTTCTCGGCCGGCAATGGACGAAGTCTCACTTGCCGGCGCTCCCCTCGGCCTAACGTGACCATGGTTCCCTCGCGCTCTAGAAAACGGCAGTATTCTGGAGCCCTGGCTAGTCCGTGCTCTACCCCCTCCCCGGCCATCACCACGTAGCGCCCCGGTTCCAGGCTCGCGAACTCGAATGCGCCGGCGTTATCGCTGGCCTTCGCTTCGGCCAGCCTTCCTCCGCCAGGCACGTTCCTGTCAGGCCGCCATAGCGAAACCCAAGCCATACCAACTGGGTTCCCCTTGGCGTCCTGAATCACACCCGCAATTCGGCCGGCTGTTTCAGACAGGATGATCTCCAGTTCTCCGCCGCCACCAAACCTCAGGTCGATTCCCTCGTTCGTCACCGCAACGCGGTTGAACCGGACCTCTTTGACGTAAGTGCCGTCTGGAATGCCCTGCATTTCCAGTGCGTATAAGCTCGTAGGAACATTCACAAACTGAAACCGGCGTTGGGCATCCGTTCTGGCCTTCGGTGGATTGATTGGCAGACGATCCAGGGCACTGAGTCGCAGCCAGATTGCTCCACCGCGCCCGGGAGTCCGCGGAGCCGCCACCGCTAACGGCGATGGCGCCTCCCGCTGATCCGTTGACTGTGCGTTCGATCCGCCGGGTGGCGGCGGCGGGTTGGGAGGTTGCCCTCCCCTCTGATCCGCTATTGGCTCCGGCAAGTACCCCGGGGGAGGGGGCGGTTTCGGCGCTTCGCCCAACGCCGGATTCGGCTCCGGCGCCGCACCAGTTGGGTGTGCTGCCCCGTTTGCCGCAGCCTTGGCGGCGGCCACCTCTTCGCCCTCGTCTTCCAGGATTCGCAGTACCCCCTCGATGCTGGGAGCGCTAATGGCCGCAAATTCCAGATTCTGCAGTCCTCGATCCGCCACCGATATTCTCATCGCGCCGCTGACGTGGCGGAATGCCGCCGGATCCACACGGATTCGCGCCGGTTCCAGAATGTACTCGCCAGGTTCGACCTCGTCGAATACGAATGTTCCATCCTCCCCCACCCGCGCCATCCGGGCACTAACTGAGGCTAGTAGATCAAAGCCAGCCGTCTGAAGCGCCAAAACCAGGGCCTTCTTCGGAACTTCCACCCCGGCCCACTTCACCTTACCCGCCACCTTCACCAGTTCCTGCGCTGGCATCCGCGGGTCGATCCCACTCACTTCCGCTCCGCCCGCCACCGTGACGGACGAACCCAGCTGCGGGGATTCAGCGTCGGGATAACAGGTCCGCCGATAGGTTCTCGCCACCCCCGTTCGTTGTCCCTTTGCTCCGGCAATCCTCGGAACTGCGGAGGGCTCGGCCTGAACAACGTAGCGACCCGGCGCCAGTGGCTTGAGAGCGTACTCCCCGTCCTCGTTCGTCTCCGCCGAGCCCAACGGCAACCACTGGCGACGACCGTCGTCATAGAACGCTCGCAGAGCAGTCACTCGCACGCGGCCTAGCGGTTTCTTCTCGGCATCCAAAACCAATCCGGAAATGGACCCTTCGGGCATCAACCGCACGTTGACCCCAGTAACGCACTGCCCGGCTGCGACCTTCACGTGCGCGCATGGCCCAACAAACTCCTCGCCGGAGCATCCCGAGTAGCTCCGCACGTAACCTGGGAAGTCCGCGAATACGTGGTAGCTTCCCTCCGGCAGGCCCTCCACCGAATATTCTCCGCCAGGCCCGGACACCGCCGATGCCACGCTTGCGTTTGGATCCGGCGCCGCCTGGAAGTTGGGTGTGAGCGGTCTCACGCGTACCGTCGCCCCCACTTGAGGACGCCCGTCTATGTGGCTGATCACCTTCCCCGCGATCGTTGCGCCGGAACTCCGGTCGGCGGGGGCCGATTGTGCTCCGCCCACTTCCGTGCAAAGAAGCACGGCGGCGATGCAGCGTGTGAGAGTCACCATTTGAGGATTCTCCATCGCGATCGGTTTCCGGCTGCGTCAGCGCGTCATCTGAATGATCACCTTCCGTGCGCCCCGTCCATCGGTAGTCAACACCACTTGTAGTCTGGCATCCACTTTGCGCACCGCAGCCGATGCCCGCCCCAGGTCGTTCTCTTTCAGGACCTGCCCGCTCCGCAACCCAACAACCTTTAGGACTTCGTCTCGCAGTTCGTTTGGAACGCGCGTCACGTCCACGGCGCTCAACTTCGCGCCATAGGGCGGAGGAGGGGGCGCGGGCGGGCCAGGTGGAAACCCGGTCTGCTCTTCTGTGAAGTAGACATAGGCCCATACCGTGGGCGGCAACTTCTGGCCGGGAGCAAACCGCCATCCCGGCAGGCTCTTCACCGCGGCTTCCCGCAATACCGGGAGGCCATTTGAATTCAACGCTCGCACTACCCGCCCGTCGCGAGTCAACTCCAACTCCAGCGACACCGTCCCCGTGGTGGTAATGCCCTCGACGTTGATAACGGGCTGACTCGCCAGTTGCGCTCCCTTCACGTAACAGTTCGCGACGGTTTCTCCTCCGGCTATCGTGCAACACAGCGCGAGACATGAGAGCAAACAGACCCGCATAGTAGCGTCCTTCCTCCGGCTAATGCTTCGTGACCAGCTTCTCCAGGGCGGTCAGCCCTCGGCCATCCGGCATGCCCTTTGTATACAAACTGAGGCGCCCTGACTGATTCACCACAAACACGCTCTTTTCAGAATGATCTGCCGCGGCCAATCCTGTCATGGAGGGCGGCGCGTACACGTAGCATTGTGTGCAGTAGGACGAGACGTAATACCGGGACGAACACTCGATCGCTTCCAGGTTCGCTCCCACGCCGAAGAATAAGGCCCCTGCCAGCGAGAGTTTTGCAAGTGGCCCGATCACCGATCGGTCCATTTCTTTTTCGATTCATACTCATTTATACTCTTAACGCTGGCGGGCACTAGGTCTGATTATGAGACCGCCCGGAGGTGGCGTCAAGACTGTACTGCATTTCAGCTCTGTTTATCTTGATATCTCAGCGGTAGATGCCTCGACTCTGTTTATGTGTCCTCCCCTCTCGGACAACTCATGGCCGGATTTCACCCTCGCCATTTGGGTGCCGGTGCCTCCGCAATCACTCCGCTTCGTGTGGTGGGCCGAACTGATTGGCCACGTACCCCTTGTTTCTCTTGCCTCGAAATGCTCCGCGGCTTGTTCTATTCGGAGCGGACGGTACTACAGACCTCCGCGTCTCGGGACCTTGCGCGCCGGATCCTCCAGTCGAGTCTGGCGGACCATCGCCGCACCGCCAATGACAGAAACAGGCTCAGCATTGCCACATTTGCCACATAGATGCGGCCCAAGCCGGTATCGAATCCGCTCCGCCAGCCCGATCCAGGACCCGGCGAGCACATCGGGCGCCAGTTGCTGGGCCGCTTCCATCCACCCCAAGCCAAGCAAAACCCATAACCCCGGCGCCTGACCAAAGCGGTTTTGCTCAACGGACGTTTTCACCACCGGAGCGGCGCCGCCTCCCCCTGCGCCCCGCCTTTTCGCCCCGCCCCGCCGATGAAAACTTTCACGGTGACGCTCAAATTCACGAAATTTGGCCCAACGTTTCAACCACTTACATCCACGCACCCCCGGAAACCCCTTGACCCGACTCGTTTCAACGGGTACCTCAATTATGTTCCCATTGTGCCCCGCCGGGCCCCGGCGGGCAGTTAGAGTGTGCCCCGCCG
>CAYVDY010000626.1:0-4127 GCA_964450255.1 uncultured Candidatus Solibacter sp. | reverse complement strand
GAACGCTATGCGGGCCTGTTTCACACGGTGGACCACGTGGAGGGGATGCTGGACGAGGGCTTCGATTCGCTGGACGCGTTCCTGTCGCACATGTGGGCGGTGACGGTGATTGGGGCGCCGAAGAAGGCGGCCTCGCAGACGGTGGAGAATCTGGAGAAAGACGCGCGGGGCTGGTACGGCGGAGCGGTGGGAATGCTGTCGCTGAACGGCGACATCAATACCGGCATCACGATTCGCACGGTGCACCTGAAGGATGGAATTGCGCGGTATTCCGCCGGCGCGACTCTGCTCTACGATTCGGTACCGCAGGCCGAGGAACTGGAAACGCGGCTGAAGGCGACCGGGTTCTTCAAGACGCTGCAGGCTCCGCTGGCAAGGAAGAAAGCGCGGCAGCGGAAGGAGACACTGGGCGAGGGCGTGCGGTTGCTGCTGGTGGACAACGACGACTGCTTTATCCAGACGCTGGCGAATTATGTCCGCCAGACCGGAGCGGAGGTGGTGACCTACCGCAGCGGATTCCCGCTCTCGCTGATCGGGGAAGTGAATCCGGATGTGGTACTGATCTCGCCCGGGCCGGGCCGGCCGTCTGACTTCAACGTGCCGGCAACGGCGCGGCACGCGGCTGCGCTGGGGATTCCCGTGTTCGGCGTATGTCTTGGGCTGCAGGGCATTGTGGAGGCGTGGGGCGGAACGCTGGGTGTGCTGCCGTATCCGATGCACGGCAAGCCGTCGGTGATTGCGCACAAGGGCGTAGGCGTGTTCGAGGGCCTGCCGGCGCAGGTGAAGGTAGGCCGGTATCACTCGCTGTATGCGCTGCGGGATCAACTGCCGGATGTGTTCGAGATTACGGCGGAGACAGCGGACGGTGTCATTATGGGCGTCCGGCACCGGGAGTTGCCGGTGGAGGCTGTGCAATTCCATCCGGAGAGTTTGCTTTCGCAGGATTCTGAGCACGGGCTGATGATGATGCGGAACATGATCCGGCTGTATGGGCGGCTGCGCCGGGGCTGAGGCCGGCTGGCTATTCCATGAACCGGCCCTGGATGATCAGTCTCGTGACGGGCTGCTTCGCAGCGGCTGTGACGAGCGTTTTCTACATTGACCTCTGCAACCTGATCTACCAATGCGGGTGCGACCATCTGTGGGGCGTGATGGATACGCGCTGCAACGTCCACAACGCGACGGGACGGCATTGTCCGTGGTGCAGCGTCAGCCTGGGACGCTACGGCGTTCTTTTTGGTGGGATCATAGTTGTACAGTTGGTGCTCGGTTTCTTCCCGCGCCGTTGGCATTGGACTCGCAGGCTGGCAGCCGCGCTGGCTGCGTTCCCTGTGCTCGGTGCAATAGAAGGAGTACTCCTAGGTATTACTACCGGGTACTGGGACTAAAACGCTATTGTGTCTTAGGTGGATGTCCCAAAGAATAGACTTATCCATGGATCTCTCAGACGCCATCTACATCCTCTTCCTGCTGATCTGCTGCTGGCTGGCAATTAACTGGGACTCCGACGGCGGCGGCGGCAAGCGGGGCCGCGTGCCGGTTCCCTCCTAAATGGCCCACGTGCTTGTGCTCGGCGGCGGACTCGCCGGGCTGGCCACCGCGGCGGCTCTGGGCCAATCTGGGCATCGCGTCACTGTCCTGGAGGCGCGCGCCTTTCTGGGCGGCCGTGCGACCTCATATCCCTTGCCGGCGGGAGAATCCGGTGAGGTGATCGACAACTGCCAGCACATCCTGTTGAAGTGCTGCGTGAATCTGCTGGACTTCTACGGCCGGCTCGGCGTGGCCGGGAAGGTCCACTTCCATAAAGAGTTTCATTTCATCGAGCCGGGCGGCCGGACCTCGGTCATGCGCGCCGGCGTTTTGCCCAAGCCGCTGCATTTTACGGAGAGCTTCGCCAGCTTGAAGTTTCTGTCGTTGGGTGACAAGCTGACGATCGGCCGGGCGCTGCTGGCGATTCAGTTGGAGCGCCACTCGCGGCGTGATCTGGACGCCATTACGATGTTGGACTGGCTTCGCGAGAAGGGTCAGACTCCGCGGGCGATCGAACGTTTCTGGCGGCAGGTTCTGGTCAGCGCCATCAATGAGGAACTGGACCGCATGGCGGCCTCGCACGGCTTCCAGGTGTTCTATCTGGGCTTCCTGGCGGCTTCGGACTCTTACCAGATGGGCATTCCGGATGTCCCGCTGGGAGAGCTCTATTCGGCGGAGGCGTGGCGCGGCGTGCCGAATGTGGAGATCCGCTTCCGCTCGGCGGTGACGGGCATGCGGTTTGAAGGCGGCACGGTAACAGGTGTGGAAATCGGCGACGAGGTGTTGGCGGCGGACCACTACGTTTCGGCGCTGCCTTTTGAAAAGCTGGCGCCACTGGCGCCACAACTAGGCATCGACTTTTCGCCGTTTACGCACTCTCCTATCACCGGGGTACATCTATGGTTCGACCGGCCGGTGACGGAGCTGCCGCACGGCACGCTGCTGGACCGGACGATGCACTGGTTTTTCAACAAAGACGGCGGCCGGTACATCCAGCTGGTGATCAGCGCATCGCGTTCGTTGACGGAGATGCCGCGCGGCGAGGTGATCGAGCTGGCTTTGCGGGAGCTGCGGGAGTTTCTACCGGGAGCGCGGGATGCTCAACTGGTCCAGTCCCACGTGGTGAAAGAGGTCCGGGCGACGTTTTCCGCCGCGCCGGGTTTGGAGTTGCTGCGGCCGGAGGCACGGACGAATTTCGCTAATTTCACCCTTGCCGGCGACTGGACCCGCTCGGGCTGGCCGGCCACGATGGAGGGTGCGGTTCGCAGCGGCTACAAGGCGGCTGAGGCCGCCTCCGAGGCGCTTGGCGAAACGGGCCACTTCCTGCTGCCCGATATCGCTTAAAATCAAAGAATGCGATTGAGACTGCTGGCTGTCCTCACCATTCTGATCCTCGCGCTGCCGGGCGTGGCTCTCGCGGATCCGCCGATGACCAATATCCGGATCGAGGTCAAGACGTACAGCGACAGGCCCATTGATCGGGCCAGTGTGATCGTGAAGTTCGTGGAGGGGCGGAACTACGCCCAGCTGGGCAAGAAGATCCAGACCCCCTGGCAGTGGAGAGCGATTCAGGAGGGCCTCGCGAACATTCCGGCCATCCCTCAGGGCAAGCTGCTGGTCCAGGTGATTGCGAAGGGCTCCCCGACTTTCGGTGGGACCTTCGAGGTGAACGAGGCGGAGCGCACGATTGAGGTGAAGCTCAACGCGCCGCAACCGCAGGTCAGCGCGCACCAGTAAGGCGAGCTGGCGGGATAGCCAGACCTGCACCCAGCACTTTTGCTATTGGGGTCGAAGCCACTGACAGCGCTCAGGTTTTGAGCTGAATACACGCCGCGAAGCACCCAAATTGGGTACTTCACTCACATTAGGGTTTGCCGGATACCAGCCCTACGATGCGTCACGCAACCGTAAAATTCGATTCGCCCTAAAATCAAGCACATACACACGATGTATGTATTATTGTATTGACCGCCCACAACATCTTGGGGTATCGTTGCGAGTGCCCCCTTCCTCTCGGTCAACTCCGACCTGCCGAATGGGGACCCTTTTTGACATTCCAAGGAGCCTGAGATGGGTCAGCTGAGTGTGGACTTGAGCGCGCATGGCAAGTCCTTCCGCCGCAGTTTACGGAAGGAAGAACGTACAGGACTGGCGTTTCCCCGGTACTTCACGGCCCGGGTGGAAGCCGGCAAGACTCCGTATGATGAAGTGAAGTGGGAGCTTCGGACCGCGTCGATCGGGAACGATAAGGGCGCGATGATCTTCGAACAGAAGGACATCGAAGTTCCGGCCGACTGGTCGCAGACGGCTACCAACATTGTCGCTTCCAAGTATTTCCACGGCCGCATGGGCAGCCCTGAGCGCGAGCGCTCCGTCGCGCAACTGGTCCACCGGGTTGTCGATACCATCGCCGAATGGGGCATCGACGGCCGCTATTTCCGATCTTTGGAAGACGCCGCCAACTTCCGAAACGAACTGGCCCACCTGATGCTGACCCAGAAGGCCTGTTTCAATTCGCCGGTGTGGTTCAACGTGGGTGTCAAAGAGGAGAATCGCGGATACGGCTGGTACTTCGACGAAGCCGCGGATTCCATCAA
>CAYVDY010000625.1:0-4133 GCA_964450255.1 uncultured Candidatus Solibacter sp. | reverse complement strand
CTTTGGCGGGGCCGCGGCCACCATCGGCGGGCTGCTTGCCGAATGGCTGAGGTCCGGCAAGCCCTCTGTCCTGGGCGGTGTCTCCGGTTGCGTGGCGGGCCTGGTCGCCATCACTCCGGCCTCCGGCTTCGTCACTCCGATGTCAGCCCTGATCATCGGATTCGCGGCCGGCATCTGCTGCTACGTAATGGTGACCATGGTCAAGATGAAACTCGGCTACGACGACTCGCTGGACGCCTTTGGCGTGCATGGCGCGGGCGGCACGCTGGGAGCTCTCCTGACCGGTGTCTTCGCCACCAACGTGGTCAACAATGCGCTCAAGGATGCCTCGGGCAATCCCATGGCCCTTGGCCTGGTGGATGGCAATCCGGGCCAGATCCTCAACCAGGCGATCGGCGCCGGAATCGCCATCGCGCTCGGCGCGGTTGGCAGCTTTGTCTGTTTGAAGATTGCCGACCTGGTCTGTGGCCTGCGCGTCACTGATGATCAGGAGGTCGAAGGCCTCGACCTCGCGATGCACGGCGAAGAAGGCTACAATCTGGAGTCCTGAGCGAGGTAACCATGAAGAAAATCGAAGCGATTATCCAACCGTTCAAACTCGAAGAAGTCAAAGAGGCGATGAAAGCCATCGGCATCGACGGGATGACCATTATCGAAGTGCGCGGCCACGGCCGCCAGAAAGGGCACAAGGAGGTTTACCGCGGTCAGGAATACGAAGTCGACCTGCTCCCGAAAGTAAAAGTGGAAATGGTCATCGCCGACGCCCGAGTCGACGAAGTGGTCTCCACCCTCGCCAAGTCCGCGCGCAGCGGCAAAATCGGCGACGGTAAGATCTTCATCCTGCCCGTGGAAGACGCCATCCGGATTCGCAATGACGACCGCGGCGAAGCAGCGCTCTAAAGAAGAGCTCGAGCTCTTACTTCAACGATTCCTTCAGGACGGGCACCCGCAGCCCGTCCTGAAGAGCCGTACGGCACTGGTGGATTCACTGGTGCTCGAGGCATTCTCACTCGCACTGGCGCCTGTGATCGCTGACGGAATCACTCTGTTGGCGGTTGGCGGTTATGGGCGCCGCGAGCTATTCCCCTATTCGGACGTGGACCTGCTCTTATTGGTCCGGCGACCGTTCGACACGCTTACGTCCCGCAACGCACTCAGCGAGTTTCTCAAGCTGCTGTGGGATTCCGGCCTGCGCGCCTCGCACTCCGTGCGCACCGTGGAGGAGTGCTGCTCCATCCACGAAGGCAATTTTGAATTGACCGTCTCCCTTCTTGACGAGCGGATTCTGGCTGGCGACCGCGCGCTCTATCAAACCATGCGAGAGCGCTTCGCCAGGTTCCTGACCACGGAACGCCGCGACCTGACGCGCCGCATGTGCCGCATGGCTCGCGCCCGCCACGCCCGTTTCCACAACACCATCTACCGGCTGGAGCCGGACATCAAAGAGACGCCAGGCGGCATGCGCGATTTGCAGACCGTCCATTGGCTGCGCCTGCTGCGCGACAATTCCGTGGCCGCCGGCGAGCACGAAGATGACCCGCGCCACGCCGACTTCATGGCCTCCGTGCGCTGCTTTCTGCACTTCCGCGCGGGCCGCGACAACAATCTTCTGAACTTCGAAGCACAGGACGAACTCACCGCCGCGCCCTTCTCTCCATGGGCCGACCCCGCCGAGTGGATGCGTTCCTACTACCGCCACGCCTCGCACATCCTGCGCAAGTCGCTCTTCGATCTGGAGACGGGCGAAGCGCAGGACCGCAGCATGATGGCCAACTTCCGCGACTGGCGCTCGCGGCTCTCCAACTCCGATTTCACCGTTGCGCGCGACCTCGTCTTCCTGCGCAAGCCGCACGACCTCGACACCGATCCCGATCTGGCATTGCGGCTTTTCCGCTTCGTCGCGCGCCACGGCGTCCCTCTGGCGCGGCAAACCGAGCAGCGAATCATCTCCCATCTGCTGACGTGGTCTCACCACTTTGGCAAGCATCCACCGCAGGCGGATTTCTGGTGCGAGTTCCTGAATCAGGCCCACACGCCGGAAGCGCTGCGGGCCATGCGCTCCACCGGTTTCCTGGCCGTCATCCTGCCGGAATGGGAGCGGATCGATCACCTGGTTGTGCGCGACTTCTACCATCAGTACACCGTGGACGAGCACACGCTGGTGACCATCGACGTGCTGGCTGGACTGAAAGAGTCCAAGGAGCCGGCGGCAGTCCGGTTGGCCGAGTTGATGGAAGAATCCAGCGATCAACTATGGCTCCTGCGGTTGGCTCTGTTGTTGCACGATACCGGAAAGGGCTCGGGACGCGAGCATAGCCAGGAAGCGGTGCGGCTGGCCCAAGGGTTCCTGGAGCGCATCGGCGCCTCCGAGTTGGACCGGGACCATGTCCTGTTCCTCATTGAGAAGCACCTGGCGCTCTCCTCCGCCATGCAGTCGCGCGATCTGGCGGACCCGGCCACCGCGCAGTGGCTCGCCGAGATGGTCAGGACCGTGGAGCGACTGCGCCTGCTCACGCTGCTGACCTACGCCGACATTAGCGCAGTCAACTCCACGGCCATGACCCCATGGCGGATGGAGCAGATCTGGCGCCTCTACCGCACTGTCTATCGCCAGCTCTCCGGCGAACTCACGGGGGACAGAAGCGAGGATCCCCGCGTCGCCTACAGCCAGGTAACACCGTTGCTCGGCGAATTTCTCGAAGGCCTGCCGGGCCGCTATCTCTGGACCCACACGCAGGAGCAGGCGCAGGCCCATGCGCTTCTGTTCGAGCATGCCCGCCAAAGCGGCGTCGGGATCTCCATCGAGCGCCAGGATGGCGCGTGGCATCTTTCGGTAATCGCACCGGACCGTCCGTTCCTCTTCGCTTCCATCGCCGGCGCGCTGTCGTCGTTTGGCCTGGACATCCTGAAGGCAGAGGCTTTCTCCAATATCCATGGCTATATCGCCGACACCTTTGTTTTCTACGATCCGCACCATTCGCTGGACCTCAATCCGCCGGAGGTGGAGCGTCTGCGTTCCGTCCTGAAGAAGGTGGCGGCCGGCCAACTGCGCGTGGAGGATCTACTTCGCCATCGTCCGGTGAAATCACCGCCCAGCCGGTTGGGCGCCATCCAGCCTGCCGTGGGCCTGGACAATGAAGCTTCCCCTTCGGCGTCCATCTTCGAAGTGGTGGCCCAGGACAGGCCAGGCCTGCTCTATCACTTGAGTTCGGCGATCTCGCGAGCCAATGGAAACATCGAGGTCGTGCTGGTGGATACCGAGGCACATAAGGCGATCGACGTCTTCCACGTCACCAGCGACGGTTCAAAGCTGGCGGAATCGGATGCGGCGACCCTGCGGGCATCCCTATTGGAGGCATGCACCGGAGGTACGCCCACCCCTTGACACCCTCATGTGACTCGGCCATAGTGCGAATCACGGAGGGTGCGACTATGCCCAGCGTGGTAGCGCTGGAGCCGGCCACTCGGGAGCTCCAGCAAATTGAAGAGACAATGATTCGCTGCCTGCGGCAGCGACTGCCCGAGCAACTCGCCACGACTTTCTACGCGCACGGCGCTCGCGTACTGGTGCCCGGACGCAAGCCCGCTGAGGGACTCCCGGCGATTGTGCAGTTCTGGCAGACGATGTTCAGCGCTGGGCTGATCGACGTCAGGCTGGAATCGCAGCATTGGGACGCGGAACATGAACTGGCGTATGGGACTGGCGCGTTTCGCGCGACGTTCGAAACTCAGCCAGGCATACTGCGAAGCGACCACGGCAAGTATCTGACAGTCTACCGGCGACAGGCCGATGGGAATTGGCGGGCATTGGAACAGAGCTTTTCGCTGGATGCCGCGATTTCTGTTCCGTGATTGCCCACGCGCTTGTCACAACCGTCATTCGATACCATCAGTTCTTGCAGCCAACCACCTATGAGTAGTACACATTCCCACCATCAGGACCGGCGCGGCTTCTTCGTGCGGGTCACTCAGGCGCTGGGCGCCATTCTCGCCGGCGGCCTGGGCCTGCCCGCCATCGCGTACCTCTTCACACCACCGAAAACGCGCGCATCCGGCGCGTGGGTGGACGCAGCGGATCTGACACTGCTGAAGTTGCGTGCGCCGCAGGAGGTGACCTTCCGCCGCGTTCGCAT
>CAYVDY010000624.1:0-4145 GCA_964450255.1 uncultured Candidatus Solibacter sp. | reverse complement strand
GAAGAGATCGGCTTCGAGTTCACCGAGGCAGCGCACGCCGTTCAGCGACTGATCGTTGCCGACATGGATTTGGGCAAGGCCCAGGGTCTGGCCAAGCTGGCCAAAGACGCGGCGGCTGTGCAAAACGTGTCGGCGGGAGAGGCGATGGATGCCATCGTCCTCGCCATTGAGTCGGGCGCCTCGCGTGGATTGCGCACGTTGGGGCTGTTCGTCGACTTCCAGAAGGATGCCCAGATCGCCCAGCTTCAATTGGGCCGTGCGCTCACCGAGACCGAAGAGAAGCAGCTTCGATACAACGCGGTGATGCGGGAAGGGGCGAAGATTCAGGGCGCCCATGCGGCCGCGTCGCAGACGGTGGAGGGTCAACTCGGTGCACTCCGGCGCGAGTTCAACAACCTTCGGGAGGACATCGGGGCCAAGTTCCAGGATGACGTCAAGGGACTCGTCGGCAACCTGCGCGGCTTGGTCGGCTGGCTCAAGGAGAACACGGACCTCCTCACCAAGTTCGGAGAGGTAGCGCTGTGGGTGGCCGGCGTCCTGGCTTCCTACGCGCTCGCCGACAAGATCATGGCGTTGGCGAAATCCATTGCCGCGCTGAATCTGGCCAGCCTGAATCCGTACGCTCTGCTCGCCGTCGGTGTGGTCGGCGCGGGCTTTGCGATCTACTCGCAGTGGAAGGACACCCAGGCGCAGATGCAGGCCCGCTTTGATGACATGCAGCGGCAGGCGCTCCGCGAGGACCTGTTTAGCGGCAAGACCAACGTTGATGCTCTCCGCAAACAGGGCATGGCCGACGACCAGATCCGGGAACTGGTGACCGGCAAGCGTCTGCTGCCCGGTGAGCAGCCGTTCGAGTTTGGCGGACCGAAGATCACCATCAAGACCGGCAACGAACCGGACCTCGATGCGCTGAAGCGTGCGGTTGAGATTCGGAAACGGCAGGCAGAGGTGGAGCGGGAGTCCCACCAGGCGGCGATCGAGGCCGGCGCCAAGGGGCAACCGGGCTTTGCCCGAGAGATCGCCGAGATGAACACCCGCATTGAGAAGTGGACTACGTTCACGGATGACAAGGGCGTCTCCCAGCGGATCAACCTGACCCGCCAGGCGTGGCAGAACGTACTCGACGAACTGGGGAACCGTTGGTCGGCGTTCAAGGAGAAGTTCCAAAAGGACAACCGTGAGCAGTTGGCCGAGTATCTGAAGGGCGAGGAGGAAGCCGCCCGCAGGCGCGTGGAATTCGAGGCCGAAGCGTATCAGCGCCGCCTCCAGTACAACGAGGACATTGCGCGGCGCAACCTCGATCAGAGTGCGCGCATGCTGGGTGCGGAAGAACAGCGCGCCGGCATCGACAGGGATGCCCGGTTGCGGATCGTCGAGGCCGCTGACGCGCAGACACTCAAGCAGAAGATCTGGGTGGAACAGCAGAAAGCGCAGATCGAGGTGGACTACCTGGCGCGCGTCCACGACGTGAAGATGCGCCTGTTCGACCTCGAGACCTCCCGCATGGTGCTGGAGGAAGAGGCGAACATGAACCGCCTCGGGTACCGGGCCGACGAAATCAAGGCTCGAATCGCGGAACTCACTCAGCAGCGTGATGAGATCCGGCAGGTGAACCAGGAAGCCACCGATGCCGCCGTCGATGCTGCGCGCCAGAACGCCGCGAACCGCACGGCGGCGATGGTGCGCGACCATAATCGGCAACTTTTTGACACTTTCAAGCGCCAAGCCGAGGGCGTGTTCGACGCGCTCCTCACGAAGTCGCAGTCCATCTGGTCCGTCATCGGCAACTCGCTGAAGACGGCGCTGCTCACCGCTATCAAGGATGTTGTCACCTCCCGCGTCGCGGCCATGCTGATGCAGTTGTTCACCGGCCAGAAGGTGTCCTTCGCGTCCGGAGGATCGGGCGGCGGTGGAGTGCTGGGCGGCATCGGCGGGATGCTGGGCGTCGGCGCGGTCCCGGCGTTCGGTGGCGGTGGTGGGCCTATACCTGGAGGTGCCGCGGGCGGCTGGGGCACGCCCCCGTTTATCCCCAGCGGCGGTGCTCCGGGTGCGTCCGGTGCCGGCGACCGCTTCGGTGGCTGGGGAGCGATGGCCTCTGGCTACAAGGACTGGCTGACGAACCTCGGCAACATCGGGTTCCGCCCGGAACGCTGGCGCCTGGATGAGTTGGGCAACATGACGAAGCTCTCCGGCGCGCGCGGCGTCGGCGGCATGAAGGGCGGCGCGATGCTGGCGGGCGGTGCGATGCTCGCGATGGACGGTCTGCGGCGCGGCGGGTGGCTTGGCGTCGGAGAGACCACTGCGGGCGGCGCGCTGATCGGCGCGAAATTCGGCGGCCCGTTGGGTGCGGCGATCGGTGCGGGAATCGGGCTCGCTGCCGGGATCGTGCGCCTGTTCATCAAAGGCGCGCAGGAGAAGGCGCGGGAGAAGATCAAGGCGACGTACGGTGTGGACATCAGCGACAAGGGCGTGCTGAGGCAAATCGTGGATATCGCCAAGCAGGGCTTCGGCGGCAACCTCGACATGGCCATCCGCAGTCAGCAGATCCGCGACCTGGTGGAACTGTATGCCCTTTCCACCGGCCAGGGCACCTCCGGTCTTCCGGCCACCATGCGCCCGGCGTCGTTGTTCCAGCAGGGAGGCAGCCTCTTCCAACAGAGCTCCAGCGGCATCTCTTTTGATCGCATCGGCGGGGGCGTTGCTTCCGCAGCCGGTCCCACTGTGATCAACATCACCGTGCCGGGTGCCAAGGAGTTCTTCGAGAAGGAAACGGTGCGGGTGGTTGTAGAGAATCCGCGAGCGGTGCAATCGGCAGCCATGACCGCCACCAAGCAGAATGCTGGCCGGCGGGAGATGACGGGGCTGCAACTCAGTCCGGGATTGATCGTGTCATGACCCGCCAGGAACTCATCGAAAAGGTCGTCCGCGCGATCGCGGAGATGGAGGGGTTCTATCTCACAGCCGCGAAACCGACCCTTGCCCAGCGGAACGCGAATCCGGGAAACATCCGCCAGTGGCGGGACGGACGCGGCAGGGCGTATCCCACCCATCGCGGTTACGTTGACTTCGTCGCGTGGGCATCCGCTCGGTTTCCCGGTGCCTCCCGCGAGGAGATCAGCCGGCGAGCGATCGAGGAAGGGTGGCGCATCCTGCGAGTGCTTGTCGGCCAGTACCTCGACGGTCGCTACACCCAAGGAAAACCGCCCTCGGCGGAGGAGATGTTTCGCGTGTACGCGCCTTCGCCGGACGGCAACCATCCGGCCAGCTACGCCCGCTTCGTGGCCGACAAGATCGGTGCGCGCCCGAACCAGCGGCTGCTCAACCTGGTGAATGCCTGATGCCAGGCTCGATCCAGAATGCCGCTCCAGCAACGGTGCTGCCACACAGCCTGTGCCGAGCATTTGTACACGAGCGGGAGTATCCAGTCCTCGATAACGAGTACCGCAACGGAGAATCGCAGCGATCGGCCCAGGCGTCGAACAGCCGGAAGCGCTGGCGTCTCGCGAAACGCCTGAAGCCGGCGCAACTCGCGGCACTCCGCGATTTCTACGACGCCCGCAAGGGTCCGACCGAACCGTTCTACTTCTACGACCCGTATGAGACGAACCCGAAGTTCTCGCACGATCCGACCGGCCAGGCCGCTGCAGGCCGGTACACGCTCCGCTTCGCCGGCGAGTGGAGCCAGTCGGTCTCACTCGGCCGCGCGGACGTTTCCATCGAATTGATCGAGGTGGCCTGAACCATGCCCGGCAAATCGCAATCGCATACCGACGCCGTCCTCAACGTGCTCCGAGGCACAACGCTCAACGGCGTCTCGCCCTACGTGGGTCTCTTCTCCGCGGCGCCCGCCAGCGACGCAGCTGCGGGCACGGAACTCGCTGGCAGTGGTTATCAACGCCAGGCCGCCACGTTCGGTGCGCCGGCAACCGACACCGGCAACATCCGGAAGATCGCCAACACCAACAACATCTCATTCGGACCGGCTCTGGCAGCCTGGGCACAGGCGGTCGCTTTCAGGATCTTCGATGCGCAATCGAGCGGCGCACTTCTCTATTGGGACATGCTGCCCATCCCGAAGACCGTCGAGCAAGACGACTACGGGCAGTTCGCACCGGGAGCACTGGTCGTGAAGGAAGACTGATATG
>CAYVDY010000623.1:0-4146 GCA_964450255.1 uncultured Candidatus Solibacter sp. | reverse complement strand
CGCACGCGAAGGTAAAGGAGGCGTATTCGCGCTGGCAGAATGGCCTCGCGCTGCTTTCCGACAACCGCACCGGCTTCACTTTCGGCGGCGTCATGTTCGAGGAGTATCGCGGCCAGGCAACCGACGCGAATGGCACCGTGCGCAAGTTCATCGCCGACGATGAGGCCCACTTCTTTCCGCTCGGCACGGCGTCGACTTTCCGGACGTACTTCGCGCCGGCGGACTTCAACGAGACGGCGAACACGCTTGGGATGCCGCTCTACGCCAAGCAGGAGCCGCGCAAGTTCGGCCGCGGAACGGACCTGCACAGCCAGAGCAATCCGCTGCCGATCTGCCACCGGCCCGAGATCCTGGTGAAGGGCACGAAGGCGTAGCCGATGTCCTGGGATGCGGCGGTGGGGGCGCTCAACGCGGCTTGCCTCGCTACGTTCGGTCGGGAAGTCACCTTCCGGCCCAGCGCTGGAGCCCCCATCGTCATCACCGGCATCCTCGAAACGGGAGCCCGCCTCGAGGAGAACTCTCCCGGCACGTACGCCCTGCTGTTCATCCGTGCGGCGGAATTGCCGGCGCCGCCGGCGCGCGGAGATGAGGTGGAGGTTGCCGGTGCCAGCTACAAGGTGTTCGAGATTGAGGCTGATGCTGCCGGCGGTGTGAAGCTCGCGCTGCGGTTGCAGTGACTCGCCATGCCTAGCGTCAGAATCTGGCAGAAGAAACGGCTGGTTCTCGACCACCTGAACTTCCGCCAGCACCAGATGTTCAAGGTCGGTACGGTCGGCGTGGCGGCGGTGAAGAACCGGTTGCAGGCAGCACTGGGCCCGGAAGACCAGTCGGCCAAGCCGCTCACCAAGCGTTACGCCATCCAGAAGACGAAGCTCGGCAAAGGCAACCGGCGCAACCTGAGCTTCACCGGTGACATGCTGCGCAACCTGTCGCTGCGCACGGTCAGCGAGAAGACAGCGAAGGCGGCCCTTACCTCGCGCAAGGACCGGATCAAGGCTTGGGCTAATCAAAAGATCGAGCAGTGGTTGGTGTTCTCGCCAAGGAACAAGGCTGCCGTGGTGGAGGCGGCGCGCCGCGTGATGGCGGAGGCGCTCAAGCGCCTGGTGCTTGAGCGCGGCCTCGGAGGTAAACAGCAGTGATCGATCCATCGACTCTCGTCAATTCGCTCGTGGCGCTGCTGAGCGAAGTCCCGGACCTTGTCATGGAGATGGGCGGTGATCCGGGCCGGATCTATGCCTACCACGACCAGTACCCAAAGAAGTCGAGCCTGGCGTTGGCGATTCACCAGATGCCTTCGCCCTCCATCATGGTCGCCTGGCAGGGCACAGCGCCGGGCAGTTTCGGCGGGAACGACGTGTGGAAACACCAGGTGTCGCTGTTCTTGCGCGCACGGGAAACCTTCGACGGCGACCCGCCCACTGCGTATTACCGGCTGTTCCGGCTGATTACCAAGGGCGCGCCGGAATCGGCTGGCGTGTCCCTGATCAATGCAACCGTCCACCCCTCCTGCTACCCGATGGACGTGCCGTCCATCCAACGCGCCACGGACGCGGAGGGACTGGACTACTTCGAGGTGAACATGTCCTTCACGGAGATTGGCGATGAGTGATCTCAACACGGTGTGGCTTGTGCCTCCATTCGGAGAGGGTGAGCCAAAGGAATTCGAAGCGAGACCCGAAGTTCTCATTCCGGCCATGGTCGCTGGCTGGTCGCAATGCCCGCCGCCGAACACGAAAGAGGAGGTGAAACCCGATGTCGACGAGTAGGTTGCAGGAAGTTCTGATCTGCTTCGGCAAGCAGAAGCAGACCGACATCGCCACGGCGAACTCGGCGGTGCAGATGTGGCAACTGCGCAAGCTGAACGCCGCACTGGCTAATCCGAAACTCAACACGGAAAACGATGCCGACGAGTTCGGAAAGGGTCACGAATTCCCCACGCAATCCTTCCAGACGTCCTGGGATGCGGGGAGCACCATCGAGAAGTACCTGAGTGCGGAGATCGCGGCATGGGCCATGGCGTTCTCGCTCGGCAAGGTAGTGAAGTCGGGCACCAACCCGAACTTCACGTACACGTGCACGCCGCTCTTTCCGGCCGCCGGCGACGCGGCCGAGTTGCCCTACTTCTCGTTCGTCGAGCAGATCCGGCCGGGCGCGGGGATTGTCCTTGATCGCATGGCGGTCGGGTGTGCCATTGAGGGCTGGACCATCTCCATTGGCAGCGGGCCCGGTCGCGCCAACTCGAAGATCAACATCGAATTCGTTGGTTCGGGCAAGCTGACCGAGCCTTCCGGCATCGTCGTCCCGGCTGCGACTCTCGAAAAGCTGCTGCCCTCAGCGTCACTCGCCTTGGCAATCAACGGCGTCAACTACGTCTCGAACAAGAACATCGTCTCGCTGGAAACCAGTTGGAAGAACAACATCCTCATGGATGCGGGGTTCTTTCCCGGCTCGGGCTTCCAAACGCCAGGCGATGCCACGAGCGGCGCCATCCGCGGCCGCCTCGAGTTCGGCAAGCGGCAGGGCACGCTGCGCTTCACAGCCCGATTTGAGAACGGCTCGACTGAGTTGACGAAGCTCAAGAGCCAAACGACGGGCACGGCGGTAATCACCCTCACCTACGACGCGAACAACTCCCTGCAAATCACGTGGGAGAAGGTCTCCTTCGCCACTGCCGAAGTGGGTGAGACGGACGGGATCGTCACGGTGGCCGTCGAGTGCCTTCCGATGTACGACTCCACCAACGGCATCATCTCCGCCGTCGCCAAGTGCGGCGTCGACAGCATCTGCCAGTAGAAAGGACTCTGATGGAAACGACTCCTGTTGTGTTTGACGCGGCCCGCCCGGTCGCGCTGCAACTGCGCACGCCCGCGGGCTTGAAGACTGTTCGCGTCCGGTTCCCCAACGACGAGGAATGGATCGAGCGGCAGCGGAAGCGTAAGGTCATTGTGAAGCAGTTGGGGCGAGGCGTGTCCGAAACGACCATCCCGAACTCCGAGGATGCCGACGCCGCACTGCTGACGAAGATCCGCGTGCCCGAGGAGAACGCGCCCGAAGTGGACGCCTTCGAAGCGAGCCGGGTCATCGAGCAGTTGAGCCAAGCAGAGGTAGACGACGTGGTCCAGGCCGGCGACGCATTTCGGGTGACCCTGCGCGTGCTCGGCGGTTCGGTAACGCACCTCCTGAAGATGCCGTCGGCGAAGGACGTCTTCGAATACCGGCGCGGCTTCGCCCGGGTGCTGGATCTTCCATACAACCGCCAGGAGTTGATCATCAACCTGGCGCCGGCGGGAGCGCTCTACAAGCGGTTGGCCCAGACGGCAGAAGGATACGCGGGAGAGGTCCCGATCATTCACCAGGCTGTGGCGGTGAAAGCAGCGATTGACGCCCTCGACACCGCGTTCCAGGAGACCGCCGACCCAAACTGACATCCGGGGAGTGGCCGGAGCAGCCCTCCCTGAGGTTCCTGATTCACTGGGCCCTTCGCCGCGAGGAACTGTGCGATCCCGGCCTCTGTCCGGACGCACCCGATGACGGTGGCCGCTGTGACCGGTGCCCGCTCGACAAGTTGGACGCCGCACAGTCTTCCGAAGCCGGCCTGCTGCTACGACAGGCCATCGATATCCGGACTGCGTTGAAGCTGGGCATACCAATCGGCCTCGAGGATATCCGGGCGGATGAGTTTCGTGCGCTGGTGGTGCTGGAAGAAGAACGAGACCGGTTGGACCGTGAGCAGATGAACCCACATGGCCGATAACAAGCTCGAACTGGTCGTCGAAGTCGACACCAACAGGGCCAATGCGTCCATCAAGAGCGTCAACGCGAGTCTGTCGAGCATGGAGTCCGCCGCGGCCAAGAGCGCCAAGGGCGCGGCGCAGGGAATTGACGGGATGACGGCCGCGATGGCAAAGGGCGCGACAGCGGGAAACCTGTTCGCCGACGCCATCCAGAGTGCGATTGCCTGGGCAAAGGAATTCACTGTTGGCTCCGTCATGATGGCAGCGGAAAACGCCAAGGCTGAGGCATCCCTCAAGGCGCTGGCCACCGCGCACGGCGTGGGCGCGGCGGCGGCAACGAGGCAAGTTGCGGCTATCGAAGAGATCGGCTTCGAGTTCACCGAGGCAGCGCACGCCGTTCAGCGACTGATCG
>CAYVDY010000622.1:0-4147 GCA_964450255.1 uncultured Candidatus Solibacter sp. | reverse complement strand
GATTGGATGCGATACATGCCGATGTGGGAGGAGTATCTCAACGATCCCGAGACGACTCCAGCCCCGGAACTGGCCACCTACATCTACCTGCCGGTTGCGTAAACAGAACGAGTTTCACCGAAGATCGCCCGCTCACGGACACGGTTGTCAGGCTGCGGCCGGTCAGACCATTTCTGAGGCAACTGTGCCTTTTGCACCGATGCCAATTCCTCGGCTCCGGCACTCTCTCACGATGCCACGACCTTCCCGCCGGGTGTGTTGCCGGACCTGCAGCCTCACGTATGCCGGCGCGATAGCGATGGCCAGAAGGCTTACTTCCGCGCCGACGACCAACAACTGTAACTGGAGCCGTTGAAGGACGCTTGCCCCCACCACGGACCACGGTCGACTGGTCGCCGTCTCCCGGCGCGAGGCCCTCGTTGTCGGAACCCCTCGCCGCGTTGCAGGGAATGGAATTGGGTCCCCATCGTGGACATGTTTCGGACTTTGGTGACCTGCCCGCCTCCGGTGATCAGGGCGGCCTTCGAACAGATTCAAACGCTTGCGGGTCCGTGATCTGGATTTCTCGGAGAACTGCGGTCCGAACTGAGCCGGCAGAACGTCGGCAATGTGAATGAACGCTGGGCGGCTCTAAGGGAGTGGTGGGCGGAGTACTCTAGCCCGTGGCCGGCACATCGCGCCCAAGAGCAGGTCGAAAGCCGTCAGACCTCCAGCGCTTCAATCTCCCGCCGGATCGCAGACGCTTCCGACCCAAACTTGACCCAGACAAAAGTAAGCAAGAGGGCCAATCCGATCAATGGACCAGGCGACTCTTGGAAGTGGAGAAACGCAGGCCACTCAATTCCCAGCCGTCTTGCCATCCTGATCGGCCCTCCTCCCCACCAGCTTGCGACTAGGGCCGGGAACAAGAGGAGCAGAATCCAGCGCATCTCCAAGATCCTGGTTCGCTTTCTGTTGAGTTCAGCGCGGAGAAAATCAACACAATTCTCCGGTCCTGCCGTGGCGTTAAGCGCACCGGGCTTTCCAACCTGCAGCCAGCGCGCAGCCGCGTAAATGAACGTGACGCTTCCCCACGCCCATCCGGCTCGAATCCACGGCTCGGGGAACTGAACGAAATTGAACGCCGCTTTTAGGGCGAACAGAGTGAGCAGCACCGGCACACCCCAGAACTCGATCTTCATCTTCCGTTCAAAGGCTCGTGCCTTCGTGCAGACCACTTCGGATTTCATGGGCGGTGTCTCTCCTTTTTGCGCTTTCCAAAGCGCCTGCCAGTCTTGACTATCGTGGTCGGGAATCATGCTCGGCTCCTTCGTTGAATCGTGCGATCAGCAGCTTCCGAATTCGGTGAAGCTTAGTCGCGACGTTCGCCACAGACAGCCCGGTGATCTCAGCAATCGACGCGGCAGTTTCCCCTTCCAGATAAAGAAGAAATGTCTGTCGGTCCAGCGGCTTGAGATTGCTGATCAGGCCGAGGAGTTTCGTGAGCGAATGAGCGCGATCAGCCTCCGCCTCCCCGTCCCGAAATCCCGGCTCCATCTCCAGGGATTCGAGACTCACCCATCTGGATGAGGCTCGCCGCCCGCGCAACACATGGGAGGCTGCCGCGTTGTGAGCCACCCGGTATACCCAAGTCCGCAAGCTGCAGAGTCCGTCGTAAGCGGTGAAGCTTCTCCAGATTGCGATGTAAATCTGCTGAAGCAGATCCTGCCTCAGATCTGGATCTGCTTCGTACCCCCGGGCGAGACGGTGTAGCGCCGTGCCATAGGCGGCGATTGCTTGGTCGTAAAGGCGGTCGCGATTCTCCACTACTGTAGATAGTCGCCCAAAATGCCAGAATCCTTACAAACCTGAGGTGTTCTGGTCCGGCCGTCCGAGCCAACTCGCCGAAAACGCCGAAGTGTTGGTCCGGGCCTCTCGCCGTATAATCGCCTCGAGATTCCGAGGTGTGGCGATCAGCGTTCCAGGCAGAATCTCTTAGGTGCGCATAATGGAATCAGTCAGATAGCGGAGATCTGTACCAAAAACAAATGGCTCTACGTGCCGGAGTCGAACCTGCGGCACTACGTTGACTGATAGGGCCCGTTCGACTGTCGCGATTGCCTGTTGCCGTGGAACAGCAGGAATTGCTACCTCCTGCGATCACACACCCGCAGGTACGTTCCAGATCTTCTGGCAGTACTCCCGGATGGAGCGATCCGACGAGAAGAAGCCGCTGCGGGCGGCGTTCAGGATGGACATGGCGGTCCATTGATCCTGATCGAGCCACGCCGCGCTGACGCGCTCCTGGCACTCGATGTAAGAGCGGTAATCGGCGAGAAGAAGGAACGGATCGTGGTTCAGGAGCGAATCCACGAGTGGCCGGAAGAGCTCGCGGTCTCCGCGGGAGAATGTGCCGGAAACCAGTTGGTCCAGGATGGTGCGAAGCTCATCGTCCCTCTCGTAGATAGCGCGCGGCGAGTAGCCGCGGGCCCATAACTGCTCCACCTGATCGACCGTGAGGCCGAAGAGGAAGAAGTTCTCCGCGCCAACCTTCTCGCGGATCTCGACGTTGGCCCCGTCGAGCGTGCCGATGGTGAGGGCGCCGTTGAGACTGAACTTCATGTTGCCGGTGCCGCTGGCTTCCTTGCCGGCAGTAGAGGTCTGTTCGCTGAGGTCGGCGGCCGGATAGACCGGCATGCTGTTTTTGACGTTGTAGTCGGGCAGGAAGACGACCTTGAGGCGGCCGGCCACGTCGGGATCCTGATTGATGACTTCGCCCACGGAGTTGATCAGCTTGATCATGCGCTTGGCCATGACGTAGCCGGGTGCGGCCTTGCCGCCAAAGATGAACACGCGCGGGACGATGGGCTTCGACGGATCTCGCTTCAGGCGGTTGTAAATCGTCAGGATGTGAAGCACGTTGAGGTGGTGGCGTTTGTACTCATGAATACGCTTGACCTGGATATCGAAGAGCGATTCCTCGCTGACTTCGAGGCCGGTGCGGCTGAAGATGTTGGAGGCAAGGCGGCGCTTGTTTTCCAGTTTGATGGCTCGCCACTGCCGGCGGAATTCTGGGTCGGCGGCAAACGGCTCCAGGCGGAGCAGTTCGGTTTCCGTGTCGTGCAGCCAGGCATCTCCGATGCGGCTGGTGATGAGCTCAGCCAGGCCGGGATTGGCCATGGCGACCCAGCGGCGGGGCGTGACTCCGTTGGTGACGTTGACGAACTTGTCGGGCTCCATCTCGGCGAAATCGCGCAACAGATTGGAGGCGACGAGGTCGGAGTGGATAGCGGCCACACCGTTCACGCGGGCGCTGCCGACTGTCGCCAGATGGGCCATGCGGATCATGCGGTGGGGGCCTTCCTGGATCAGCGACATGCGCTCCACTCGGGCATCGTCACCAGGGTAGGCTGCGCGGACCTCGTCGAGGAAGCGGCGGTTGATCTCGTAAATGATCTCGAGATGGCGTGGCAGGAGGCGGCCAAACAGCTCGACGGACCATTTCTCGAGGGCTTCCGGCAGGAGCGTGTGATTGGTGTAGGAGTACGCGCGGCGCGTGCAGGCCCAGGCAGTGTCCCAATCGACGCCATGCTCGTCGATGAGCAGGCGCATCAATTCGGCTACTCCGATGGCGGGGTGGGTGTCGTTCAACTGAACGGCCCAGCTCTGGTGGAACTCCGCGGGGTTGCCGTTGCGGATGACGTGGATGTCCATCATGTCCTGCAAAGAGCAGCTGACGAAGAAGTACTGCTGTTCGAGGCGGAGCTGCTTGCCCTGCATCGATTCGTCGTTGGGATAGAGGACCTTGGTGATGTTCTCGGAATGGACCTTGGCTTCCACGGCTCCGTAGTAGTCGCCGATGTTGAAGGACTGGAAGTCGAAAGACTCGACGGCCTCGCCTTTCCACAGGCGCAGGATGTTGGTCCAGCCACCGCGGTATCCGAGGATGGGCGTATCGTAGGCCACGCCCTTGACCATGCGTTGCGGGGTCCATTGCACACCGTCTATGGTGAATTGGGTGGCGCCGCCGAAGCCGACGTAGTGGAAGTGCTCGGGGCGATGGATCTCCCAGGGGTTGCCGAGGCGGAGCCACTCGTCGGTGATCTCAACTTGCCAGCCGTCTACGATCTTTTGATCGAAGATGCCGAATTCGTAGCGGATACCATAG
>CAYVDY010000621.1:0-4161 GCA_964450255.1 uncultured Candidatus Solibacter sp. | reverse complement strand
CGCGAACGGAAAACGTGATCGGCTCCGCTTCTGGATTGGTGACATCCAGGACGAGTTCGCCCCAGCGTTTCAGGTCCCAGGACTCTGGCGGGCGAAAAAACAGCGCCGGCCACCGCACCGGGGCGAACCGGATCAGCAGCGCGCCGTCGCCGTCGGTGACCCCCTCCGCAACCACCTCGATCTTCGTGTCGCGCGGCGCAAGAAGCTGCAACTGAGCGTCCCCTTCGAAGGAGGTGACCAGTTGCGATTCCTGCCCGCGCAGCGCGGCCGCGAAGAGAGCGAACGTGAGGATCCGGCGCAACATCCACCTCAGTTATACCGCGGTCAGAATCAGAGAATTCAGCAGGCGGGCAGGGAACTCGGCGAAAACGGGGTTGCCGGTGGCCCTCCTGTGCTTCATCGAACCCAGACCCCTCCGTCAAGTCCGCCCCAGCTTCACGGCTCGCCTCATTGATTGCATTGCTATCATTGATGCATGGCCAGCATTACCATTCGCAAGTTGGATGAGGCGGTCAAGCTCCGGCTGCGAATCCGTGCCGCTCATCACGGGCGCTCAATGGAAGAGGAGGCGCGGGAGATCCTCAAGGGTGCGCTCGCCACCGAGTCCACGCATGGCCTGAATCTGGCGCAATCCATCCGCCGGCACGTAGAGCCGTTTGGAGGTGTGGAGTTGAGCCTGCCCCCGCGCCAGCCAGTGAGACGGCCGCCGAAGCTGACCCGATGATCGTCCTCGACACGAACGTCCTGTCGGAATCGCTCAGGCCCGCGCCGGCGGAGAGCGTCCTGCGTTGGTTGGCCGGTCAGGATCCACTGGCCATCTTCACCACCGCGATCACGCAGGCGGAATTGCTGTACGGCGTGGAACTACTGCCCGCCGGCAAACGCCGGTCGCGACTGTCCTCTGCAATCGAGAAGATGTTCGCGGATGAATTCCCCCGCCGCATCCTCGCCTTCGACGAAGACGCCGCCCGCGTCTTCCCGAAACTCACGGCCCGCAGGGATGCGCTTGGCCGCCCCATCTCGCAATTCGATGCAATGATCGCGTCGATCTGCCTCTCCCACGGCGCCGTCCTGGCAACGCGCAACGTCCGGGATTTCGAGCACTGTGGCCTCTCGCTCATCGATCCATGGCACGAGTAGTCCGTTTCTGATCGCCCACTCGCCGCGCGGCGCCGGAACCACCGCCGTTCCATCTGTAGCTCCGCTCGTAGACGCCCAAGCCTGATGCTCCAATATCTGCAGCGGGCCGGTCCGTGTCGGCAAAGTCCGCCGGACACAGTCGATTCGTAAGCCGATCCAGGGAGGGCGAGCGGATCGTGATTCCGTTTGTCGGCTGTTCCAAGAAGCGGCAGAGTGCCGCGATCGCGGCTGCGCAGGCGGCCTGGGCCGAGTACAAGCGCCGCAAGAGCGGAAAGGACTAGGCAGATGGCACTCACCAGGGCGTTTC
This sequence comes from uncultured Candidatus Solibacter sp., assembly GCA_964450255.1. GTDB lineage: Bacteria > Acidobacteriota > Terriglobia > Bryobacterales > Bryobacteraceae > Paludibaculum. The sequence continues at coordinate 2,714 of CAYVDY010000621.1, read as the reverse complement.
GAGAAACGGTTTACGTGCGCGCACAGCGGGATGCCGCGTTCCGCAAGGCGCTGCTGACGGAAGCGGTCAACGCCTATCTCGGCGGAGATGAGGCAACGGGGAGAGCGGTATTGCGTGATGTGAACAATGCGACGATCGGCTACGAGCGCTTGGCCGCGGAGATCGGGAAGTCGGGCAAGAGCATCCATCGCATGCTGGGGCCGCGGGGCAATCCCAACACGGCGAACTTCTTCGCGATCCTCCAGGTGCTCCAGAAGAAGACCAGAGTGAAGCTGACGGTGAAGGCGGCGTAGCGGCCCGTCGGGCGCCTTTACGCGGCATCGCGGACTTCGACGGTCATCTGCTTGCCGAGGACCGCGAGGGCGGCCTGGATTTTCTCGGCCTTAGTGCCGTGTTCGGGATCGAGCATGCGGCGGATCACGCGCTCGTGGAGTCCCAGGCGGCGGGCCAACTCGGAGTTGCTGACGCGCTGATCGCGCATGGCTAGGTAGAGCGCGAGCTTCGGTGCCAGCCAGAGCGGCACCGGCACCAGGCGCTGGCCACGCTTGGGGGCGGATGGCGTTGGGATCTCCTCCCGGCGGGACAGGCGGATGGAGAGATCGGAGCCGAGAGCGTCCATGGCTTCTTCCATTGCCTCGCGGTCGTCCTTGCCGTCTGTCGCGACGTGGGCAAGATCGACAAACTCGACCAGGACGCGGCTATCGCTGCCGGCCGTGAACTTCGCGGGATAGCTAAACAGGGACATGCGTTTACCTCCTACAGGTCATGCGGATCGATTCTCAGATCCGCGCACATCTTGGCCAGCAGGTCGCGGCCAATCTCCTTCTTACGGTCCTTGAGCGTGGTGAACTCGTCACCGAAGTAGAGGCGGCCGTGGCTTCCTTTTCCTTTGTCGGCCACGAACTGGCAGGCGACGTTCCTGTTCCGCGCCAGCTTCCGCACTCTCCGCTCGAACTCCGCGCCCTTCACTCTCTCAGTGTCGGACAGATCTGTCCGAGTGTCAACGGCGTCAACCGTTGTCGCCATGGGGCCGCGATCTGCTAATCGCGGAAATCAGGATCGTGATTCTGTTGGGGGCCAGTCCTAAGAAGCGGCAGAGTGCCGCAATCACGGCTGCGCAGGCGGATTGGGCTGAATACAAGCGCCGTAAGAGCGGTATGGAGTAGGAAGATGGCTCTGACCAGGGAGTTTCGAGGGACGGTTTACGTGCGCAGCTGACAAACGCACGCCGTGCCGGGGCCGGCCGCTCGCTGGCCGTAACCTGCGAGGGAGCTGCGTGGGATCCAGCGGAGGCCGTGGACTAGGTGACGAAGATAATTCTGGCTGGCATCAGGGAACCTCAAGTCTGAGGCCTGAGAGGAGCGAGGCGAACGGGGAGCCAGGTCCGAATATCGTGCCGCCAGGTGGTTCAGAATCGACTAGTGCACACGGATGGCAACGAGTTACGCTGCACCACGATCAGGGCTGGGCGAGGCGAAATGGGATCCGCTCTTCTCTGCTCGATGTTCATCGACTTTTTCCATCGTATTGACGCCCACTTTTAGAGCAGAATGTCTTTCCGCAGCTTCGCCGATTGGTAGTTATCCCATGCCTCTTCCAGCGCCGGCATCATCCGCGCGCGCGCAACCAGAATCTCTTGGGATGTCCGCTTCAAGAAATCAGGGCCCTCACGCAGCTGCTTTAGAAGTTGTTGGCGGCGCGTCTCAATAGACTGATCAAGGTGCTGTATGTCCCTGGGGTCGATGGGTTCATTCGGATTGAACCTAAAGTTGCGGTCATGCTCCCATCGCCATCTGACCAGCTCGGAAGTCAGAGACTCACCAAAACCTGGAATTTCAATAATTGTCGCACGGTCGACATCCGCCGCAGTCTCAATACCGAAGGACGCCAGCATTGCTGTCCGGCCGGGTCCTATTCCTCTGATGCCAGCCCGATCGATGCGGAACCGATCGAGGTAGCGCTTGCGTTGCTGGCGTTCGAGCTGCTCCTGTAGCTGTTGCGCTCGGCGACGGCGTTCGTTTTGGAGATCACCCAACTCTGTTCTGGCACGTGCCAGGACCGCCACTCGTGCCGAGAACACATCTCCCCCGGCCTCTCGCTGCCATCTCTCCAACAACTTCTGCCAATCCGAGCTTGCGGTCCGCTCTGCCTGACGAATAGCCGATTGTTCGGCCTCCGATATTCGCGGCCACAGGAATGCGGCCAGAGCATAACACGCGCACGCCCAAATGACGCCACCGTCGTTCGGCAATTTGTTGCAGGACACCAGGCCAGCGAATATTAGACAGGCGCCGAGGGATTTTCTGGCTCGGCAAGCTAATATGTCGGTCGGTTTCACCCCAGGCGCCGCTCTCCAGGGGCGTTCAGATGGTAGTGAAGGAGGAGCACCTGGATCGGGAATGGCGACAATCGCTTTCCAGAGCGTCGCGACATCAACCACCCCGTGCATTGCCGTGCCATTCATTCGACACCCAAACAATCGCACGCCAGTTTGACGCTCAACCCGGCACCACGGGCAGACAGAGTCCTTGTTCGTGAAATGGTGTGATGCATTTCCAGTGCATTGCACCAGCGAAGACTTCAAGCTATCGAGGACGGAAATCCACTCTTTTGCAGTGGGCCTGCTGCCGCCGATCGCGGAACGACCGAACGCACGCACAAAGTGTTCCGCAACGTTGGCACCCATGGAATCAAAGGGAATCGTACCTGGTGGA
>CAYVDY010000620.1:0-4172 GCA_964450255.1 uncultured Candidatus Solibacter sp. | reverse complement strand
GTGTCGACCATGGAGGCGCTCAACAACCTGGGTTCCGCCTACACAGAGTCCGGCCGCAATGCCGAGGCGCTGTCATGCCTGGAGCGCGCGCTGAGCATCTCTGAGAAGGTGCTGAGTGCCGAGCATCCCGCGCTGGTCACGTTGCTTGCGAACATCGGATCGAACCACCTCTATGCACACCGTCCCGCGCTGGCGGAACCGTTCTTCCAAAGGGCCTTGGCTATCGGTGAGAAGTCGCTGGGCGGAGTTCACCCGCTCGTGGGACAGGTGCTGCTCCGCTACGCCGAAGTGCTACAACGCACAAACCGCAAGCCGCAGGCCAAAGAGTGCCGGCGCAGAGCCAGCACGATTCTGGAGTCAGGATTCCTGGCAGGTTCAGCGAACGGCATTGTGGATTTCGCCGACCTTGGGCGGCGCTCGGCCGGATCACGATGAACGGATCTGATGCGACGCCTCGCTGAGCGCTACCAGAGGACTCCGTTCATGTCCAGCCACGGACCGAAGGGCTGGTCCGGCTTTGGATCCGAACCGAACCTCAGGACATTGCCGTCAGGATCCGACACCTGAATCTCACAGGCCCAGGAGAAATTCGTCGGAGCCTGGCGGATCAGGGCTCCCTTGGCTTGAAACTCCGCGTAGAGCCGATCGACATCGCTCACACCGATCCACGCCCATGTGCCCGGATGGCCCTGGTCGCCTTCGGAGAGAAAGAGACAGCACCGGCCGCGCGAGACCGACGCGAATGGCCCGGGCCCCTGGAAATCGATTTGGAAGCCGAGGCTGTTCACGTAGTAATCGATGCTGGCCGCCAAGTCCCGCACGCGGAGAATGGGCGTTGCACCGCCAAATGTCATCTCGGGGTCCATTCTTCAGCCCTCCCTTCCATACTGGCGAAGCAGTGCGTCGGCCTCGGCGGAGCCCGACGGAAAGCGCTTCACGGATTCGGTGCGTGCCCTTGCTTTGAGCAGGGCGGTGATGATTCCAGTGGATTCGTGCGGAGTCCATTCGTCGCAATCCACCTGGGCGCGGACGGCCAGCGAGAGCGGAGTCTCGCCACGATGATCCGCCGCTTCCAACGGCGCTCCGCGTTCGATCAGCAGCTGTACCGTGTCGTGGCGCTCGCGCCAGACCGCCACGTGCAGAGCCGTCCGGCCCGAACGCCCGTCCTGGGCGGTGACGTCAAACTCAAGATCAAGCAACAGTTGAACGCCGGCCGTATTGCCTGCGCCTGCGAAATCCGCCAGAATCATGGCGTGGTGGGGTTGCAGCCGCACCTGCAAAGCAGGTTCCTCGGCCAGAATGGCGCGCGCCCGCCCCTCGTCCGCACGGGCGCAGGCGGCGAGGAATGAGTATGGGCTATCGAGCGCCAGATGGAAGCCGCGCTGCTCGAACAACTCCAGCACGTCGCCCCGTCCCATGCGTGCGGCTACTGCGAACGCCGTATGCCCGTCGCCGCCAGGGCGCGCCGGGTCGGCGCCGTGATCCAGAAGCAGCTCGAAATACCGTAGAGCGTTGCATCGAGCCAATGCGTGGTGAAGACTCGCCTCCGCACCGTGTTCCACCAGCCACCTGACGCCGTCATAGTGGTGCCAGTCGAGCTTGCGATGCGCCATCGTGGTGAGGCTCCACGGAGTGAGCCTGCCGCTTTCCACGAGGAGCATCATGGCGCCATCGTCGAACCATTCCGGCGCGTGGTAGACCACCTCGCCGTCGTTGGGATCGGCGCCGCGTTCCAGCAGCAGGCGGGTCAAATCGGGATGATGAGCCACGCCGGCGGCGCCGTAGAGGACAGACTCGAACGCGGGTTCCGGCCGGTGGCCGGGCTCGTGGAATCCAGTATCGGCGCTGGCGCCTGAGTCGAGCAGCGCCTCGGCCGCACGCACAAAGCCGGCAGATCGCGCCGGATCCAGCCGCAGGTAGCGCGAGAAGCACAGATGGGTCAGTGCATCCCACAGTCTTGGGCCACCCTTTGCGGTGGCGTTGCCTGGATCCAGCGCCAGGAAGCGGCGCACGGCGGCCTCGTCGCCGAGAATCGCGGCCGTGTGGATGTTGCGGCCGGCAAGGCCGGGGTGTGCGGCGAGGATCGCCTCGGCCTCCTCCAGCGTGCCGGTGGCATAGCCGGAGTCGAGCGGTACGCAAGCGGCCTCAATGAGTGTATCGAGCGGGTCCGGCTGGCCGCCGCCCGGCTCCAACTGCTTCAGGCGTCGCGCGATCTGGTGGTGTCCGCGGCGGGTGGCCCACGCGAGCGGTGTGGCCCACGACGGATCGGCCGGCCGGTGGGGCTTCGCACCGCGGCTCAGCAGCAATTCGACCATCTCAGCCTGACCGGACTTGGCGGCCCACGCCAGCGGGGTGGAACCCAGATCGTCGTCCCGGAGGTTCGGATCGGCGCCGTGATCGAGGAACACCTTGGCGCGTTCGACATCGCCCTTCCTGGCGAACTCGTGCAGGCGCGTAACACCGAGCCAGTCGGCATGGTTCGGGTCCATGCCTTGCTGGAATAGAAACTCGGTCAACTCGGAGTTCTTTGCGGTGACCGCGATCCGCCTGGCCAGATCCGGTTGGTAACGCAGCATCAGGCGGACGAAGGCGTCCTGGCCCTCCGACGCGGCGTTGGCCAAGGCCTCCGGGTCGTTGGCGAGTGCCGGGTTGGCGGCAAAGGCGGCCTCGGCTCTCTCGACGTCGCCGTAGTATGCCGAGATGTGGACGGGACGCACGGCGCCATGCGAGGTGAGCAGATCGATCATCTTTTGGTCGCCGTTGCTGATCGCGCGGCTCAGACAGTCTGCCGAACTCTCGACCGCCGCGTTCGGGTTGGCGCCGTGCTCCAACAGCAGGACCGCAATCTCGTAGTACCGGTTGGCGGCTGCCGAGTAGAGCGCGTGGCCGTGCGGGGCGATGCCCTCTTCCCGCAGATTCGGATCGGCGCCGCGGTCCAATAGAAGCTGGACGATCTCCATGTGCCCTTTGGCTGCGGCATTCCGGAGCGGCGAGCCACAGCCCAGATAGTAGGAGGCATAGTCAGAGTTCCGATTGACCAGCGCCGGATCCTGATCGAGCAGTTCCCGCACGCGAGTCAGGTTGCCCATGTGGCACGCGGTCCAGATATCGACGTACGCGCCACGTTCGATGACATGAGCCAGCACTTCGGCCGGCGTCGCCGTGACGCTATCCGGTACATCGCGCCAGCCGCGATAGCTGTAGTCGCCGTTGCTGAGATGGATGGGGCGGGCGCCGTCGAAGCGTTTGGCGTTGATATCGGCTCCGCGCGCGAGCAACTCGTCGATCAGTTCGAGCTGGCGGGTCATCACGGCCCAGTGGATGGGCTGGATGCCGTGGTGATCGCCGGCGTGGAGAAGGTTAGGCGAGGCATCGAGCAGCGCCCTTAGCTTGGGCAGGTTACGCTGCCGGATCGCGGCGCCGGCGGCATCCCCCTTCGGCGAGGCATTGTATTTCTCAGCGAAAAACGACTCCAGCAACTGCTGCATTTGGCTGTAGCCGCGGTCGCGGGCGATTTCGAGCAGGCTGTCGCCGACAGCCAGACTCGCCGGATCGGCGCCGTGCTCCAGCAGATAGGCCGCCGCTTCCAGTTGGTTCTCCCGCACAGCGAAGTAGATCGGCGTGCGGTAGGCGTAATGACAGCGGACGAGAGCGGGGTCTTTGGCGAGGAGTTCCCGGATCGCCTCCACGTCACCGTGGATGGCTGCCTGGAACAAGGCCCAGGCACTGGTGCCCGTGCCAGTAGACCAGACGAGCGGGGCGTCGGTTTTCAGGTCATCCGGCTGGACCATACGAAGACTTTACCAGACGTGAATGGCAAGAATCGTCGGCGCGGCGGGTGTTCCTTTGTAAACAGTTGTGTGGAGCAGCACCTGGATGTTGCGCCTGGGCCAGTCAGGTTTGGCGTTGACGAAGGCCTGCTGAAGCCGGGCGGGGTCGGTGAGGAACTCCCCGGCCGCCCTCGTCCCGTACTGCGTGATGCCGGCGGCGGAGAGCAAGAGCTGTCCGGAGGCGGAATCGAACAGCCGCGTGACCAGGGCGTAGTCCTCCGGCGTTTTGCCATCCGGCGCGATGCTGGCCAGTTGCCAGGTCCGGTTCCCGGCGCGATCGCGGATACGCCGGAGGCCCTTGTCCTGCTCGAAAATGAAGCGGAGCTGGCTGGTCATCTCCAG
>CAYVDY010000619.1:0-4181 GCA_964450255.1 uncultured Candidatus Solibacter sp. | reverse complement strand
CCGACGCGGCGGTGGTGACGGCGCAGGAAGCGGTGGCCCAGCTGCGTTCGCAGATTTCGGTGGCCGAAACGCGCTTGCAGATAGCCGGGGACCGGGTGGGTCTTGGGGATGTAGTAAAACGGCATCATCACGATGCCCAGGAAGAGCATCGCCGGAATCGCGCCGATCCAATACCAGTGTGTGGCCAGAATGCCGTACTGGTAGGCGGCGGCGGCCCAGCCCATCAATTCCAGCGAGCCGAGGTTGGCGGAGAGAAAGCTGAGGCCCGCGATCCAGGCCGTCATCTCGCGGCCTGCCATGAAGAAGTCCTCGCCGGTTGATGCCTGCCCCTTCAGGTAGAAGCCAATGAGGAGGACGACTACGAAGTAGATGGCAATGATGGCGATATCGATGCCACCGAGCGAGATGAGGCGGGAGGGCTCCGCGGCAAGGAGGAGTGCGGGGTGCATGAGTGGTGAGAATCTCCTGGGGGCGGGTCAGCCTGCAATCGCTTGCACCCCGAAGAATAGTATCGTTGGTGGAGGTTGGTGTCAACATGGCTGAGCAGCGTGTGCCGGTGCTGGTGTTGGTGGGCGGTTTCCTGGGCGCGGGCAAGACGACTCTGATCCTGAAGGCGGCCCGGCTGCTGACTGAACGCGGCCTGCGCGTGGCGGCAATCCTCAACGATCAGGACGCGGGGCTTGTGGATACGCGGTTTGCCGGCGCACAATCGGTGGCCGCGGAAGAGGTAGCGGGCGGCTGTTTCTGCTGCCGGTTCTCGGATCTGGTGGAAGCGGCGGAGCGGCTGCGGGCGCACGATCCGGACGTGATCTTTGCGGAGCCGGTGGGCAGTTGCATCGACATTTCGGCAACGGTGGTGCATCCTCTGAAGGCGCTGCAGCGGGATCGGCTGCTGGTAGCGCCGTTGACGGTTCTGGTGGATCCGCGGATGGCGGCGGACGTGTTTGCCGGGCGCGCCGGCGAGGGCGTGAGCTATCTGTTCCGGAATCAACTGACCGAGGCGTACATTCTATGCGCGGCCAAGATCGACGCGATGGAACCGCCGCCTGCGCTCAACGTGGACTACCGCTTGAGCGCGAAGACCGGCGCCGGGATCAAGGCGTGGCTGGAGGACGTGCTCTCAGGGCGGCGCGTGGCGGGCGCGCAGCGGTTGGTGGTCGATTACGGGCGCTATGCAAAGGCGGAGGCGGCGTTGGGCTGGCTGAACCTTCACGCTGCGGTCAAGCTGCGCCGTGATCTGAGTCCGTCCATGCTGGCAGGACCGTTACTGGATGAGATCGACGCGGCGCTGACCGGGGCGGGCATCCGCATCGCGCATTTGAAGGTCTTCGACGAAGCGGCGACGGGGTATGTGAAGGCCAGCGTCTGCGCCAATGGCGCGGAACCGGAGCCGGACGGTGATCTGCTGGCGGACGCGGCTGCGGTTCACGAGCTGGTCATCAACCTGCGGGCGGAGGGCGAACCGGCGACGCTCCGCGCCATTGTGGAGTCAGCGCTGACGACTATTCCAGGCCAGGTGACCATCCGCCACCTCAACGCGTTCCGTCCGGCGGCGCCCGAGCCGGAGCACCGATAGCGGCGGCTTCGGACGGTCACGCTGCTATCGGGTCACTTTGTCCGGAAACCGCCCCGATCGCCGCCAGGGTCATCCCCAGAATCTCGCTGTCGCCCAGGTTGTATTCAAACAGCCCGGTCACCAGCACGCCGATCAACATGGCCACGCCGGCGCGGTAGATCCATATCTGTTCACCAGGCGCGCGGGCCGCCGCCCGCAGCCAATCCCAGAGAGTCGCCAAGAGGAAGTACACCAGCGCCAGCATGGCCGGCAGGCCGCGTTCCGCCGCGAAGTGCACATAGATATTGTGCAGGTGGCCATAGTAGCCCTCCGGCAGGTCCTTGGGCAGATCGGACGGTACGTATTCGCGAAAGTGCGGGCCAACGCGTTCCGGGCCGAGGCCAAACCATGGATGCGCCTTGATCATCTTGACGCCGGTGCGGAACGTGTAGACGCGGTGGAGATTGGAATCCATCGTTCCCTGGGGACGGACCAGCGAGGTAATCCGCTGGCGCAGCGCCGGCGGTCCCACGACGAAGCCTGCAACGGCAACAACGGGAATCAGGGCGACGCTCCAACGGCGCCAGCACCACAGCAGATAGACGGAGCCGGCAGCTGTAGCGATCCAGATCCCGCGCGTCAGGGCCAGGATGAGAGCCACGGAAAGGATGGGCAGGCAGATTATCAGAATCTGCCGGAGACGGCCCTGCAGACGGCCCCAGAGCAGCAGCGCGGCAGCCGCCAGCAGCACAATCATCAGTTGGCCCGAGAACGTCATCCAGTGGCTCATGAAGCCGGTGATGCGATCGGCCACGTAGGCGGTATAGAAGTCCTGATGGGCATCGGCGGCCCTGGCGTACTTCGCACCAAACTGCCACAGTCCCCGCAGGGCCGAGAGCGTGCCCCCGGCGAGCCAGGCGAGGACCAACCACCGCACGTGCCTCGCCTCGCGCAGCATGGCCGCCACGACAAACAGCATCGCCCAAACATACAGCTTGCGAATCTGCGGTACTCCGGCGCGCGGCAGGTCGCTGAGGACAAGCGAGACGATGGTCCAGACGGCGAAGAACGCGAGCGCGGGCCAGTGGGCGGGCAGGCGCCATTTCAGCCGTCCGGCGAGCATGGCGGCCAGCGCTGCCCCAAGCAGAATCTGGTAGGCGGCGATGGAGACGGAACTCGTGGCGGCCGCGCCGAGCGCGCACCAGAATGCGACCTGCTGCATGGAAGCCCAGTATGACAAAATGGACGCCATGCAGATCTACCTGCTGCGGCACGGCATCGCCGACGACCCCCGTCCCGGGCAAGCCGATTCGGAAAGAGCGTTGACCGCCGAGGGCCGCAAACGCCTGCGGGCGGTGAAGCGGCGCGCGGACCTGGCAACGATGTTCACCCTCTCCAGCCCGTATCTTCGGGCGATGCAAACCGCAGCCATCTTCGGCGGCGAAATTGTGCAGACTCGCACGCTGGAGCCGGGCGCAAATCCCGAGGACGCCTGGAATGAAATCCGCCTCTTCAAGGACAAGACGCAAATCCTCTGCACCACGCACGAGCCGCTCTGCGGACGTCTGGCGGCCTATCTGCTGAACGCGCCGTCGCTGCAGATCGACGTCAAAAAGGGCGCGTTAATCCGGATCGATGTGGACCGCCTGGGCCCGAAGCCACACGGCACGCTCAAGTGGATGTTAGTTCCCAAGCTCGCTTGAGGAACTCAATCGCCGCCTCGCGACTGACCACTCGCCCTTCCAGTTGCTCGTCCTCCAACTGGCGTAGAATCGCGCCGAAGCGCGGCCCGGGCGTGGCGCCGAGCGCGATCAGGTCATCGCCGTTGGCCAGCGGCCGCGGACGAAGCTGTTCAGGTGGAATGGCGTCGCGACGGCTCTGAACCGCCTCATGCGAATTCACAGGCCGATCGGCGGCGAGCAGGTCCAGGCGGTGCAGTTCCAGCAGCGTCTCGAAGCCCGGCTGGCGCACGAAGCGGCGGAACCGCGACTCGCCCATCTGCGGAGCGTCCTTGAACTTCATGTGCTGTGCGACCAGGGAGGCCACGGATTCGATGACGTCATTGGGATACTTCAGGCGCGACAGGATCTCTCGCGTCATGCGCGCGCCCGCCTCGTCGTGACCGCTAAACCGGATGCGATCCTCAAACGTCTGAGTCGGTGGCTTGCCGACATCATGAAGCAGTGCGGCAAGCGCGAGTTCCAACGATGGCTCTTCAAGCCGCTCCAGCAACCCGAGCGTGTGCACCCAGACATCGCCTTCGGGATGGTAATCAGAGGGCTGGGCGACGCCGTGCATGCTGTGCACCTCTGGCAACAGAATGGCCAGCAATCCGGAGGAATCCAGCAACTCGAAGCCGCGGCGCGCGCGGCCTTCGGTGAGGATCCGGGAGAGCTCGTCCCTAACTCGCTCGGCGGAGATGCGCGTGATGTTGGGCGCGAGCCGCCGGATGGCGGCAAACGTGGCGGGTTCGATGTCGAAATCCAGGCGCGCCGCGAAGCGAATGGCGCGCAAGAGCCGCAGGTGGTCCTCGGCGAAGCGCAGCGCCGGGTCGCCGATGGCACGGATGAGCCGGCCGTCCATATCCGCCAGGCCGTCAGCGATGGATTTGCCTTTGTAGAGCACT
>CAYVDY010000618.1:0-4190 GCA_964450255.1 uncultured Candidatus Solibacter sp. | reverse complement strand
GGAATCGTCACCGCGAGCGGCAAGGTGACGCAGCTCGCGCCGGCCGCCAGCGACGGTTCGCAGAACGCCGCCGGCGTGCTGCTGCTGCCCGTGGATGCTTCCTCGGCAGACAAAGGCGGCGTCCTCATTGCGCGCCACGCAATCTGCTCGGACAAGAAGTTGGTCTGGCCGGGCGGTATCACCACGCCCCAGAAGACCACGGCCATCGGCCAACTGAAGACCCTGGGCGTTCTCGTCCGGGAAGGAGCCTAACTTATGATGCTGAATCCCTTTTCGACCGACGCCTTCAACATGACGGCGCTCACCGCCGCCATCAACAAGATCCCGAACACCTACGGGCGCCTGGAGCAGTTGAACCTGATGACGCCGCAGGGCGTGCGGACCCGCACCATCATCATCGAGGAGATGAGCGGGGTGCTGAACCTGCTGCCCACTCAGCCCGTCGGCGCGCCGGGCACCGTCGGCTCCACCGGCAAGCGCAAGGTGCGCTCGTTCGTGATCCCGCACATTCCGCACGACGATGCCGTGCTGCCCGAAGAGGTCCAGGGCATCCGCGCATTCGGCTCCGAGACGGAGACCGACGCGCTGGCGAACCTGTTGGCGTTGAAGCTGCAGAACATGCGCAACAAGCACGCCATCACGCTCGAGTACCTGCGAATGGGCGCGCTCAAGGGCGTGATTCTCGATGCCGACGGCTCGACGCTCTACGACCTGTACAGCGAGTTCGGCATCACGGCCAAGACCGTGAGCTTCGCGCTGGGCACCGCCAGTACGGAAGTGCTGCTGAAGGTGCTCGAAGTGAAGCGCCACATTGAGGACAACCTCAAGGGCGAGTTCATGACGGGCATCCTGTGCCTGTGCTCGCAGGGCTTCTACGATGCCCTCACCACGCACGCGAAGGTGAAGGAGGCCTTCCAGTACTACCAGCGCAACCAGCAACTCGGCAACGACTACCGCACCGGCTTCACATTCGGCGGCGTGACGTTCGAGGAGTATCGCGGCCAGGCGACCGACGCCAACGGCACGGTGCGGAAGTTCATCGCGGACGATGAAGCGCACTTCTTCCCGCTCGGGACGGCAAACACCTTCCGGACGTTCTTCGCGCCGGCGGACTTCAACGAGACGGCGAATACGCTGGGTCTGCCGCTCTACGCGAAGCAGGAGCCGCGGAAGTTTGGGCGCGGCACCGACCTGCATACGCAGCAGAATCCCCTGCCGATCTGCCTCCGGCCCGAAGTGCTGGTGAAGGGTACGAAGACCTAACCGTGGGCGGTTGGGAAGCGGCAGTGGGTGGACTGAACGCGGCCGTCGTGAGCACGTTCGGCCGCGAGGTCCTCTATTTGCCCCAGTCCGGTGGGCAGGCCACCGTCAGGGCTGTGTTTCAGGCGGTGCGGGAGGCCGAGGATGCCTCGCCGGGCGTCTATGCTGTGCTCTTCATACGGCTGGCGGACTTGGCAGCGGCGCCGGTGCGCGGGGACGAAGTCGAGACTGGCGGCACCCGATACAAGGTGTTCGACATCGAGGCCGATGCTGAAGGTGCGGCGGTGCTGCGGTTACGGCAGGTGAAGTGATGCCCAGCGTCCGGGTCTACCAGAAGAAGCAGTTGCGGCTGGACCTGCTCAACTTCCGCCAGCGGCAGATGTACGACCTGGGCGGGACGGGCCTTGCGGCTGTGAAGGCCCGCCTGGCGGCCGCGCGGGGTCCGGGCGACAGCGCCGTCAAGCCGCTCACCAAGCGCTACGCGATCTTCAAGACGCGCAAGGGTAAGGGCAATCGCCGGAACCTGACGTTCACCGGCGACCTGCTCCGCAACTTCCAGGTGCGCACTGTGAGCGAGAACCGGGCCAAGGCCAATGTCACGACCCGCAAGGACCGGATCAAGGCCTGGGCCAACCAGAAGCGCGAAGAGTGGATGGTGTTCTCGCCGAAGAACCGGGCCACGGTCCTGGAAGCGACACGACGCGTGCTGGCTGAGATGAAGCCGCGGCTGATCATCGAACGGGCACTGGGAGGCAAGCAGAGATGATCGACACCTCCATCCTCATCGATTCGCTCGTTGGGCTGCTGCGGGACATCCCCGAACTGGTGGCAGAGATGGGCGGCGATCCGGAGAGGATCTACGCCCATCACGATCAGTACCCGAAACGATCCAGCGTGGCCAACGCCATTCACACGATGCCGGCACCGGGCATCATGGCTGTCTGGCAGGGCATGTCGCCAGGCAGTTTCGGCAACGTCGATGTATGGAAGCACCAGGTCACGCTGTACTTGCGTGCCGGGGAGACCTTCGATGGCGATCCTCCCACCGCTTACTACCGTCTCTTCCGGCTAATCACGAAGGGTGTCCCGGCCTCGGCGGGGGCTCCCATGCTCAACATTACGGTTCATCCTTCCTGCTACCCCATGGACCTGCCGCCGATTCAACGGCAGACCGACGCGGAGGGGCTCGATTACTTCGAGGTGCCTATCACCTTCACGGAGGCCGGAGATGAGTGAAACAGACCGTGTATGGATGGCTCCGCCGGACGGCGGCGAGCCGCAGCAGATTGAGGCCAAGCCGGAAATCCTTGTGCCGTTGATGATCACTGGCTGGGCGCAATGCACGCCGCCACAACCGGAGGTGAAACCCGATGTCGACGAGTAGACTCCAGGAAGTTCTGATCTGCTTCGGCAAACAGAAGCAGACCGATATCGCGACGGCCAACACCGGCGTGCAGATGTGGCAACTGCGCAAGCTGAACGCCGCCCTCGCGAACCCGAAACTCAACACCGAGAATGACGCCGAGGAGTTTGGGAAGGGCCACGAGTTTCCGACGCAATCGTTCCAGACGTCGTGGGATGCCAACGGCACGCTCGAAAAGTATCTCGGCGCGGAGATCGGCGCGTGGGCGATGGCCTTCGGTCTTGGCAAGGTGGTGAAGTCGGGCACCAACCCGAACTTCGTCTACACCTGCACGCCGCTGATCCCGGCCAACGGCGACGCCGCGGCGCTCCCGTACTTCTCCTTCGTCGAGCAGATCCGTCCAGGCGCCGGCGTGGTCGCGGATCGCATGGCAGTCGGCTGCGTCGTCGAAGGCTGGAACATCAGCATCGGCAGCGGGCCGGGCCGCGCCAACTCGAAGATCACCGTCGAATTTGTCGGCTCAGGCAAGGTCACGGAGCCTTCGACAATCACCATGCCGACGGCGACGGTGGAGAAACTGCTCCCAACAGCGTCGCTCGCCCTCACCATTAACGGCGTCAACTACGTCAGCAGCAAGAACATCGTCTCGCTCGAAACGTCGTGGAAGAACAATGTCCGGATGGATGGCGGCTTCTTCCCCGGGTCCGGCTTTCAGACGCCCGGCGACGGTACCAGCGGTGCCATCCGTGGCCGCCTCGAGTTCGGCAACCGCCAGGGAGCGCTGAAGTTTGTCGCCCGCTTCGAAAACGGCTCGACGGAACTGACGAAGTTGAAGAGCCAGGCCAGCGGTACCGCCGTGATCGGCCTCACCTACGACGCCAACAACTCGCTCGACATCACGTGGCAGAAAGTCTCCTTTGCGACTGCCGAACTGGGCGAGACGGATGGCATTGTCACGGTGTCGGTGGAATGTCTGCCGATGTGGGACACCACGAACGGCGTTGTGTCGGCGGTGGCCAAGTGCGGCGTGGACAGCATCTGCCAGTAGGATTTTCAACCCGCCAATTGGCGACTTGATCAGGAGTCAACCATGGACCAGCAAACAGCAGTATTCGACGCCGCCCGCCCGATTGCCATTCACTTGCGCACGCCCGCGGGCATGAAGGTCATCCGAGTTCGTTTCCCCTCCGACGAGGAGTGGATCGACCGGCAGCGGAAGCGCAAGGTCATCGTGAAGCAGTTGGGGCGCGGCGTTTCCGAAACCACCATCCCCGATTCCCAGGACGCCGACGCGGCGCTGCTGGAGAAAATCCGCGTCGCGGAGGAAGACGCACCAGAAGTGGATGCGTTCGAGGCCAGCCGAGTCATCGAGCAGCTCAGCCAGGCTGAGGTGGATGACGTGGCTCAGGCAGGCGATGGATTCCGCGTGACACTCCGGGTGCTTGGCGGTGCGGTGACGCACCTGTTGAAGATGCCTTCGGCCAAGGACGTTTTCGAGTACCGCCGAGGCTTCGCCCGGGTGCTCGATCTCCCCTACACCCGCCAGGAACTTGTCATCAACCTGGCG
>CAYVDY010000617.1:0-4191 GCA_964450255.1 uncultured Candidatus Solibacter sp. | reverse complement strand
AATCGTAAACGGCGATCTTCTCTTCCTTCTTCTTGTCCATCCCGTAGGCCAGCGCGGCCGCCGTCGGCTCGTTGATGATGCGCATCACCTCGAGACCCGCCACCTGCCCGGCGTCCTTGGTCGCCTGCCGCTGGGCGTCGTTGAAGTACGCGGGCACGGTGATCACGGCTTTGGTCACGGTCTGGCCCAGATAGGCCTCGGCCGCTTCCTTCAGCTTGCTCAGGATCATCGCGGCGATCTCCGGAGGAGCGAACTTCTTGCCGCCCGTCTCCACGCGCGCGTCACCGGAGTCGCCGCGAACCACGTGGTACGGCACCAGCTTCATCTCCTGCGACACCTCGTCGTGCCGCCGGCCCATGAACCGCTTGATCGAGTAGATTGTGTTCTCCGGGTTGGTAACGGCCTGGCGCTTGGCCACTTGCCCAACCAGACGGTCGCCGGACTTGGCGAAACCGACCACGGATGGCGTCGTCCGGCCACCCTCCTGGTTCGGGATGACTACAGGCTGGCCGCCCTCCATTACTGCAACCACGGAATTCGTAGTGCCAAGATCGATGCCGATGATTTTGCTCATGTGTAAATTGTCCCTCCGGGGATCCAAGATATGTCGGCGCTCTGCGCCTATATGCAGTATCTAAGTTTAGTGTGTTATTGTCAAGTCTATGGCCGCACGCCTACTCCTGCTCGCCGCACTCCTCCTGCCATCTGCTTCCTCGCAGGAGCTTCTCGTTGGTGCTGCATCGGACCTGAGTCCACTCGAAACTGCACTCCGCCAGAGCTTCGAGGCCAAGTCCGGCGTGCGCATGCGGTTCAGCTTCGGATCCAGTGGAATGCTTGCCCGCCAAGTGAGAAGCGGGGCTCCCTACGATGTCTATCTCTCTGCGAATGAGCAGTTTGTAAAGGATCTGGCGAAAGACGGACTACTGCTGCCAGATACGGCACGTGCTTATGCCACCGGCCGGTTGGGGCTGTGGTCGGCTTCAGGACGGGTTCGGTCCGTCAAGGATCTGGCCGGCCCCGAAGTCCGTCACATCGCCATCCCGAATCCGCAGCATGCCCCCTACGGAGTCGCAGCCGAGCAACTCCTTCGCAAGGCGGGTCTATGGGAGAAGGTACAAGGCAGACTTGTGCTGGCCGAGAATGTTCGCCAGGCCTTCGAATACGCCAGGACCGGCAATGCCGACGCCGTACTCACATCCTGGACCCTCCTATTTGACAAGGGGGGCATTCTGCTGCCGGATTCGCAGCACGCGCCTATCCGGCAGGCCGGCGGGGTCGTCAAGGGAGCAAAGAATGAGCGCGCGGCCCGCGCGTTTCTCGATTTCCTCGGGAGTGGGGAGGGTCAGGGGCTACTCGCCCGGTATGGGCTTTTCCCGCCAAAGCGGTAAACTGGCGCCGCGGACGCTCTATTCCAGGATGTTCGCACGCACGAGATTCTCCCTCCGCTGGAAGCCTCTGCACGCAGAGGCTTCGCCGGATGGACCCTTGGGCTACACTTTGGGCAGTGCCGAAATCTCATCCGACGATGAGAACGGCGTCAGGCAGAAGTCAAACGGCCGCTACCTGACTGTTCACGGCAACCAGCCCCCGCGACTGCCTAGCCCTGCTGCTTCGGCGGCTCGCTGGCCGGAATCGGGCGGGATGCCAGCACAGGCCGGCTCTCCTTCGGAGCTTTAGCCGGGCCGGTGTCTTTCTTCAGCGGGCTGATGATGACATGGGCATTACGCCCCTCCAGCTTCGGCTGGCCCTCTACCGAGCCATGCGTCGCCAAATCCCCGGCAAAGCGCAGCAACAGCTTCTTGCCCAGATCCACGTGCGCGATCTCGCGTCCGCGGAACTGCACGACAGCCTTCACCCGGTTTCCTTCGGCCAGGAAACGCACGGCGTGGTTCATCTTGAAGGTGTAGTCGTGATCGTCGGTGTTGGGCCGGAATTTCAGCTCCTTCACCTGGATGATGTGCTGCTTCTTCTTCGCCTCGTGCTGCTTCTTCTTCTGCTCATATTGCCACTGACCGTAATCCATGGCTTTCGCCACGGGCGGTTCAGCGGTGGGCGCAATGAGAATCAGATCAAGTCCGAGTTCCTGAGCACGCCGGATGGCTGCCTGTGTAGGCATCACCTCCACGCTGCCGTCCGGAAATACCGCGCGTACCTCGCGCGCCCGGATGGCCTCGTTGACGTTCTCTCTGATTTTGACGCGAGGACGAGGATACCTAGAAGGAAACATGCGGCAGATTCTTCTGGAAATTCATTTGTTGAGTTTGGATGCTCCTAAAACACAAAAAGAGGCTCCGGCTGGCGAGTGTCGCCACCGTGGCCCCGATCTGTTCAATTACTAAAGCGAAAGGACCGTTCAGCCTTTGGCCCCCTTCGCACACTATACAACGAAAACACACACCAATGTAAAGCCGCCCGTCACAACTGGAATAGAATGGGAGCCAGACATCCGCTATGCCAACTCGCAGAACCCTCCTCAAAACCCTCGCGGCGCCGGCTCTGATCCCCGGCTCGGCCATCGGTCTGAACGGCGCGACGCCGCCGAGCGACCGCGTGAATCTCGCTACCATCGGCGTTGGCTGGATGGGTGGCGGCCACGTGGACGAGTTCCTTAAGTGCTCGGGTCTCCAGTACGTCGCCCTCGCTGATCTCGATGACGGCCACCTCACCGAAAACAAGGCCAAGATCGACATGAAGTACGGCAACCAGAACTGCGCAGCCTATCATGCCTTCGAGGAGGTGCTTTCGCGCCGCGATATCGACGCCGTCTCCATCGCCGTGCCCGATCACTGGCATGGCATCGTGGCCGTCAGCGCCGCCCGCGCCGGCAAGGATATCTACTGCGAAAAGCCGCTGGCCCACAACTTCGAAGAAGGCCTGCTGATGGTGAAGGCCGCGGAGAAGTTCTCGCGCATCTGGCAGACCGGCAGTTGGCAGCGGTCCAAGGAGAACTTCCGCCGCGGCTGCGAGCTCGTACGCAACGGCTACGCGGGCAAGATCCACACGATTGAGGTCGGCCTGCCCGGCGGCCACACTGATTTTGCCAAAACCAAGGACCAGACCACCATCACCAGGCCGCCCGAAACGCTCTGGTACGATCGCTGGTTGGGGCCCGCGCCGGAGTCGCCCTACTGCACCGCGCGCGTCCACAAGAACTGGCGCTGGAACTACGACTACGCCGGCGGCCAATTGATGGACTGGGTCGGCCATCACGTGGACATCGCCCACTGGGGCATGGGCTACGACGGCACCGGGCCGGTGGAAGTGGAAGGTACGGGCGAGTTCCCCGCACGCGAGGCCCTGTGGAACACTGCCACCAGGTACAAGGTGGAGTGCAAATACGCAGGCGGCGTCACCATGATCATGGCCGGCGGCTATAAGGAGATTGAAGGCGGCACCAAGTGGATCGGCGACAAAGGCTGGATCGCGGTAAACCGCGGCCGCATCCAGGCATCGGACCCGGCGATTCTCACTGCTGAACTGAAGTCCAACGATATGGTGTATCCGAAGTCGCCTGGGCACTATCAGGAGTTCATCGACAGCGTGAAGTCGCGCAAGCCCACACTCACTCCGGCGATGACCGCGCTCCGTTCCGCCACGCCAGGCTGGCTCGGAAACATCGCGATGATGACGGGCCGCAAGCTCAAGTGGGACGCGGCGGCGATGGAGATCATCGGTGACGTCGAGGCCACAAAGATGCTCGGCCGGACGATGCGCAGCCCCTGGCGGCTGTAAGGCGGCTCAGAACTTTAGCGAAGCAAAGTACGCCAATGATTCCGGGTTGGCCAGCGCATTGATATTGCCCGCCGCCCGCCTGTGAATCACCTCGCGGACCGCCGTTTCGCTCAGCTTGTTGCTCACCGTGCGCGGCAGATCCGGCGCCGCAAAGATCCTCGCCGGCACATGATGCGGACTCGCGCCCGTGCGGATCTCGTGCCGCAGCCGCGTTTCCAGTTCCGCGCTCAACTCCACTTCCGGCCGCAGCCGCACAAACAGGATGACCTCCACGTCGCCATCCTTCTCACGCCCCACCGCCAGCGACTCCAGCACCTCCGGCAGGCGCTCCACCTGCCGGTAGATCTCCGCCGTGCCGATCCGCACGCCGCCCGGATTCAGTGTCGTGTCGGAGCGCCCCGTGATCACCATCCCGCCGTGTTCCGTCAGCGCTGCCCAGTCGCCATGCCGCCACACGCC
>CAYVDY010000616.1:0-4192 GCA_964450255.1 uncultured Candidatus Solibacter sp. | reverse complement strand
CGATTTGCCGCGCCCTGGGCTTGCACCTCCAACAGGAGATCGTCTGGGAGAAACCCAACCGGCCCAGCCCGAGCAATGTCAGGTTCACCACCCGTACCGAGCGGTGGATGTGGCTGACGAAGAAGCCGCGTGGGCACATCTTCAACCTGGACGCCGTGAGGACGCCGCTTTCGGAGAACCAGAGCAAGGACACGCGCAACAACCCCCTCGGCGCCAAACCTACGGACATCTGGCAGTTTGCGCCCATCAACGGGGACGCCAAGGATCGACCCGATCATCCCTGCCCGTTTCCGCTGGCTATGATCGAACGGATCGTCCTGGCGTGCAGCAAGCCCGGCGACGTTGTGCTGGACCCTTTCATGGGCAGCGGCACGACCGGCGTTGCCGCCATGCTGCACGGGCGGCGGTTCATCGGCATCGAACAAGTGCCCGAGTACCTGCAAGTCGCGAGCGAGCGGCTGCGCCGCACCGAGCGCGACCTCTGGGGTGCCGAGCGCAAGGCGCTGAACACCAGGATCATCGACCTGGAGCAATCCCTCGCCGACATGCGGGCGCAAAAGCCGCCGCAGCCGAAAGGCTCCAATCGCGATCTCATTCTGGAGCTTCTCGCGGATCGGCAACCGCGCAGCGTGGCCGAGGTGTTCAAGGCATTCGGTGGCGAGTACGTCGCGGCTGGTCCCACCTCGCGCGCTGCTGGTGGCGACATGTCGGCGGGTACGGTCAAGAACGTGCTCAGCCGCCTCGTGAATGAGGGCCTGGTGACCTGCTCGGGCAGCGGCAAGCGGCACGACCCCACTCGCTACCGGCTGTGCCCGCCGTCCTTCCGGTTCATTGACCTGTTCGCTGGTATCGGCGGTATGCGTCTTGGCCTGGAGGCCGCTGGCGGCCAGTGCGTCTTCAGCAGCGAGATCGATGGCCGGGCCGCAGAGACCTACGCGGCCAACTTTGGCGATAAGCCGCACGGCGACATCCGGGGCATTCAGCCTGATGACATCCCGGCGCATGACGTCTTGGCCGCTGGCTTCCCCTGCGTCTCCTGGAGCATCGCTGGCGATCAGAAAGGCTTCGCCGACCCTCGCGGCGCCCTGTTCTTCAACGTCATCGAAGTTATCCGGCTGAAGCGTCCTCGCGCGGTGCTCCTGGAGAACGTGAAGGGGCTGACGCAAGGCGGCGAACAGAGCGGTCTCGCCAGGGTCGTTCAGGAGCTTCAGGCGCTCGGGTACTCGGTCCACACGAAGGTCCTGAATGCGCTGAACTTCGGCCTGCCGCAGCGGCGTGAGCGCGTCATCATTCTCGGCTTCCGCGAGGACGTGGCGTTCTCGTGGCCTCAGCCTGGTGGTCAACTGGCTAATCTTGCTGACTTCATCGATCCCGATGCTGACAACGACCCGAAGCTGCGGCCCTCGCCCCGCGTGTTGGCGAAGGTTCGCGAACGTGCCGAAGCGATGGGTCGCGCGCAGATCGTCCCCTCCGTCTGGCACACCAACATGCGCGGCGATGTCAACGTGCTCCCCTACTCGGTGACGCTGCGCGCCGAGGCGAACGGCGACTATCTCCTTGTCAACGGCCAGCGCCGTCCCTCGGCTCGCGAGTGCCTTTCCTGGCAGGGCTTCCCGCCCGACTTCCGCTGGACCGGCTCGTACCGGGACATTCGTCGTCAGACCGGCAATGCGGTCCCGGTGCCGATGATCTCTGCGGTGGCCGAGGCGCTGATGAGGGCGCTAGCGTCCGCGCGCGCCGAGGCTGCGTAGGAGGCGGAAATGGACGCTCATATTTTCATCCGTTTCAGCACGCGCCAGCAAGAAGAAGCCCGTGGGGGATCGTCCTACGAACGCCAGCTTCAGGTCTGCCGTGATTACGTGCAGCGCATGGGGTGGAACGAGGTCAGCTTGATCGAGGACTTGGGTCGATCGGCGTGGAAGGGTGACCACCTCCGGAAGGGCAACCTCGGCAAGTTCGCCAAGGGGCTCCTGGCCCGGGATGTGCCGCCTTGCGTGATCGTCGTCGAAGAACTTGACCGCCTTTCTCGCCAGAAAGCGCGCGAAACGAAGAGGTGGATCGAGTTGATCTGCGCCGCTGGCCACAGCGTCGCCACGGCCAACGGAGGGCGCATCTACTCCGAGCAAACCCTGGATGAGAACCTTCTGGCGATGATGGAAATTCTCGTGAAGGCGGAGGCTGCCCACGAGTATTCCGAACGTCTCTCCCGGCGATCTAAAGGCTCCTACGAGAAGCGCAAGCGTGAGGCGCGGGAGAATGGAACGGCCATCACGAGCAACGGCCCGGCTTGGCTGAAGGCGGTGGGGAAGCGCCCGAACATCAAGTGGGAGCCAATCCCCGAGCGCGTTCGAACCATCCGCGAAATCTTCGACATGGCCGTGGATGGCGATGCGCCATGGACCATTGCTCGCGTTCTAAACTCTCGGCCCAACTGCCCGAGCTTCGGGGGTCGGCAATGGGAGCGCACGTCCATCGTGAAGATCGTCCGGAATCGGGCCGTCGAAGGCGACTATGTGGTTGGCGAAGGCAAGAACCAGAAGCCCACAGGCGAGGTCCTCGTCGGCTACTACCCGCCAATCGTCCCGCTCGATGTGGTTACCGAAGCTCGCACCATGCTGGACCGCCGCAGGCGGGAGGGGAAAGGCCGCAATAGCGGCGCCGTGAACAACCTGTTCGGTCAAGCAATCCGCTGCGGCCAATGTGGCGGGCGTATGATGTTGATGGGCTATCAGTCGCGTTATCTGACTTGCTACGAAGCGGGCCGGGGAAACGGCTGCGATCAGCGCGCGTCGTTCAAGTATCGCCCGTTTGAGAAAGCTGCACTCGACGCCATCCTGCCAATCGCCCTGGACGACGCCTTCTTCCGCCAGGCTGAGAAGTCTAACTACCTGGGCCTAGAAGTCGCCGAGACGAAAAAGGCTATCAGCGACGCGAAGGCGGAGACCAAGCGCGCCTACGACCTGTGGTCCCGGACGCAGAGCACCACGGCAGAGAGCCGCCTTCTGGAGATCGAAGCAGAGTTGAGAGGATTGGAGGAGAAGCTCTCCGAACTCCAAGATAAGCTCTATGCGGCACAGGGCGTCGCCACGGCGCAGGCGCACATTGCGCGAGTTGTCGAGTTCCGTGAGGCGCTCCGCGATCCCGTTGATGCTGTCAGGCTCCCTGCCCGGCTGCGCGCCCTGGAAGCCATCAAAGGCATCAACACCAAGGTGAACTGCTTCGTGAGAGTGGGGCAGCGCGAGATCGTTTTGACCACAATGGAGTTGGAAGGCGCTGCGGGACCGGCGATGGCCTTCCGCTTCGACAACGGCGGCACTCTTCTCGCTAGTTTCGACGTGATGACGATGATCGAAGAGTACGCGGCCAAGGTGACGCCGGAAGAAATGGCCAGCGTGGTCGCGGCGAGCGGCGATCCCGCCGCCGGGATGAGCCAGCGAGACAGAGAGACGGTTGCTACGTTCATGCGGCGCCGGGCGGCAATGCTCGCCGAACCGGAAATGGACGAATTGCGCATTGAGGTGGCAAAGCGGTTTGCCTAAATCGCCGGGGGGCATGCCATCTTGAGTTTAATCACGGTCGCGCTGACGCCAGCAGCCGACGGTCTGGACTGGGAGACTCTGGTCACCGGCCTGCTCGCGGTTGTGGCCGCCGGAGCGGCCATCTTCCAGAACAACTGGTTCGAACAGCGCCGCCTCATTCGCCAGTCGCACGCAGCACGGGTCACGATGCCGCTCGTTCTGAGCGAGGTGGTCGGGTGGTCCATGGACGTTGCAGTGAACCTGGTCGAGGTGTTGGACGCGAATGCGGGCCATTCGATCATCAGCGTCGCGGCACGCAAGGCGATGCCCCGTCCCAGGCCGCCCAAGGACATCGTTGAGAGGCTGAAAGAGGTCGTTCAAGCCACCGACGACGCGGCGGTCGTCCGCCGCATCTCAAAGTTGGCTGGCAACATGCAGACGCTGGTTTCACGCATCGAAGGCATGGACGATCCCCACCTGATCGTCAGCGACAGCAGCTTTGCCGGTCACATAGTTCAGGCCTTTACGATCCACGCCCAGGCCGAGTCGCTGTTCCGCTACGCGCGGCTAGAGGCGGAGACCACGCCTCAACTGATCGATTGGGATGAGGTGCGGAAGTGCCTCGACATCCTGAGCGCCTATAATCACGCCGGGCGAGCGGTCGCCTCGTACAT
>CAYVDY010000615.1:0-4201 GCA_964450255.1 uncultured Candidatus Solibacter sp. | reverse complement strand
GACCCATTCGGCCCGTTGCAGGCGCGGCAACGGAATCCCTACTTCCGCTGGAGCGCTATCCAGACTGGCGTCATTCTCTTCCTGCTGCTGGTCTGCTGGGTTTGGTGGGACAAGATGCGGCAGATCAAGTGGGTCGCGGCCGAGTGTCTCGCCGACGCGATCAACGCGAAGCGCGTTGCGGAAGATCGGGCACTGGGGGCGATCGGGCTCTACAACCGGCACATCGAGAAGTGCAATCGCGTCATCGAGAGTCAGGAATCAGGGTTGCCCGGAACCAGCCCGACGGACACCTGGCGTCAGGAGGTGCTCACTCTGAAGAACAAACTGACGGCCGAGGAAGCGAAGTCGATGCGATTGCAGAAGGCGCTGGAGGATCGGGAGGCGCTCCAGGCCGGTCTCGAACAGCGACTCCGGCAACTCGAAACGCTGGTTCAGGAGCGGCAGAATGGAGCGAGCGCCGAACTGGTCGCCCGGCTTCAGCGCGCAGAATCGCAACTCGGAGACAAGAAGACGCCCAAGCGGGGTGCGAAGTGATCGTGCGAGTACACTCGTTGGGCAGCCTCTGGCAGACGAAAGACCTGCCGAACGGCGGCACTCGGGTGTGGAATACGACCGGCATCCGGGACGGCTGTCGCGTCCGTTCCTGCGCCACACTCTTCGGCCAGCTCGTCTTTGGACCGAGAGCGAAGCCGCTGTTGCAGGACCCGTCCCGCATCCACGGACGGAATTGGTTCACCGGCGACATGATCCAGACCTCTGGCGGCCGCAGCGTGCGGCTCGCGTGCCCAGCAGTTTGGGGTGCAATGGCGGATTGGCACCTGCTTACAGTGAACGAACAATTAGTGGGCGTTGTGCTGCCGGACGGCCTAGATCCGGACAACATCCTGGTCCTGTCGGCGTCGCAGAGGGAGCAACAGCAGGAACTCCTGCTCCTCGTGAAACCGTTTGCCTGGCTCGCCGGGCCAACGGGATCGGCGATCTTTGAGGTCACCGATCGTGGCAGTGGCCGCTGGAATACACGCAGGAGGTGAGCTGTGCGCTATTCGAAAGACTCCGTTGTGATCTCCGAAACTGCAGACAAACCGATAATGCGCACTGTCTACGAGGCCGGTCACGTCACGCTCGAGCAGCTTCATTGCAGCCTTCATCCATATGCGACCTCGAGGGCGGAGCGGAATTCGCTCGCCTGGAGGGTGCGCCGACTGGTTCGTCACGGCTTCCTTGAATCGCGGCGAGTCGAAGGAATGGAGCCGGCATTGTCATTGGGTGAGTCCGGAGAGCTGTACTTACAGAGCTTCGACGGCGCCATCGTTGAACGGCGAATCCGCTCCAAGGGCGGCAATGCGCGCAGTCAAGTGTGGCATGACGTCCAGCTATTCACGATTCAGTTGGCGCTTCGGCGCGCGGGAGTGGTGCTGACCTGGCAATCGGAGGCGGAAGTTCGGGCGCAGAATCGTGTCGCAAGTCTGCGCTTCGCAAAAGAGTATGACGCGGTCGTGACTTATCGAGTGGGCGAACTGCAGGCCGACGTGGCCCTGGAGTTTGAGCGAACCGTGAAGTCCGCCGACGCCTACCTGCGCATCTTCTCTCAACTGAACGAGGAAACTCTGCTTGCGCGGTTTCTCTACCTGGTGCCAGACAGCAAATCTCAATTGCTCCTCCGGGACGTTGCCTCGCGCCAATGCCCGCGCATCTACGCCGCGCTGACCCACGAGTTTCGCGCGCAGCCGGCAACGGCTGGGCTATTGGATCTGCGCTCTGGCCAGACGGTCACTCTGACTGACTGCCTCTCGTGAAGACCTCTTCCTGCCCACGGCCCTTGCTATGTTTGCCCCTCGATTGCGCTGCGAATGCGTCTCTATTGCCATTTCACAACACCTTGTAAGAAGTTGACCGGCTTGGGCCAGTTCTCCGATATCCCCGTCTTTTAGCGGTCTGAACTCCGAACAGACCGGCGGCGAGCATGGAGGCAGCCGACGAGGGAAAAGACGGTGAGTGGGACTGCAGTCATAAGCGAAATCGTGAGTTGGGGTGGTGAGTGGCGAGCGGAAGAACTGGTGGGTGTGCCAGGTGATTGCCAGGGATAGAGGGGAATCGAGCACGGAGTGGATGGAAGAGAGGAAGTTGTGGGTGGCACCGGTGGCTGGTTAGGTGACAAGGCGCGGTGGCGCGCGCGAGTGTAGCCGGTCTGTGAGATGTGGGCGGTCTTGGGAGTGATGGAAGTAGCGCCGCCAGCGGCAGGAGGTTGTGCAGGAGGCGGTGCGCGCGTCCGGAGATGATGCAGGGATCGCGCACGCGAACTTGCAGTGTAGACAGAACTACGAAAGGAGCGAGTGACATATGGCGTACGTGAATGGCGCTGCCAGAGAGCGGCCCGGTTCAGTTCCCCCGGCGATGTCCGCGCCGGTTTCGGTACTAGCGGAGACTGCAACGATGAACAAGGAACGTTTCCAGGAGATCAAGCAGCGACTCATTGAGCCGTTCGATCCCGAGGAAATCAAGTGGCGCGTGACGGCGACTTCGACGATTCAGACGAAGCACGGTTCGCAGAAACGTGGTCAACTGATCGCCTACGCCGACCAGCGTGCATACACGGATCGGCTGAATTCCGTGTTTGGTGAATGGGGATGGACCCGCGACTACAACGTGCAGGTGGCGCAGAACTTCGAACGGCGCACAGCCAGCGACAAGTCCCAGTCTGCGGTCGCGGCCAAGGTCGTCGTCGTTTCGCGTGTCACAATTCATGGACTGGGCACGCATACCAGCGTCGGGGAGGAGTGGGCGGACGACGAGAACGCCGCGACTCGCGCCGAGGCGCAAGCATTCAAGCGCGCCTGCGCATGTTTCGGACTGGGCCGGTATCTCTACGACCTGGAGAAGACCTGGGTGGATCTGGATCAGTCGAACCGTCCCGCCTACGCGCCGAGTCTTCCCGAATGGGCGCGCCCGGCGCCGCGTCAGCCGCAACAGCGGGGGCCGGCGCCGGCGCCAAAGCCGTCTTCCTCTGGCAATGGTGCGCCACGGAATGGCCTGGTTCGCGACGAAGCTCTGGCCGCCATCACGACGCTGTGCGACAAGGTCGGGTTCAGCCTGGCGCAATCGACGCTACAGAAGCACGGCGGCACGACCGACCTCAGACGGCTCGGATACGCAAAGCTGTCGTTGGTCATGGACAAGTTGACGGACCTCAGCTGCGGTATTGAGCGACTCGTGGGTGGCAAGGCAGCTCTCGGCGATGCGGCCTATAGCGTCCTGTGTCGTGAACTGAACCTGGCGAGCGACAGCATCGACGATATCCCGGACCGCGACACCTTGCGCGTTCTGGTCGAGAGAGTGGAAGAGCGGGCGCGCTCCAAGGCGCCCGCTGCTCCTACGACTTCGGCATCCAGGCGGGTTGCTGAAGCGCGCGGGAGACTCCTCCAGGCCGCGCGCAAGCATGCGGACCGCACGCGCAAGCGTCTGGCTGACGTGATCGGACAGGCTTCGGTCGGCACCTTGACCCTCGAAGGACTCAAGGATCTCACCGACGCGAACCTCCCTGAAGTCGAAGCCGCGATAGCCCGCCTCCAGTAGCCCCCCTTCCGACGGCACCCTCCCTCACGACAACTCCGATTCCTGCGGGCGCAGTGTCGCTGCGCCCGCACACCTTGAAGCCCGCAGAAGAAAGGACATCAACTATGAATCCGAATCCCGTGGTCGCCTGCTCGGTGGTTTCGACCAAGGATCTGAACCTCCGCCCGCAGCACGACATCGCTGAAATCGTTGGCCGCTTCCTCACCTTTGGCGAGGGCGTGGTCGCTCACTGGGTCGAGTTCGCACGCGGCGTGCTTCTGTTCGTGATGGCCCCAGGCGACGATCACTCCGGTGAATTCTACGTCTACGACCGCAAGCGCGGCCAGTTCTGGTTGCTCGAACTCGCCGACGGCGTCTTCGGCGGGTATGCCGTCAGCCAGATGCGCGAGAAGATCCGCGAGTTCGGTCTGCTTCAGGTCGCCGAGAATCCCTCGGAAATGGCGGCGCTGCACTGAAGCGGCGAACTGGCTTTGGCATTTCCAGGATTGGGAGTAAACAGGGGCTATGCCGGACCTGCTTCGTGCAACGCCGGAATTGGCGACAGAGTATGCGCGGTGGTTCGTAAATCGCCGCGCATACACCCGCCAATCGGATACGCCGCACCCGGCGAGCGGCCGACATTATTACT
>CAYVDY010000614.1:0-4211 GCA_964450255.1 uncultured Candidatus Solibacter sp. | reverse complement strand
ATCTGGTTGCGGCGTACCCGGTTCTGGCGGTGCAGCCAGCCGCCGAAGCACAACCAGCCCCTCCGGTACCTCCTCCCCCGCCCCCGCCGCCGGACGTGCCGAACGCCGCGGGCATGTACAAAGTGATGACCATGGGCGGCAGCTTTCTGGGCGTGGGCGTTCGCGAGATCGATGGCGAACGGGCCCGGGCGCTGAGCCTGAAGGACGAGTATGGCGTGGAGATTACGAAGGTAGAGGACGAGAGTCCTGCGTCAAAGGCCGGGCTGAAGGTCGGAGACGTGGTGATGGAGTACAACGGCCAGCGCGTGGAAGGCACGGAGCAGTTTGTGCGTTTCGTGCGGGAGACTCCCGCGGGCCGCACGGTGAAGTTGCAGGTGATCCGTGGCGGCGCGGCGATGACACTGCCGGCGACGATTGCGGCGCGGAAGGTGAAGGGCGTAGGCGTTTTCCCGAAGGAGGGCATCCACATTGAGGCGCCCAACTTCGAGTTCACAATGCCGGACATCCCGAAGGCGATGATGTCGTGGCGCAGCGCGGTGCTGGGCGTGGAGGCCGAATCGCTGGGCGAGTCCCAACTGGCGGCGTATTTCGGAGTCAAGGAGGGGGTCCTGGTGCGCTCCGTGATGAAGGGTACCGCGGCGGAAAAGGCGGGCATCAAAGCCGGGGACGTGCTGCTGAGAGTGGACGAATCGAAGGTAGCATCGCCGCGCGATGTGACCAGCGCGATCCGGACGGCGAGAACGAATGCGAAGAAGAGTTTCCCCGTGGTGCTGATGCGCGAGAAGCGGGAGGTAACCGTTTCCGTCACGGTGGATGATGACTCAAGCGAGCGCAAGGTGGCGCCGAGAGGGCAGAGAGTCAGCGTCAAGCAGCAGCTTTAGCATTCCAGGTTAGGGCCGGCCGGACGCGCGGGCCGGCGGCCCTACTCCGAGCGGAGGGGGGTGGCGGGGTCCAGTTTGGCGGCTCGCCAGGCTGGATGGATGCTGGCGGCGAGGGACGCTATCAAAACCACAAGCGCGGCGCCGGCGAAGGACAGCGGATCCAACGGCTCGACGCCGTAGAGCATCTGTTTCATCGCGAAGCTGGCAAGCGGGGCGGTGGCCATGCCGGCGGCAAGCCCGGCGATGGTCAGACTGAATCCCTGAGTTAGCACGAGCCATAAGATATCCCCGAATCCGGCGCCAAGGGCCATGCGGATGCCCATCTCGCGCGAGCGCTGCGCGACGGCAACCGCCAGCACACCGTAAAGCCCAACGGCAGCGAGCACCACGGCAAGTCCGGAAAAGACAATCAGGAGAACTGTGGAGAGGCGGCGCTGGGCGAGGACGCGGTCCAGCAAGGCGCTCAGGGGCTGAACCCGTTCCACAGGAAGGTTGGAGTCCACCTCGAAGAACGCGCGGCGCACGGCGGCGGTCATTGACTGGGGGTCGGCGGCGGTGCGAACGGCAATGGAGAGGAAGGGCCAGGAACACTGGGCATGGGGCTGGTAGATGGTAACGCGGGGCGCCTCCTCGGGACGAAGTTGTGCGATGTCGCGGACAACTCCGACGACGCGGGGCCGGTAGGTGAGGGCGCCGATCTGCATGTTGAGGTATTGGCCGATGGGGTCCTGGTTGGCGAAGTAGCGGCGTTCGAGGGCTTGCGAGATCAGCACAACAGGATCGGATGAAGCGGAGTCCGATTCGGCGAGCAGGCGGCCTTTGATGAGGGTGGCGCCGATGGCATCAAGATAATGCGGCGTGATGGCATTGTAGGTGGCGACTTCGCGCGGGCCGGCCTGGCCCACCACGGAAAAGTGGGCGCGCCAGTTCACCTGCATCATGGGCAGCGCGGTGGCGGAGCCGGCAGCCGTAACGCCGGGTATCGATTCCAGGCGCCGGATCGCGTTCCGGACATAGTCGGCGCGCGCCTCCGGCGTCGAGTACCGGCTGTTGGGCAGGATGGTGCGGAGCGTCAGAACGCCGGAGGCCTGGAACCCCATGTCGATTTGGCTGATGGCGGCGAGAGTACGCAGCAGAAGTCCGGCAGTAATCAGCAGGATGACGGACAGAGCTACTTCGGAAACCACGGAGATCGAGCGTAACAGGCTCTTGCGAACTCCGCCGGAACTGCCGCGCGATTCGTCGCGCAGCGTGGTTGCCAGGTTGAGGCGGAGCGCTTGCCAGGCAGGGGCCACACCGAAAAGCAGACCGGCGAGCAGCGAGATACCAAAGCCAAATGCTAGGACAGAGTAGTCTACCGAGGCGTCGTTGAGGCGCGGCATGCTGGCGGCGCCGAAGTGAACGATGGCGCGCAAACTCGCCCACGCGACCGCGAGGCCGGCAGCGCCGCCGAGGAGAGCCAAGGTAAGACTCTCCGTAAGCATCTGCAAGAACACACGCCATTGTGAAGCGCCCATCGCGCTGCGGATGGCGACTTCGCGATGGCGGGCGGCGGAGCGGACGAGGAGGAGATTGGCAAGGTTGGAACACGTGAGGAGGAGGACGATCCCGACGGCCACGGAGAGCAGGATGAGGGGTTCCCGGAGCTCGCCCTGTGCGTCGCGGATCGAGGGGGTGAGGTACGGTTCGATGCCGGTGTTGGAGTCGGGCTTTTCGCTTGCGAGGCGCCCGGCAATGGAGGCAAGTTCGGCCGAAGCCTGCTGCGGCGTGACGCCATCGCGGAGCCGGGTCACGACGTAAAGATAGCGCGAGTCCCAGGAGGCCAGCACCTCCGGAGCAAACGCAAGGGGGATATAGAGATCCACGCCGCGGCTCTCGCTCTTGGCCGGCGGAAGGATGCCCGCGACGACGTGGACTTTGTCGTCGAGGCGAATGGACTTGCCGAGAATCGCGGGATCACCGCCGAACTGGGATTTCCAGAAGCCCTCAGTAAGAATCACGACCAGATTACGGTCCAGCTCGAACTCATCGGCGGTGAAACCACGGCCAAGGACTGGCACGATGCCGAGCATCTCCAGGTAGCCGCGGGTCACCATTTTGGTGGAGACGCGCGAGGGCTGCCCCTCACCCGTAAGGGTAGCGGTGTAGTTGGTGTATGCGGCGCAGTAGGCCAGCGATTTGGCGTGAGCGGCGTATTGCTGAAACTCGGGCGGAGAGATAGCGCTCTGCGGAATTTTGCGGGGCAGATTGCGAGTCCACAGATTATAAAGCGACTCGGGATTGTTGTAAGGCAGGGGGTGCAGCAGGACAGTGTTGACGACGCTGAAGATGGCGCTGTTGACACCGATGCCGAGGGCGAGCAGCAGGATGGCGGAGGCAGTGAAAACGGGCTGCCTGGCGAGCAGCCTGAGTGCGTAGCGGATGTCTTCAAAAAACGAAGTCAATTCGGAATCGCTCCTGGCAAAGAAGTTATATTACCGCATTTGAGGAGAATGTGTGGTGAATTAGGCGGATGGCTAGAGGGGCAGGGTCAGGCGGGCATGGCAGCCGCGGGCGCCGGCGCGGTTGGCCAGAGTGAGAGAACCGCCGTGGGCTTCGGCGATCTGCCGGCAGAGGACCAGGCCGATACCTGAGCCGCCGGGCTTGGTGGTGAAGAACGGCACGAAGAGATTCGCTGTATTGGAGAGTCCGAGTCCGTCGTCCAGCACACTGACGGCGACGGTATGGCCGTCGGATTCCCAGCCCAGCGAGACGCCGCCGCCGGTTTCCAGCGACGCATCGACTGCGTTGCGAACGAGGTTGATCAGAAGCTGTTCCAGTTGGTCGCCATCGGCCTGAAGAGTGAGCGCCGGGCCGTCTTCCATGGTCAGCGCGAGCCGGGTTTCCAGCGTGGCCACGCGGTGAATCAGCGGCACGAGATCGACGGTTGCGAGCTTGGGCTGCGGGAGCTTCGCCAGACGCGAATAGGAACCGATGAAGCGGCTGAGCGCCTCAGACCGCGAGCCGATGACGTGCAGGCCGTCGCGCATGTCCTCTTCCCAGTCTTCGGGGCGAGGCTGGCGGTTGAGGATCTGGGTAAGAGAGCCGGCGATGGACTTGATGGGCGTGAGCGAGTTGTTGAGCTCGTGCGCGAGCACGCGGACCAGCCGCTGCCAGGCCTGGAGTTCCTCCTCGCGGAGGGCGCGCGTGAGATCGGTGACCACCAGCAGCGTGTGCGGCAGGCCGCTTTCGCGGAATGAAGTGCGGCGGACGCCCCAACGGCCGGCGCCGCTGGGAAAGACGCGGGCGATGGTCTGGGCTACGCCGGCGAAGGCCTCGGGCGACTTGACC
>CAYVDY010000613.1:0-4225 GCA_964450255.1 uncultured Candidatus Solibacter sp. | reverse complement strand
GGTGCATCCATAAGACCCACCCCAGGCTGCTGGTGGACGGGACGCCGAGGGGGACGGAGGTGCAAACGAAGTTGACTGCCGCGACGTAGAGCAGCGTGAGGGCGCGCTGAATGAGGGAGAGGCGGTGGCCCTGGAGCTTGATCTCCGCGCGGTGGCGGTCCAGCCGTTGCTGGCGGAGGGCGACATCGAAGCCGGACTGCATCATCTCATCCAGTTGGTGAGAGAGGGAGCGCATGCGGTCGACGATGCGGGCGAGGCGGTTGGAGGTAGAGAGAATGAAGGTCCCGCAGGCGGAGAGCAGGAGGGCGGGAGTGATCATCGCCGCCAGGACGTTCAAGGCGGAACCGAGGTTGGTGACGGTGAACTGCAGGTGCGGCCACATGGTCCCTCATTGTCTCAAGATGCGGGGCGGGGCACCGATATGGGTTTTGTGGACGACCTGCTGAGCAATGCGAGGAAGCTGCTGGAAACGGCAACGGAGTCCGTGGAGCGCGGGTTGGGGGGCGGAGACTGGACGGTGTTTATCGGGCCGGAGGGCGGCCTGCAGATGATCGCGGGCAGTTCAACGGGGTTGGCGTCGCTGGAGTGGTCGCGCGGCGCGACGGCCGCCTGGCAGGTGAGCCGCAGCGGCGGCCGGGTACGGGTGGAGGGCCAGGCGGGCCGGGAGCGCTGTCTGCTGGAGGCCCAGGCCAAGGACGGGGCGGCACGGCGGTTGCTGAACGACTGGCGGATGTATGAGGTGCTGGCGGCTTAAGGCAGGCCAATGTCGCGCAGGAAGCGGGCTGCTTCTTCAGGCGGAGTCGGGTTGATATAGAAGCCCGTGCCCCACTCAAAGCCCGCGACCTTCGTGAGTTTGGGGATAATCTCGATGTGCCAGTGATAGTGATCCAGCGGCGCGTCCTGCACTGGCGCGGTGTGGATGATGGCGTTGTAGGGCGGGAATTCCAGCGCCTTGTCGATTTTGCGAAGGACTGTGCGCATCACCCAGCCGAGATTGTGGATCGTTGGAGCGTCGGCGAGCGCGAAGTGGGAATGGTGCTTGCGGGGCACGATCCAGGTCTCGAAGGGGAAGCGCGAAGCGTAGGGCGCGATGACGAGGAAGTAGTCTGTTTCGAAAATGATCCGGTCCTGAGTGAGCAGTTCCTGCTGGAGGATGTCGCAGAAGATGCAGCGTTCGCGAAACTCGAAGTAGCGCAGGGCGCCGTCGATCTCCTCCTGAACCCGTTTTGGGACGACGGGCAGGGCGATCAGTTGGCAGTGGGGGTGTTCGAGCGTGGCTCCAGCGGCGGCGCCGTGGTTTTTGAAGACCAGGACGTAGCGGAGGCGCGGGTCTTTCTGGAGGTCCAGGATTCGATCCCGAAAGGAGAAGAAGACGTCGGCGACCTGTTTATCGGAGATGGTAGCGAGGGTGGCGAGGTGGTCCGGCGACTCGATGATGACCTCATGGGCGCCGACGCCGTTCATGCGGTCGTAGAGGCCCTCGCCCTGGCGGTCGAGTTCGCCCTCTACGCGCAGGGCGGGGAACTTGTTGGGCACCACGCGGAGCGACCACCCGGAGTTGTTGGAGCCGCCATCGCTGCGGTAGGCCAGTACTTCAGGAGGTGTCTTGGACTCGTGGCCGGGGCAGAACGGGCAGTAACGGCTGCCCTGAGCGGCCACAGCCTCGCGTGTGAAGTCCGTCGGGCGGCGGGCTCGATCGGTGGAGATGATCACCCACCGGCCGGTGATTGGGTCTTTTCGTAGATCGGGCACTGGAAGACACTAGAATAGCGGATCAGGACTGATTACGCAGGCTCCATGCCTCTGGAATGTGGTTGAGCTCGAAGGGTTCGAACACGATGGTGACCAGATCCAGGCGCGCGCTGCTGAGCGGCACGTCCCAGCGGCGGGTGAAGTAAAACGCCGCGTTGCGCATACAGCGCAACTTGACCTCGTCAATCGCCCGTTCGGGTGAACCGAAGTCGGCGGTGCTGCGGGCCTTGACCTCCACCAGGACCAGACGGTCTCCGTCCCAGGCGACGAGATCGACTTCGCCCTTGACCCCGCC
Source organism: uncultured Candidatus Solibacter sp. (assembly GCA_964450255.1). Taxonomy (GTDB): domain Bacteria; phylum Acidobacteriota; class Terriglobia; order Bryobacterales; family Bryobacteraceae; genus Paludibaculum. Next base: position 2,178 of record CAYVDY010000613.1, on the reverse strand, counting down.
TTTCATCCAGTTCCGCTCGATCACCTGCAAGCCCTGGCGTTGCAGATAGCGGTGGGCGATGTCCTCGCCGCGGCGGCCGAGAGCGGCGTCGGCGCGCCAGCGGCGGAGCCGGATACGGTGACGGAGCCAATCGCAGGCCAGAAAGATCGGCCGGAACAACAGCATCTCCTACTTCACGACTTAGAATTCGAACTCCATCACCTTGCCGCGCACTCCGTAGCCACGATAGTGCTCCCAGAAACGGCCGAAGGGCGGGAACGCGTTGACGAGCAGTTCGAAGCCGAGATACCTCCACAAGGCTAGTAGTTTGACGCGCACTTTCTTCTCACGAAATCGGGCCGTGGAGTAGTAGCCGTAGCCGGCATTGTCTTCGCCGAAGTAGCGGAAAGAGAAGGAGTTGAGGTGCCAGCGGTGGGTGGGGTCGCAGAAGCTGGAGAAATCGGTGTAGTGCGGGGTGGCCAGGAAGACGGTGCCGCCGGGGCGGACGAGGCGGTGGAACTCCTCCATGGTGCGAAGGACATCGGAGAGGTGCTCAATGACGTGGATGGCCTGGAGGCGGTCGAACGAGTTGTCGCGGAAAGGGTACGGGAAGTGGTCGAGGTCGCAGAGGACGTCGGCTTTGGTGCGGGCGATGCGATCTATGCCGATGGAGCCGGGCAATTTGTTGATGCCGCAGCCGACGTCCAGAATGCGAGGAGAAGCCACCAGACCAGTGTAGCTAGGAGTTCATGCGCTGCATGGACTCGGCGTAGGTCGGCGTGGCGCCGGCGGCGATGTCCGTCTTGCGAACGGTGTGGAATTGGGTCAGCACATTGTTGGCTGCCGCGAGTTTGGCGATGCGTTCGGCGTAGAGGGCGAGCTTGGCGCCGGGCAAGGCCCAGAGGGCAGTGCCGGCGTCGAGGGCTCCTACATAGGCGCGGGCACCGCAGCAGCCGAAGCTGACCGTGGCGCGGCCGGAGTTGTAGGCCTGGGGGACCGCGGCGCAGGCCGGGCGGCCGAGGGCGGGCGGGAATTCGGAATCGGCCTGCTGGGCGGCCTCGGCGAGGACGAGGCCCTGGCGCGCGTTGGCGAAGATCAGAACGACGTCGGGCGGGGCGGGAGATTCGGCCAGCGGGGCGTAGACCGCGTACTTCGGTTGCTTCGAGAGCACGGGGATCTGGGCGACATCCTCGGCTCGGGCGTATTCCATGCCGCTCATGACCTGGAGCACGGCGCCGAGTTCACTCTGATACTGCGGCGGCGCGCCGGCCAGGTTGTGTGTGTAGACGCCGATGGAGCACAGGGCGTGATCGGCGGCTGTGGTGGAGAAGGCTCCGGCGGCTGCCTCTTCCCAGAAGGCGCAACCGGCCGGGGCGTGACCCTGGTACTGCTTCACGCCCTCGGGCGGGGTATCGGTGAGGATGACGGAGATCGGGCTGAACTGCAATCCCAGAGAATGCTGAATGCCTTGAGCAACAGCAGCGTAGTTAGACATACGGACAGTTTAGCTGTGTGCGGCTTCCCGAATGCATTGCTCCAAGGTATCGAGCGCGAAATCGGCCTGATCGCGGTTGAGGACGAGCGGGGGCGAGAGGCGGACCGAGTTCTGGCCTGCGCCGAGAACCAGCAGGCCGCGTTCGAAGGCGAGGTGCACGATGCGGTCGCGGAGAGCGGGCGCGCGTTCCTTGGTCTGCTGATCCTGGACGAGTTCAAAGGCGAGCATCAGGCCGAGGCCGCGAACGTCGCCGACGATGGGGTACTTGGCGACCCACTCGCCCATACGCGCTTTCATGTGGGCGCCGAGTTCGGCGGCACGGTCAATGAGGCCCTCTTCGAGCAGTTCGATGGTGGCAAGCGAGGCAGCGATGCTCACGGGGTTGCCGCCGAAGGTGGAGGCGTGGGCGCCGGGGGTCCACTGCATGTAGTGCGCTTTGGCGACGGTGGCACTGAGCGGCATGCCGCTGGCGATGCCTTTGGCGAGGGCCATGATATCGGGTTCCAGGCCGAAGTGCTCGCTGGCGAACATGCGGCCGGTGCGGCCCATGCCGCACTGGACTTCATCGGCGACCAGGAGGATGCCGTGGCGGTCACAGACGGCGCGCAGCTCATCGAAGAACTTGGCGGGCGGCACGACGTAGCCGCCCTCTCCCTGAACCGGTTCGACGAACACGGCGGCGACCTCTTCGGCGGGCAGGATGG
>CAYVDY010000612.1:0-4230 GCA_964450255.1 uncultured Candidatus Solibacter sp. | reverse complement strand
GCGTCAACATCGTCAAAAAGATCAAAACCGACGCCAACTGGCAACTGCGGTCGATCCCGCGCAACGGGAAAGGCAACTACGACTGGAACGCCCTGCCCGATGGCTTATACCTGATCGAGTGGTACGCCGGAGGCAAGCGGCGTCGCGAGTCTGCCGGAGTCACCGCCGCTCAGGCGCTGGAAGCGCAACGCCGCAAACGCCACGAACTGGAAGGCCGTAAACTCGGCATCCCCGGCTTTGAACTCGCGGGCGAGACGCCGAAGGCGCCAGCACTGCACATTGCGATCCGCGACTACCTCGCCCAGATCGAGGCCCTGAAGAAACCGAACACCCACCGCAAGTACGAAGCGGTGCTGGAGCGTTTTCTGGAGTTCTGCCGCGAGCGCGAGACGATCGATCAGATCACCAGCGATGACCTGACTCGGTTCATCATCTCACTTAAGAAAGACCACGGACTTGGGGCGAACACGATCGTGCACAACGCGATCATCGTCGCCCAGTTCTTTAAACGGCAAGGGCGCTCCGGTATGACACGCGGCCTCCAGTTGCCGGAACGAATCACTCCATTGCCACGGGAGTATCGGGAAGCCGCACTGGCGAAATTCTTTGCCGTGTGCACCGCGCTGGAGCAGGCGATGTTTTCGACCTTCCTGCTCACCGGGTTTCGAGAGATGGAGGTTGTCCATCTCTTCTGGACGGATCTCAGTTTCGAGCTGCAAACCGCGCGCGTGACGGCCAAGCCCGACCTAGGCTTCTACCCGAAACGGTGGGAGGAGCGGGAGGTTCCAATCCCAGCTAAGCTGATCGACGTCCTGAGGCGTCATCCTCCCCGTCCCGGCTGCAATCAGGTGTTTCCCTCTCCCGCCGGAAATCGGGAGTACCACATGCTCGATCGGTGCAAGGCTGTGGCCGAACGGGCCGGACTCGATCCGGCCGCGTTTGATTTGAAGACTTTTCGCTCGACGTACGCGACGCGAGCTCTTCGGGCCGGTTTCGACGTTCGGACCGTTCAGCATTGGATGGGACACAAATCGCTAGAAACGACAATGCGCTACCTGGTGCCATCCAAGGAAGTGCATGCGCGCATGGACCAGATGACGATCCCAGGGCTGCCAATCGGCGACGTGCCGAATCGCAAGGGACCCAAGACTGAAGACTACGGAAAGCCAGGTTCACGCGGGCGCCGAAAACTAGCTTGAAGGGATCTCGAAGCAACCGGCCAGCCATGACTCTGGCCAGGCACCCTATGCTGTCAGTCGCTGGGCACCCCCCTCGCTAGACGGATCTTGAACGCAGCCCGTCATCTCTTTTGACAAGGCGAGACCCTTTGCCGTAAAACGATCCCATAGACTGAGAGCCCAATCCAGAACAACCGGCAGTCAGCAGGGGTCCTCAGCCTCAAAAACTGGAAGTCCGAGAGATCACATGACAACCTCTCCCATGCAGGCCGTCACCGACTTCGGCCACGCCGACGTTTTCGAACGGCTAGCGCGATGCGATCGGCTACTGACCGCCAAAGAACTGGCGGGCATCTTGGCAATCAGCCCAAAGACTCTATACAGCTACGTCACACGCGGGATGATTCCGTTTTTCAAGATCGAGTCGAACGTGCGCTTTCGGGCGCGCGATATCGCCGAATGGCTTCGAAAGAGGTCGGGCTAGGGTGGCTCAAGCTGGAGAATGGGCGGGACAGGAGCGGGTTCGCGTCGCGAAGGACCAGACAAACGTTCTGGCCTCGCAGTCCGCCAAACTCGACGAGAGTTGGCTTCCCAATGGATGGTGGGAACGGCTCGGCTGGGCATGGAACTGATCACAGAGCGATTGCCGCGATACCTGGCGCCGTTCCGTGTGCCGCCCAAGTTCGTGCCGGTATAGACTCGCATGCGGGTTTCTGCAGCTGTCTACCCAAATTGCTCAGCAAGTAGTCTGCGGTTTGAGCCTCGTATCCATGCGACCGCGTCTCCGAGGGCGAAAGAGGTCCGGGGGGATCTTGCCCAGCCGTCAGAATCTCGCCTCGATCGCTTCGGTCCGGGAACGCTTGTCTCGCCCGCGGACCGAATTGGCACCCTGGACTACCGATAGCTTCAGGAGAAGCTTTCGGTTTGTTGTCCTAATCGGCAGAACAGGTTTCCATCGAATTGGGCGCAGGGCGCAGGTAATTGTTTCGGCTGAACGCATCGGATCAGCGCCGATGCTCGAACCATCTGTCCCTGGAAGGTACTCTGCGCGGTACCTTCCAGGGTCAGGTGCGATAGGGCCAAGAACATTTTGCGGGTGCTGGCCGCCTGCAATTGGCGCCGCTGCCGCAGTCAGTCGCATCCGGATCGCACCCGTGGCAGTCCGGCGCGACCTGCCCCTCCGTTGTTCGTGGTCAAACCGGGTGGTGTATTGAAATCCGCAACTAGCGTTCCCGCTGTGCTCGGTCATCCAACAGATGGCTCTTCAAGCCGAGATGAGGGCTCCGATGCCTGGCACCAGAAGTAGCGATGAAAAAGCACGCTCAAACGAAGGTTGCTGCCTTGCTTCCATCAGGTGTCAGCTCAACTTGGCTGCGATTCCGCGTGCCTTCTTAGGAGAATCGGGGCCGCCGTCGACGTGCCGGTGTAGATCTTCCGCTTGCCCATCAGTCGCCGAGGTTCTCGCCGGAGGTGCGAGCCCTCTAGTCAATCAGCTCGTCCGCGTTCCTCGGTGTACAATCTCGGATGCCAACCTGCTGGAGAGCAATCCTCGCAGCCCTCGCCCCGGCGAAGACTGCCGTGCTCTCCGGGAAATACTCTTCGTCGATGAAATGCCCGAACTCTTCCGTAGCATCCTCGGATTCTCCATCAGGCCAACGAAGAGGTGCCGGCAACATCACCGGCACCCAGCATTCCTTTACATTCCCTGCCGCTTCGTTCCCGTCGCGGCCATGAACCCCTGTCCGTGCAGACATCAACTGATACAGCCCTAAGCGGGCGGGAAGGACCGAGTAGCAAGTCGACTAAGGAATTGAAATGAAATGACTTGCGATGGTACTCCGTCGGCGTCATCAGCGCCGTAAACAGCCACAAGCACCTGGCGAGGGCCAGTCTCAGGTCCGTGCAGACATCAACTGCACACAGGTCGAGCCGAGATGGTAGTAACGACGTATCGAAGCCGCAACAACACGACACGGGGAGACGGGCTTCATGTAGAAACTCCCCACCGAACTCTCCGAATAATCACGCGACAAACGTGGCGAGGGAATTCGTTCATTGTGAAACGGGATGGCACGAGACTGACTCGGATGCCCGCCTGAGTCACTCGGGAATCGACACGCCCAGTTCATCGGTAAACATGATTTCCTCCCGATCTGTCCACTTCCCCGAGAGGCTCACCTTCACGCTCTGCTCAAGCGGCTTCGCATTCGCCGCAGAGATCTTCAATGTGATCCTGTAGTCCCCCGGTGGAAGTCGGTGCGCGTCACCAGGCAGGGCAGTCTGCAACACGAGGTCGAACGTCGCAACGCCTTTCGGAGCGCCGCGAATTGCCTGGAGTGTCACACACGCTGGATCAGCGATGGAGCCTAGGTCGCAGAATCGCCCCATGTCCGGGTTCATGCCGTAAAAGATCTCAGGCCGGACGGGATCAGTGTTGGCCCATCGGAGGTTCGAGGGGACGAGGCCGTCCGCCACCAGGCGTGTGTTATCTCGGTTCAACCGCTCAACCTTCGTTACTCGCCATCGTCTGTGCCAACTGCCATGCAATGATTCATCGGAACGGCGGGTGTAGAGAACTGAGTGGGGTACTTCCCAAGAACCCGAAGAAACACTCCTGAGATCGTGGTTAGAGTCGAACTGCCATACGGCCTAAGGGATGATGCTTGCGACGCAGTCTCGGGTACATATATGCCAACCGCCGCCGGTGACTACCCCGCCTCGACCATCAGTATCGAGTGACCACAGATCTCGGCCTCCCGCTCGTCATGCGAGTACCAGCAACGGCCTTCCTTGGTCCGTTCACGCCGGTGAACCGTTCTCGCCAACACCGTCTGCGTTGGCCTTCTTGAGTGCGTCCTTCATCGCCGTGATGTAGTCCGTCATGGCCTCGGCCCGTTTCTGACAAGCCACACACCCAATCACGTGCTCCTCCACCCGCGCCAACTCCACCTCGTCAGCGATATGGCCCATGAGGTAGAGTTCCAGGGAGTTGTCGGAGATGTGGGTGGAGGGCATGGAGATGGGGATGGACAGATGGATCGAATCCCCGCAG
>CAYVDY010000611.1:0-4232 GCA_964450255.1 uncultured Candidatus Solibacter sp. | reverse complement strand
GCCCGGCGTCTCCGGGACCGGGAACGCCCTCGCCAGCCTGCTGCTCGGCGAGGTCAATTCCGCTGCCATCCTCGTCTCCGACCAGATCCTCTCTCGCGCCTACTACTGGGCCGGCTACGTCCAGGATGACTGGCGCGTCACCGATCGCCTCACCCTCAACCTCGGCCTCCGCTGGGAATCCGAGCTTCCCCGCCGCGTCGACCAGGACTTCCAGAACTCCTTCGATCTAGCCCGAATCAACCCCGTCTCCGGCACCCCTGGAGTCGTCACGTTCTCCGGACGCAACGGTGTCCCGCGTCCCGCCTTCAACACCGACATCAACAACTTCGGACCTCGAGCCGGCTTCGCCTACCGCGCCCCATTCCTGGGCGAGACCGTCATCCGCGGTGGTGGAGGCATCTTCTACGGCTCAACCGTCAGCAACACGATCGGCGACACAGCATCCACCGGATTCTCCACCGCCGCCTCACTCGTCGTGCCGCAGGCCGACCTGCTCAGTGCCCTCCAACTTCGCAACGGCTTCCCGGCTTTCTCGCGCCCGCCCCTCACCGACGCATTTGGCGCTGTCCCGGTCGGCACGCGCACCAATACCTCAGTCGGCTTCTTCGAGCGCGAACGCCCCACGCCCATCTCGTATCAGTACAACCTGAGCGTCCAGCACGAGCTCAAAAAGAACACCGTCATCGAGACCGGCTACATGGCAAATGTCAGCCACCACCTCACCGCCAACGACTTGAGTCTCAACCAGGTCGCGCCCGAGCGCATGGGCCCGGGTGACGCGCAGTCCCGCCGCCCCTTCCCGCAGTTCAGCGACGTCTACATCATCAACCCGGCGATCGGGAACTCCACCTATCACGCGGGCTTCATCCGGGCCGAGCGCCGCTTCAGCCGCCACCTCGCGTTCCTCGCCCACTACACGTTCTCGAAGTTCATTGACGACGCTGCCTCCAGTAATGAGTACGGCGATTCCACCAGCTACATGGACGCCTACAACCGCCGCCTCGACAAGGCGCTCAGCGGTTCCGACGTGCCGCACCGCTTCATCTTCTCCGCACTCGTCAACGTGCCCTGGGGTGTCAAACTCGGCGTCTTCACTACGCTGCAATCCGGCGCGCCGTTCACCGTCACCACCGCCGCCAACAACACGAACGCCTTCACTGCCGGCGCCCTGCGCCCGGACCTCGCCGGCGATCCGCTCTCGGGCGATCGCACACTGCAGCGCTGGTTTAACACCTCAGCCTTCCGCGCACCCCAGCCATTCCGCTTCGGCGACGCACCGCGCAACGGCCTGCGCGGCGGCGCCCTCCAAACCGTGGACCTCACCGCTTCGAAGGAGTACGTCTTCACCGAGCGCCTCCGCGCCGAAGTTCGTGGCGAGTTCTACAACCTCCTCAACCACGCCAACTTCGACCTGCCCGGCCGCACACTAGGCAACGCCGACTTCGGCACTGTTCTCAGCGCCCGCGCCGCCCGCACCGTGCAAGTCGGTCTCAGGCTCAGCTTCTAAAGCTCCACCCACGTTGGGGCGCATTGATGAATACGCCCTCAACCCGTGGTGTGCGTGGCATCGATACCCGCCCGCGGCCCTCCCAGCGCCACGGTGTTCTCCAGAACTCAACTTCCCATGCAACTGCGAGGCGACTGTGACATGATGCTGGTCGGATTCCGTTTGAGGAGAACCCGAATATGGCAAACCGCTTGCACACCTTACGTCGTCACGCTCTGGCAGTGGCGATCGCGTCCACCTGCCTCAGCTTTGGGCAGATCAACAATCTGTCCCGTGAGTCGATGATCCGGTACACGGCCCAGAACCCGTATGAACGGTTTCCGGATGGACGGCCCAAGGTGCCCGATGCCGTCTTGAACCAGCTCAAGACCATGTCTTCCGAGGAGTTTCTCGGCCTGGCGGCGCGCGGCTCCAATCACTTTGCCGATGGCTTCCAGTTGCTGACCCCGGGCAAAAGACTCATTGGCCGGGCGTTTACCGTGCAACTGATGCCGGTGCGATCCGAGATCGCCGGCGTGCAGGCGGCTGACTGGAAGGAGAAAGGCCACCCCCGGCCGCTCAATCATCAGTCGGCCATCGACATGCTGCAGCCAGGCGACGTGTTTGTCGTGGACATGGGCGGCGATCCCGGCGCCGGAGGCGTCATCGGAAACAACCTGGCGTATTACATCTGGAAAAAGACCGGCGCCGGATTTGTGATCGACGGCTGCATCCGGGATCTGGAAGAGAACGCGGGACTGGGGATGCCGGGCTACTTTCGCGCCGCGGTGCCTGGCGCCATTCGAGGCGTGATGGTCACGGGTATCAACGTGCCGGTGCGCATCGGAAAGACCACTGTGCTGCCGGGCGATGTCGTATTCGGCGATCGGGAAGGCGTCACTTTCATCCCGCCGCAGGATGTGCAGCGCATGATCGACAACGCCAATATCGTGCACATCCACGACGATTGGACAAAGATGAAGTTCGACACGGGCAAATACGTGTCTTCCGACATTTACGGCCGCCCGCACGATCCGGAGCTGATCAAGGAATACGAGGAATACCTCAAGAAGAGACTTGGGCCAGAGGGGTACGACGCCTACAAAAAGCGCGAGGCGCAGCCGGCGCCGCAGGCCGCCAAGCCGCCGCGTTAGCGCGTCGTGTTGAAGCGCTCCAGGTAGAGGTAGATGACGGGCGTGATATAGAGAGTAAGCAGTTGGGAGACCACCAGGCCGCCGACGACGGCGAGGCCGAGGGCCTGGCGCGCGTCGGCGCCTTCTCCGTAACCAAGCGCGATGGGCATGGTTCCGAACAGGGCCGCCACCGTGGTCATCATGATGGGCCGGAAGCGCAGGAGGCAGCCGTTGTAGATGGACTCCTCCGGAGAGTGGCCGAGGCGGCGCTCCTGGATGGCGAAGTCCACCATCATGATGGCGTTCTTCTTGACGACGCCGAACAACATGATGAGGCCGACAAAGGCGTAGAGATCGAGTTCCCTCTGGAAGATCAGTAGAGTGAGCAGCGCGCCGAAGACCGCGGAGGGCAGGCCGGAGAGGATCGTGAGGGGGTGGATGAAGCTCTCGTACAGGATGCCCAGCACGATGTAGATAACTAGTATCGCGACGATCAGCAGGACCGTCAGGTTGCGGAACGACTCCTGAAATTCCTTGACCGTTCCCTGGAACGTGGTGCTGATGGTGGCGGGGATGCGCATCTGGCGGATGGCGGCGTCAGCCTGATCGGCGGCCTGGCCGAGTGAGAAGCCGGGCTTGAGGTTGAAGGAGATGGTGACGGCGGGGAGCTGGCCGAAGTGGCTGATGCTGTAAGGCCCCACGGTTCGTCTCAGCTTGACAACTGAATCGAGTGGGATCAGCGGCCCTTCGGACGAATGGATGTGGAGCTTGGACAATGCCTCCGGCACACGCTGGAAGCGAGGCTCCACTTCGAGGATCACCTCGTATTCATTGGACGGCTGATAGATCAGCGAGACCTGCCGGTCGCCGTAGGAGCTGAGGAGCGCATTCTGAATCTGGACAGGCGTCACGCCGAGCGAGCGGGCACGATCCCGGTCGATTTCGGCCATCACCTGGGGGCTGGCGATCTGCAAGTCTGTGTTGACGTCCACGAAGCCCGGCAGGGCAGTGATGGCCTGGACAACTCGCGGAGTCCAGGCGTAGAGTTCTTTGAGGTTCTGGCCCTGGAGCGTGAGTTGGTAGGCGCTGGTGGAGAACTGGCCGCTGACGGTGATGGGCGGCGGGTTTTGGGGGAACGCGAGAATGCCGGGAACCTGGAGGAATTTGGGCCGGAGGGCAGCGATGGTCTGATCGACCGAGAGGGCGCGCTCGTTGCGCGGCTTGAGCATCGCGAAGAAGGCGCCCTGGTTGCCGCCCATCAGGAACGCCCCCGCGCCGGCGACGCCAGGATCGCGGCGCGCGATCTCGGTGACGGCATATTGGCGACGGGCCATGGCGTCAAAGGAGGTGTCCTGTCCAGCCATCGTGACGGCGAAGAAGAAGCTGCTGTCCTGGCTGGGGATAAACCCTTTGGGCATGATGATGAAGAGCCAGACCGTGCCGGCGAGCAGGGCGATGGAGGCGAGTAGCGTGGGGAACTTGTGGCGAAGCACGAGCTGGAGGGAGCGGTCGTAGGCGCCGGCCATGGCGTCGAATCCGTCCTCCAGGGCACGATAGACGCGGCCGTGCTTGCGGGTCTGGTGGACGACGACAGTGGTCGCGTAAATATTCAG
>CAYVDY010000610.1:0-4240 GCA_964450255.1 uncultured Candidatus Solibacter sp. | reverse complement strand
GCGGCAGACAGGGGGGGGTGGGAGGGCCGTCCGCCGGGACAAAGGCTTCGAGCGTCGTTAGCAGTCGGACTGGACGGGTAGGCGGAACGGCGGAGAAGCCGGCATGGACCGAATGGGTGTCGCGAGTGAATCCGATTGCGGGGCTGATCGCCGGGCTGTTTGCGGGCAAGAGCGAGCCCGCCGCGGTACCCGTGGCAGCGACGTATCTGCGGCCGGAGAGCCTCCGGCTGGAGGCGGGCTTCGACGGGGCAAAGGACCCGTCGATCACCGCAGTGGCCCGGCAGGAGGGTGGCCAGTTCCGTCCCACTGACGGAGCGAATGCCGGAGCACAGGTAGTAGTGCAAGTGCAGGCCATGGACTCGCGCTCGTTTTTGGATCACACGCCGGAAATTGCGGAGGCGGTGAAGCGCGCGCTGCTGGAATCCAATGGACTGCGCGACGTTCTGGGGGAGTACTGAGCGATGCCGGAGTTCCCCAGACTGAATAGCAACGTGACGGCGCAGTATCCATTGAGACGGATCATGCGCCAGCGGGTGCGGACGCTGACGTTTCTGGACGGAGGTGAGCAGCGGTACGCGCTGGAGCGGAGTGGGCGGCGGTGGTTGGTGGACCTGGCGCTGCTGACCGAGGAAGAGGCGGCCCGGGTCGACGAGTTCGCGCAGCAGTACTTCGACACGTTGGAGCCGTTCTCGTTTGTGGATCCGGTGGATGGGCGGCAATTCCCCAAGTGCGTACTGGAGGGGGACGAGCACTGGTTGCGGGCCGAAGGAGAGGGCCGGCAGGCGACACGGCTGGTGATTGCAGAGGAGTTGAGCTGACATGATGTACTACCCAATTCAAGCGACAGGCGCGGCAGCCCAGTTCCCGATAGTGAGAACGCGGCGGTGGAAAACGCTGGAGACGCGCACGCAGGGCGGCCACATGTCGCGCGGACTGCAGCCCGAGGCACGGCGCGTGCACTGGCAACTCGACTATCAGGATCTCTCGGACATGGAAGCGGCGGCCTTGACTAACCTTTTCGAGCAAGCGAAGGGCGGGTTGGAGAGCTTCCTGTTTGTGGACCCGCTGGCGAATCTGATCCGCCGCTCTGAAACGGTAGGACAGGCGCCCTGGACGATTGGCGGGGGAGTCAGCGTGGCACCGGGCGCAGCAGAGTCGCCTGCCGTGTTTCAGGTGACGAATTCCGGCCAAGGGTTGGGCACGCTGGGGCAGAGTCTGGTGCTGCCGCCGGGGCAGAGCTTCTGCATGAGTTGCTGGATCCTGGGCGGCGTGGGGCAGGTGGTAGGACTGCGAGTCGGTGGGCGCGCCAGTCAAACGCCAACGACCGGCGCGTGGCAGATGCTCTGGCTGACAGCGGCGAGTGAAGACACAGGTGCGACGCAATGCGGGGTGGAGCTTACCCCGGGCGGGCTGATCAACCTGCATTCGATGCAGTTGGAGCAGCAGCCGACGCCATCAGCGTATCGGGCGGGCGGAGCTGGCGGCGGGGTGTATCCCGAGACGCGATTCGAGCAAGAGTCGCTTGAAGTGGTGGCCTCGGGGCCGAATCGGAATGGGGTCAGGGTGAAGCTGGTAAGCCGGCTGACGGAGTAGATCATGAGTATCATCCACACAAAGAAGCACGAAGAAGTTCTGGACACACCGGTGCTGCTGTTCGAATGCACACTGGGCGATGGCAGCGTGGAGCGCTGGAGTAGCCAAAGGGTGATGGCGGGAGGGGAGGAATATGAACCTCGCCTGCTGAGCCACGGCGATTTTCATCTGGGTCTGGCGGGCGAGGAGTCTCTGGATTCGGGGTCCCGGTTCCACCTGGAGTTGTCAAATGTGGACGGGCGGATTTCGCAGATCGACCAGGCGAGTGGGTGGAACGGGGCAAAGCTGCGCGTGCGTTTCGGGTTCTTCGACCTGGAGACCGGCCTGGCGGTGTCCGAGTTGAAGGCTGTCTTTGTGGGACTCGCCAATCCGGTGGAGGAGTTGTCTGAAACAACCGCCCGGCTGAGTTTCGTGAACCGGCTGAGCCTGCTGCGGAGCAGCGTGCCGGAGTTGCGGATCCAGCATCGGTGCCCGTGGCGTTTTCCGGTGACTGAAGCGGAGAGGGTGGAGGCCGTGAACGGCGGCGCGCGCGGGCGGTATTCGGCATTTCACGGTTGTGGGTACTCTGCCGGCGTCGATGGCGGCGTAGGCAATCTGCTGGATGGCGCGCCCTTCACAGGATGTGACCACACGCGGTCCGATTGTGAATCTCGCGGGATGTTCCGATTGGACCAGCAAGGAAGCGGCACAGCCCGGTTTGGCGGATTCCAGTCGCTGCCGCCGAGCGTGATGGTGCGTGGGTACGGAGACAAGTCCACCCGGTTATCAGATGCGGTGGATGGCCGGGCGCGCAGCAACGACGCCGTGCCGCTGGTATATGGCACGGGATGGGTGACCGCGCCGGTGATCTCCGCACGGAACGACGGAAATCTGACCCACTGCGAGGTTCTGGTGGCACAAGGGCCCATCGACCAGGTGCTTCGCGTGGTGGCAGGAGGGGTGGCACTGCCACCCGGCGAGGCGGGCAAAGACATGACCGGCACGGGGTGGTACAACGTGCTGAGCATGGGCGGGCGCAACGGCGGCGAGAACCTGGATTTCGTGGATGCAGCGGGTCAGCCTTTGGGCGATCCTCATGGCGGGATGGCCTGCCTCTCCGTCGTCATCCCGAATCGGAATTTGGGTGGCAGCGGGCTGCCGCGGATCGAGGTGCTCCTGGATGGCATGCAATTGCCCCGCTACGACCAGGCTGGGGAGGCGTTGCCAGCGGTCTTCACGCGGAACCCGGCGTGGGTGGTCCTGGATCTGCTGAGGCGGAATGGATGGCGGGATGAGGATCTGAATCTGGGGTCTTTTGCGGCGACAGCGGCCTACTGCGACGAGAGCGTGGCGGTGCAACTCGCAGACGGCGGCGAGATCCAAACTCCGCGTTTCGAGGTGAACGTGGTGATTCAGCAGCGGCGGAGTCTGGTGGAATTGCTGCGGGGCCTGCGCAGCGCGGGCTCTATGCTGCTGACCGTCGACGAGGATGGCAGGCTGATGGCGGGACCCGAGACGACGATCGCGCGGCAGCACCCGGTAAAGGCTGAAGCGAGCAACGCGGTGGTGGCGATCTCCGGAGGTTGGCCGGCGTATGAGTTCGGCGACGGTACAAACGGACGAACCGGGATTCTGCGGAGGGAGTCCGGCAAGTCCACGTTCCGCATCTGGCGGCGTGGCGCGAGCGAGGTGCCGAACAGGTTGACGGTTGAGTATCAGGACTCGCTCCGCGATTACGCGCAGGACACGCTGTCGCTGGTGGATTACGACGAGGTGGAACGGCGGGGTATGGAAACCTCAGCTCCTTCCAGCGCCATCGGTCTGCCGCATTTCGATCAGGCAGCGCGGGTCCTGAGGCTGCAGTTGCAGCGAGGGATTTCGGGCAACCACTTTATTGAGTTTGAGTCGAGCGTACAGGCGTTCGGGCTGCGTCCGGGCGATCTGATTGCAGTTACGCATGCACGGGAAGGGCTGGATCGGGCGCTGTACCGGGTGTTGCGGCTCACGCCCGCAGTGAATTTTGAGCGCGTCCGGGTGGTCGCGCAGCGGCATGAGGATCGATGGTATGCACTGGCGGGAGCCGAGATCCCTGCGGAATCCGGCATCTGGCAGGAATCGGCGGGAACCTTGGGCACTCCTCGTCCGCTTGCGGGCCGGGTGCGCACGCCGGACGGCGACGAGGCATTTGAGATCCATGAGCAGTCGCAGGCCGGTACCGATGGGAGCGCGACGGTGATGCTGACGGCTCGGTTCAATCCTCCGCCGAAGCGCGGAGCGGCGTCAGCGACGGCGCCGCTGCTGGCGCTAACGCCGGAGATCCACTCATCCGGCGGAACGCTAACTGGCGGCCGCACCTATCATTACGGGGCCAGTACTGTGGACGGAGGGGGGCTCGAGGGAGCACTGTCATCTCTTGTGAGGGCGCCGCTGCCGGCAGGCACCGCGACGTACTCCGTTGGGCTGAAAGGGATCAGGGCTGCTGCCAGCGGGACGGTGATCCGCATCTATCGAGGAACTTCGCCCCAGCGGCTGCGGCGCGTGGCCGAGATCCCGGCTACGGCCAGCGAGTGGCTGGACACCGGCGCCGCCGAGAGCCTGGATCCGCCAGTGGATGACAGCTACAATCACGCTCGCATTCTGTGGCGCATGGAGTTGTTGCCGCCGACCA
>CAYVDY010000609.1:0-4253 GCA_964450255.1 uncultured Candidatus Solibacter sp. | reverse complement strand
TGCTTTTGACCCAACCGTCTCAGCTACGGTTACATCTTACGTGACCCAATTCGCCGTGCTCCACATCAGCATCAAAATTGGTATTCTCATGGGTCGTCCGCTATTCTATCGCTGCCTATGACCTCGGAACAGCAACTCCGCGAAAAGCTCCACAAAATCTACGCGCTCTTTGAAGGCGCTACCACGCCTGGCGAACGCAGTGCGGCCGCCGCGGCCATTGAGCGCGTGAGGAAATCACTCGCTGCCATGGAGCATACCGAGCCGGCCAGCGAAACGCAGTTCTCGATCCCGGATCAATGGCAACGCCGGCTCTTCTTCGCATTGTGCCGCCGCTACGGGCTGAAGCCCTTTCGCTACAAACGCCAGCGATACAGCACGGTGATGGTGCGCGCGCCCAGAACATTCGTTGACCGCACACTCTGGCCGGAGTATCAGGAGTTGAGAGACGCCCTCAACCAGTACCTAAACGAGGCCACGGACCGCATCATCCGTGAAGAGGTGTTTGGCGACCTGGCCGAAGCGCCTGAGCGCGCGGGGTGACCTTCACTCCTCCCGCAACGCCATAATCGGATCCACGCGTATCGCCCGCCGCGCCGGCAGATAACTCGCCGCCGTCGCTGCGCACACCAGCAGCATCGCCACGCCGGCGTAGGTAAGCGGGTCCGTGGCCGTAACACCGAACAGCAGGCTGCGCAGCACGCCCGACATCGCCACCGCGGCCAGGACACCTGCGCCCACGCCGATCACCGTCAGCCCCAGTGCCTGCCCCACCACGGTTCGCAATATGTTGACAGGCGCCGCGCCCAACGCCATCCGCAATCCGATCTCCGGCGTTCGCAGCGACACCAGATAGGCCAGCACGCCGTACAGCCCGATCACCGCCAGCAGCAACGCCAAGGCCGCAAACCCAGTCAGGAGAGTCGTCTGCACGCGGCGCTGTAGCACCTCTTTCTCCAGAATCTCCTCCATCGTCGCCATCGACGTCACCGGCTGATCGGGATCGATTGACCAGATTGCCTGCCGCACGGCCGAGGCCATGCTGCCCGCGTCAACACTGGTATGCACCGCTAGCGAGCCGGGACGGCGCGGCACCTGCAACGCGGAGACGTAGAACTCCGGCCTCGGCGCCACGTCCGGACCCGCCTGGTGAATATCGGCCACTACGCCGATCACCGGCACCGAACTGCCGCTGCCGAGAACCAGCCGGCGCCCGATGGGGTCCGCGCCCGGCCACAGAGTGCGGGCCAGCGTTTCGTTGATCAATACGACCAGTGGCGCCCCATCCACGTCGCGCTCGCTGATATCCCGGCCGCGCCGTAGCGGTATGCCCATCGTCTGCAAGTACCCCGGCCCGATCACGCGCGAATTAGACTGGAATCTCTCGCTGGCGGCGTGCCCTTCCGCGCCGAGGCTTGTGATGTCAGCCTTCACCACCAGTGGGATGTGATTGATAAACCCGGCGGATTTCACGCCCGGCAGCGCCGTCACCCGCCGCACCACCTCACTCTGGAAGGCGATGCTCCGGCCCACATCCATCTGCCCGCGGACGGCTGGCAGCTTCATCGTGAGCACATTCGTCGTGCGGAACCCCACGTCGACGCCTCGCAGGCTCGCGAACGTCCGAATCAGCAGCCCCGCCCCGATCAGCAGCACCACCGCAAGCGCCACCTCCGAGCAGATCATCGCCGCCCGCAACTTCTTCCCGCCCGCGGCCGCCGCGAGAGTTCGAGCGCTCTGCTTCAGCGAATGAGCGACGTCCAGCCGCCGTGCCTGCACCATCGGCGCCAAACCGAAGGTCACCGCGGTCAGCATCGCGAGCCCCATCGTGAAGCCCATCACGCGCCAATCCACCTCCAGTGACTTGAACCCGGCCATGTCGCCCGGCGCCAAGTGAGCCAGGAGCCGAAATGCCGTCGTCCCCAGCAGAAGTCCAACCGCGCTCCCCAGCGAGCACAGCACCAGGCTCTCCAGCAAGAACTGCCGCGCCAGTTGCCAGACGCCGGCCCCGAGCGCCGCTCGCACGCCCACCTCCTTAATCCGGTTCGCCGCCCTGGTCAGCAGCAGATTCGCCAGGTTCGCGCAGGCAATCAGCAGGATGAAGACCACAGCGCCGAACAGCACGATCAGAGTCGTGCGGCTGGACCGAACGAAGTGTTCCCGCATCGGTGCCACAAACGCGCCAACCTTTTCGTTCGTGTTCGGATACTCGCGCGAAAGGCTCTCGCCAATTGCCTGCATCTCCGCATTGGCACGGGCCAAGGGCACACCGGCGCGAAGCCGCGCCGCCACCATCCAGTTGTGCCGCCCCCGATTCGCCAGCTCCTTCGCCGTGTAGTCGCTGCCCAGTGGCGCCCATAGTTCGCCGATTTCGCCGCTGTACTCCGACGGCGGCTCGGTCCCCGGCGCTAGAACGCCCACTATCGTATGCCGCTCGTCGTCCAGACGCAGCGTCCTGCCCAGCACGTTCGGATCAGCATTGAACCGCCGCCACCAGAAGCCGTCGCTGATCAACAGAACTTTGGCCGCCCCCGGCTGATCCTCCTCGTCCCGGAAGATCCGCCCCAGCGCAGGCCGAGTCCGCAGCGCCCGGAAGAAACTCGCCGTCGCCAGACTCCCCTGCACCACTTCCGGAGTTCCCTCCCCCGCCAGCCGGTACCTTCGATCCTCCAACGCGCCCATCTCCTCGAACGACCGGCTCCGCGCCCGCCAGTCCGCGTAGTTGGCCGGGGCCACCGGACTGTCATGCAGGTTGAAGAACGGCGCGCTCTCCCACACCAGCGCCAGCCGCTCCGGTTGCTCATACGGCAGCGGCCGCAGCAGCACCGCGTTCAACAAGCTGAATACCGCCGTGTTGGCGCCCACGCCCAACGCCAGCGTGAGGATGGCCACTGCGCTGAATCCCAGCGTCCGGCGCAGCGAGCGAAGCGCGTATCGTAGATCGGCGATGAATTGGGACACGGTAATCCTCTCCTCCACATGGAGATGCACTTCACCTGCCAACGCCCGCCGGTTGAAAACACTGCGATCCCACCCATCTATCGCGGACTCCGGTGTCCGAAACCGAGACAGCCTGTCCGTTTACGCAACCGCCGGCCTGACGATATAGGCCCGATTCGCACTCGTGTCGAAGACAACCGCTCCGCCGGCCTGGGTAGTCTTCACCGCCTTGCCGTTCAGGGTCACCGCCAGCGCCACATCTGCCCGCATCCGCAGCTCGCCGCCGCGTAGCGACCGCACCCGCGCCTCAATCATCCGCCCTCCCTTCCACTCGATGTCCACCTCAAACCCGCCCCGAGCGCGCAGGCCGCGCACGCGTCCCTCGCCCCAGGCCTTGGGCAGAGCGGGCAGCAGGAACATCTCGCCGGCGTGGCTTTGCAGCAGCATCTCGGCGATGCCGGCGGTGCCGCCGAAATTGCCGTCGATCTGGAACGGCGGATGAGTATCGAACAGGTTCGGCAAGGTGCAGGTGCGGATCAGCATGCCCCATAGTTTGTAAGCACGCTCGCCATCGCGCAGGCGCGCCCAGAAGTTCATCTTCCAGGCGGTGGACCAGCCGGTGGATTTGTCGCCGCGAACTTCCAGAGTCTTGCGCGCCGCGGCGGCGAGTTCCGGCGTTCGGGTGATGGAGACCTGCTCGCTGGGATGCAGGGTGAACAGCGGCGAGACGTGGCGGTGCTGCGGTTCGGGCTCGTCGTAGTCCTCCACCCACTCCATCAGCTTTCCGGTGCGGGGGCTGATCCTCAGGGGCGGCAGCTTTGCCAACGCGGCCTCGCAACGAACGCGGAAATCGGCGTCCGTCTTCAGTACCATCGACGCCGAGACGCAGTTTTGCAGCAGATCGCGGCAGATGGCGATGTCCATGGTGGCCGCGTAGGTGAACATGGCTTCCGTGCCGTCCTTCTTCCGGAAGCGGTTCTCGGGCGAGTGCGATGGCGCGGTGACGAGCATGCCGGCAACGGGCGTGCCGGGCGGGGCTTCCACCAGGAAATCGAGCACGAACTCGGCGGCGCCCTTCATGAGCGGATAGCCGCGGGTCTGGAGGAATGCGCGGTCTGCCGTGAAGCGGTAGCGTTCCCAGGGGTGCTGGGCCAGCCAGGCCGCGCCCATCGGCCAGACGCCCCAGATGCCGTCCGCCGGCGCGGTGTAGCCGAAGATGTCGGAGAGGTGATGCACCACCCAACCGCGCGCGCCGTAGTGGATCCTGGCGGTGCGGGAGCCCGGCTTCACCAGCGAATCCATGTAGTCAAACAGCG
>CAYVDY010000608.1:0-4258 GCA_964450255.1 uncultured Candidatus Solibacter sp. | reverse complement strand
AAGTACAGGGACCGGTTCCAAGCCTTCAAATCTGCTTTTACTCATTTCACTGTGTTCAACAACTTGGGGAATCTGCTCTCGCTTACACAAGAACTCATGACCAGTCAAGGCCATAGGGTTTTGGCACAGTGCTGGCACAGGATGTGGATTCCGTTTGGCGGCGTTTTCGCTGTCCTGCTGGGTTCACACCGCGATAACATCCTCACCGTACGGGAGGAGCAATCAACTTCTTGGCTTAGTTCCCGTCTGTTCGTCCTCTTCGGGCTGCCGATTCGAAGACCATCGGCCGGGCCAATACTCTACGAGCGCCGAGGTGGGCATTTCACGCTCCAGGTCGCCGGTCATCCGGAGTTTGGACTACTGTACAGCTAAGACCTTGCTTGTCCCGATAGTCCTGGCGACACTTGCTGTCCGCCTACAATCCCAAACCATCCGTTTCAGGTCGGCAGCGGAGATGCTGAACTGCTTCGGAATGGCGAAGGATGGGAAGGAGTATCGGCGCCTGGTTTCGGCCTTTGAGCGCATCTTCGGCGCGACGGTCTTTTGGGGAGCCGAGTTGATGAAAGCAACCGCGCGGGTCATACACCGGAGCCGCTTCAACTTCATGCGCGAGGCCCGGATCTGGTACAACCGAGACTCAAATCGGCAAGTCTTGGGATAGCAGTTTGAAAACGTGATCGTGCTCAGCGACGAGTTCTACTCGGGAATCTCCGCGCATCCCAACCCCACCGACATGGAAGCGGTAAAGCTGCTGGTCCCTGCGCCCGCCGTCCTCGATCTCTTCATGTGGCTCACCTACCGTTGTTTCACTGCAAAAGGACCGGAGTCGATTCCCATCTTCGGGGAGTTCGGGTTAGTCAGCCAATTGGGGGTCGGTGAAATACTCTCGCCCGCGCTGCTTCAGCGCCGAATTGGAGAGGTGGTTGTCGACGATCCGGGTGATTTGGCCGGCGTGTCCGGCTCAGCTGTCGCCCGGCGGCTTCCACCTGCTAGTTGCACCGGCGTACGCCGTGCACAGCAAGCCGATTCAATTGCTAGAGTTTCCGTCCCGCACGTCGAATCATCACCCGCTGCAAGTCTTGCCGCTCTTCCGACCAAACGTCTTTTAACGTGCATCGACTAGCAACGATAAAGCCACCGGTTCGGGTTCCCGGAAGCCGAACAAGAACCCTACGGTTTGACGATACTAATTTCTGCATAGACCGGCTTAACATTTTGAGAACATACTCAAACTCGCGGTAAGTGTGCCAATTGACTAGGCCGCTCCAGGCGGCTGGCTCCGCGTCAACGGGCCCCGAGTGGCTCCAGTCGCGGGGTATCAGTCGAACGAAGAGCGCGAGTATCCCGCATCGGCGTTTGGCCAAAAAGGCGCTTGTACTCCCGAGTGAACTGGCTAGCGCTTTCGTAACCGACCTCCAAGGCAGCGCTCCCGGCATCCAGACCCTGGATCGACATGCGCGCCCGCGCTTCCTGGAGCCGGATCTGCTTTTGATATTGGAGCGGGCTCATCGCCGTCAGAGCCCGGAAGTGGTGGTGCAGCGTGGAGACCCCCATGCCGGCGATCTCCGCGAGCTCCTCGACACGGAGCGGTTTTGCAAAGTTATCCTTGATCCAGGCGATAACTCTCGCCGTCCGGTAACTTTGATCACCCAACGTGGCAATGGCGCGAAGGCGAGCGCCCTCTGGTCCTTGCAGGACCCGGAAGATGATCTCGCGCTGAATTAAGTCATGCAGGAAGGCAATCTCCTGAGGTTGGTCCAATAGCCGCATGAGCCGGCAGAAGGAGTCCAGCAATTCCACTGTGACCTCACCGATGGCCATAGCCGGACCTTTTCCAACCTGAGGAGCAGCCGCAATCTCCTCACGGCTGAGCAGTTCCCTGACGACAGACATTTGCAGTTTCAGCGACAGGGCCAGACAAGGCGTCTGCTCGCTCGCTTCGAGGACCCTGGCGACGACCGGGAGCGCGACGGACGCCAGCAGGTAGTGGGACGAACCATAGGTGAACGTCTTGCCACCGAGTTCTACGCGCTTGCGCCCCTGCGCGGTCATGATCAAGCTCGGATCGTAGGTCATGGAACAGGGTGGGGTGGGAGCCGTGCGCTGGTGAAGTGTGAGACCCGGTATTCCGGTAACCCGCTTCTGTTCCGAGCTGATGTTTGCCGCAATCCTCAGAGCCAGTTCTGCCCTTAGCTCTGGCAGTCGGTCATGCACCAAGTCAAGGTCTCGGACGGGGCTGGGGATCATGATTGAGGCTCCTTTGCACCCAGAGTACATCCCAGCCGGCATTTTCGCTAGTCCTCGACAGAAATAGGCTAAAACTCGGCAGGTTCAGGCTAACGGCCCTGGGCCTTGCGGCCCTAATCTGGATTCAGACACTACGCACTGTCTTGGAAATCGCTCGCGAGGGAATCGTGACGATTGATCCCGGCGGTATGAGCAGGAGGCTCAGTGAGGGTGCCTCCGGAAAGAAGAACGCCATAATCGCCACGGACGGCTGGTCAGTCGAAACCGCCGAAGGAACAGGATGATTCGTATGAAAGCATCGATGTTCACACAAGAGCAACAGGCGAATCCCTCAACTACGAGCCGAACGAAGAACGGGCGCGATCCACTACAAGCAAGCGGATGTCCAGGGAGCGTGGGTGCAAATGAGTGGCGCTACCGCAATTCTGTTGAACAGGGTTCGGCTGTTGGCCGTAACGAGGTCACCAATCCCCTCGTGGTGATAGACGTGTACGTGCCGCAGAGCGCCGCCTGGAAGTTAGCCTCACTCTCTTCCACGCGGCTACTTGATCAGTACGCGTCCTATCGCGATCCGTCGAGCTAACGATGACGACAAAGGCGATCCAGACTGCGATGACCGTTTTGGTGCTGAGCACTGCGTCACGATCCGGACTCTCACAGGCCGGAGCGTCGCCTAGCGCCAGGGACACTGAAATGAGCGCGGATCGGGGCGTCCATCTGGGAATTCAGAGCACCATCGGAGACATTCTGGGACATCCGGCGTTCGCCGGATTCAGCCGTCTGATACTGCCGTGGGACGACCGCCCGTATGACGACGGCCTGCGATTGACCGAGATCGGGTCGCTGCTGCCGTATCACACTCACGTCGATCCGGAAACGGTAGCGAGTTCGCTAAATCGCATGGTTGACGACGTGTCCGGCGGGAAGACGGTGTTCTACCGCTTCTACTCCGAAGCAGATACACAGCAGCAGCCGGAAAGAAAGCACGCGGGACTGTTCTATTTCCGGGGAAACCCGGGCGCCCCCTTCGCGGTCATATGCCCCGGTGGCGGATTCTCCTATGTCGGTTCGGTCCACGAGGGCTTTCCCTATGCCGAGGCGATCAGCAGGAAGGGCTACAACGCTTTTGTGCTGAAGTACCGTGCGGGCCATAGCGGCATGGCCGCTACCGAAGATCTGGCTGCGGCTGTGTACTACATTTTTCGCAACGCGGCGACGCTTGGGGTCAGCACCACGGGCTACTCGCTTTGGGGCAGTTCGGCCGGAGCGAGGATGGCGGCGGCGATCGGTTCACACGGAGTGGCGAAGTATGGGGGCAGCGACGTTCCCAAGCCGGCGGTGGTTGTGATGGCATACACGGGGCATTCGGACTATTCGGCCGTCGAGCCTGCCACATTTGTTGTCGTCGGTGAACAAGACGGCATTGCCTCTCCGACCAGCATGGAAAAGAGGGTGGCAGCGCTACGCGAGGCCGGTACGGCGGTGGAGTATCACAAGTACGCCAATCTCGGTCATGGATTCGGGCTCGGCAGTGGCACTAGAGCCGAGGGATGGATCTTCGAAGCAATTCGGTTCTGGGAGACGGCGGTCAGCAAATTGGGAGCGAAGAAGCGATGAGAAGGCGCAAACTCGGAAATCTCGAAGTGTCCGCTATCGGATACGGGTGCATGGGCCTCAGTTACGGCTACGGAGCGGCAACAGAGCGACAGGAGGGGATCGGAATGATTCGGGCCGCCGCCGAGCGCGGCGTAACGCTCTTCGACACGGCCGAGGCATATGGGCCGTTCACGAACGAGGAACTCGTGGGTGAGGCGTTGGATCCTATCCGCGATCAGGTCGTGATCGCTACTAAGTTCGGCTGGAACATCGACCCGGAAACGGGCGAGCGCCGAGAGGGGCTGAAAAGCCGTCCTGAGCATATCAAGGTCGCAACGGAAGGCATGCTCAAGCGGCTCAAGACCGATCACATCGACCTGCTCTATCAGCATCGGGTCGACCCCGACGTGCCGAT
>CAYVDY010000607.1:0-4264 GCA_964450255.1 uncultured Candidatus Solibacter sp. | reverse complement strand
TTCGCGGTAGAAGCATGTGGCACGCGAAGAGTCGCCGCCGCTCGAAGAGTCGCCGCAGGAGACAGGAGACAGCCGTCCCCGGCCGAAGAGTCACCGTAGGCGACCTGCGAGGCGTGGGCACGCGGAAGGCCGCCAGCAACAGGAAGAGCGGTGTGCGGGCCTCGCCGGCAACCTCATCCAGCACTGGACCGGCCTGGGCGGAGAGCTCCCCGTCGCTGTCCGGATATTGGCTGCGCAGGCGGTCTGCCACGGTGTCAAGCTGCGCCTGAGCCAGTTCCATCGGGACGCCTGGCTTGAGCCGCGCCACCACGCCCAGGAAACCTGCTTTTCGGCTGGCATGCTGGACCTCCAGCGGTCCGGGCGACCAGATGTCCACGTCCTCGGGGTACGTCAGGCTGGCGGGCAGAACGCCGATCACGGTGAACTGCGCGCCGCTCAACTTCAATGTGCGGCCGAGAACTCGCGAGTCCCCGCCAAACACCCGCTGCCAGGTCGCGTGGGACAGTATGGCTACTGGGTGGCCTTCACCCCGTTCCTCTTCCAGCGTGAACATCCGTCCAATTGCCGGGGTCACGGCAAGTGTGTCAGCCACGCCACCGAACGTGCGCAGCATCGAGAATCGGCGCGGCTGGCCGCCTTCGGAATAGACGACGTTCTCCCCATACCAGGCCGCGGCGCTCTGAAACGCTTCCACTTGCTGGCGCCAGTCGTTCAGACGCGCTGGGTTGCCGTTGCTGGGGCGCATCGATTGGAACTCCTTCACCGCCACCAGTCGGTCGGCATTCGGCACCGGCAGAGGTTTGAGCAGAACGGAATCGACGACACTGAAGATCGCGCTATTGGCGCCGATGCCCAAGGCTAGTGAGGCCAGCGCGGTGACTACGAATCCGGGCCTGCGCCGCAGACCGCGCACGGCGTGACGCGTATCGCGCCAAAGTCCGTCGAGCCAAGTGACGACATTGGCGTCGCGCGTCCGTTCCCGCTGCAATGTGACGTTACCGAATTTCAAGTGAGCCTCCCGGCGGCCGGCGTCTCCGTGATGTCCTTATTCATGCGGCCATCGTCCATGTCGTTGTGCAATCGATCGTTGCGAAGAGTGTTGAGCAGACACCTGGCCCACCGCGGCGGTCAGGCCGTACCAGCTAGCCTCCTCGGAGGCGAGCGCTGTAGGGCGGTGGCAGTACCTCGCAGGACAGCCCTAGTCTGCGGAAACCTGCTGGAAGTGGGCGCTGATTCCGCACCCGTGCAGCGATCTGCGGTTCACGCCCTTAGCTGGATAGCTGGGTATGCGCGCCCGATGCATAATCTTTCGTCGTGGCATTCTATAAGCCATGAGTCGTGTGCTGATGGTGAGCTCGGAAGCCACCCCGTTTGCGAAAACAGGCGGGCTGGCGGACGTGGTGGGCGCCCTGCCTGCCGCATTGCAGAAGCTGGGTGACGAGGTAGCCGTGGTGATGCCACGCTACCGGCAGGTTCCCTGGGATTCGACCGAATCGGCCTACGACAATATGGTCGTGTTTGCCGGCGCCACACCGTATCGCGTGGACATCCATACACGGGTGGAGAACGGCGTGCGGTTCTACTTTGTGGAAGCGCCCTACATGTTCGATCGCCCCGGCCTCTACAACACGCCTGCTGGTGATTACTGGGACAATCACAGGCGCTTCGCGGTGCTGTCCCTGGCGTCGCTGGGCGTGGCGCAGTTGCTGTTCCCCTGCGACGTGCTGCATTGCCACGACTGGCAGGCGGCCCTGACGCCCGTGTACCTCGCGGATCAGCAGCACTCCAACCCGCTCTTCTTCGGTGTGAAAACGCTGATGACCATCCACAACCTTGGCTACCAGGGGCGCTTTGGCAAGTCGTCATTCTGGGAGCTGGGACTCAATGGCGGCTGGTTCTCGCCGGACAAGCTCGAGTATCACGGCGACGTCAACCTGCTGAAGGGCGGCATCAACACGGCCGACTGGATATCCACGGTCAGTCCGAGCTACGCGAAGGAGATTCAGACGGAGGAGGAGGGCTTCGGCCTCGACGGCGTATTGCGAAACAGGGCGGGCGCGCTGAGCGGAATTTTGAACGGAGTGGATTACAGCGAGTGGAGCCCTGAGGTGGACGTCCACATTCCCGTACCTTACTCCGCGCATGACCTGGGCGGCAAGCGGGTGTGCAAGAAGGCGCTGCTGGAAGAGTTCGGACTGCCCACCGACAATCTGGAGCGGCCCCTGCTGGGGATCGTCTCGCGCTTCGCCGATCAGAAGGGCTTCGACCTGATTGCCGGTATGGCCAGTCTGTTCGCGGAGCAGAACGTGCAACTGGTGGTGCTGGGCAGCGGCGATTGGCGTTACGAGAAGGTCTTCCAGGACTGGCAGCGTTGGCTGCCGCATAAGGTGGGCGTTCACATCGGTTACAACAACGGGTTGGCCCACCGCATTGAAGCGGGGGCTGACATCTTCCTGATGCCGAGCCATTATGAGCCGTGCGGTCTGAACCAGATCTATAGCCTGAGATACGGCACCGTCCCTGTTGTCCGCGCAACCGGCGGACTGGATGATACTATTCAGGAGGACACCGGTTTCAAGTTCAACTCGTACTCGGTGGGCGCGTTCTATGATGTCCTGCGGACCGCTTTAGGCGCTTATCAGAACAGGGAATCCTGGACGGAGCGTATGCGGCGGGGCATGGCCAAGGACTTTTCCTGGGACGCATCCGCGCGCGAATATTCGGCGTTGTACACGCAGTTAACGGGACGAGGTTGAATCCGGGTTGACTCCCGCCGCATCCAAACGCCAAGAGAAGGATTTTTTAGACAAATGGCTGGTAAGAACACACTGGAATTGACCGACGCCAACTTCGATCAGGACGTGATCAACAGCGATGTCCCCGTTCTGGTGGACTTCTGGGCGGAGTGGTGCGGACCCTGCAAGATGATTGGCCCCATCGTGGAAGCTTTCGCCGATGACAACGTCGGCAAGCTGAAGGTGGGCAAAGTGAATGTGGATTTCAACAACGGCACCGCAGCCCGTTTTCAGATCCGCGGTATCCCCACACTGCTGCTCTTCAAGGGTGGCAAGGTTGTGGACCAGCGCGTGGGTGCGGTTGGCAAAGCTGAGCTCGTGAAGATGGTGGAACCGCACGTCGGTTGAGCCCCGGCAGCGATTCTCACCGTAGCGGATTAGGGGTGGCCCCAGGGTGGGCCGCCCCTTTCTTCTTTTTGGGGACGCCAAAATGACTGAGCTGGACGATGCCTGGCAACGGGCTTCTACTTATGCGCGGTTGATCCGCGGCCGGCACGTAGCGCCGTCGCCTTCCGCCTTGGCGCGGCTGGTTGATTTCGAGGAACCGTTGCCGGCGGAGCCCTTGCCGGCGTCCGCGGTGTTGGATCTGCTCGATCGCAACGGCAGCCCCGCCACGGTGGCCGCTACGGGCGGGCGCTACTTCGGATTCGTCACGGGAGGCGTGCTGCCGGCGGCGCTGGCGGCCGATTGGTTGGCGGCATCGTGGGGCCAGAACGCAGCGATGGATGTGATGTCGCCAGTGGCGGCCAAGCTGGACGACCTGGCAATCCGCTGGACCGCCGAGGCTTTGGGCCTGCCCGCCGCCGGCGGTGCGCTGGTAACCGGCGCGACCATGGCGAACCTCACCGGCCTGCTGGCCGCGCGCGAAGCGATGCTGCGGCGCGAGGGTTGGGACGTTTCGGCGCGAGGGCTGTTTGGCGCTCCGCCGATCACGGTGGTGGTAGGCGCCGAAGTGCACGTCTCTCTGCGTAAGTCCCTGGCGGTACTCGGTCTGGGTAAGGACCGCGTGGTGCGCGTGCCTGTGGACGACCAGGGGCGCATGCGGCCCGACGCTTTTCCAGCATTGGATGGGCCAACGATCGTATGCCTCCAGGCGGGCAACGTGAATAGCGGCGCGTTCGATCCGGCGGTAGAACTGATCCCTCGCGCAAAGGCGGCTGGAGCGTGGGTCCACGTCGATGGCGCGTTCGGGCTGTGGGCGGCGGCGGCTCCGGCGCGGCGTCATCTCATGGCAGGATACGAACTGGCGGACTCCTGGGCCACTGATGCGCACAAGTGGCTGAACGCCGGCTACGATTGCGGGATTGTCCTGCTGCGCGACGCCGAGCCATTGCGCGACGCACTGGATTAGCCGGCTGCTTATCTTTCGCACGAGGAGCAACGCCAGCCGATGCACTATACGCCGGACTCATCCCGCCGTGCGCGCCGCGTTCCGGTGTGGGGCGGCTTGAAACGCGTTGGACCCCGCG
>CAYVDY010000606.1:0-4265 GCA_964450255.1 uncultured Candidatus Solibacter sp. | reverse complement strand
TCGCTGCCTGGGTCCGAGCCGGAAATCGGACCGACCTGTTCCTCGCCATGCACAATACCGAGACCGCCGAGTATCTCGAAGGGCCGCCGGCCGCGGGCGGCGGAGCCTTCACGGCACTCGGCCAGCGCTTCTTCCAACTCCTCAAATCACAGACCACGTTTGGCCCCACCCGCCCGCTGTTCTGGGCCGAGGAGACGACCACTCCCGGCAAGCCCGGCCGCATGAACGTCGTTCAGGGGCTCTACCGCGATTTCCGCCTGCCCGTGTTTCTTTCCGAGCAGGGCGTTTCGTTCCAGCCCAAGCTCAAACGACGCCCAGCCACCGAGGATCGCCTACGTTTTGGAGCGGAGCTGGTCAAGGCGATGTGGGCGGCAGTTTCGCCATACGGGTCGGCGGCTGCCGGAAGGTGACTTCGGGAACTTCCCGTGGTGTTCCAGATCGGGATTCGACCTGCCAGGATTCCCATCCCGACACATAGCCCTTGTGCCGAATTGCTGAAAACTGGGCGATTGTTCGATGGCCCAACGATTGCTTCGCTATCAGTTCGGCTGTAGCAGGGATTCGTTCCTCCCGCAGCCGCATTCCAGCCTCGGAATAGGAAGCAAGGATAATGGTAAGCAAAGTCCGCAATTGCGTCGCCGTCTCAGCCTCGGGCTTGACGCTGGCACTGATTCTCTCAGGCTCGCTAGCCAGTGCGCAGCCGATGCGACAGGCGATCTCGCGACCGGAGCGACCCAGGCTGGCTCAGCCGGGCGAGCCGAATCTCGGCTTGCAGGAGCTACCCAATTTGGGTCAGCAGATTACGCCCCTGGCGCCTCCCGGTTCCCGGTTTTTGCCGATGAACCCCGGACTGGCGGATGATCCATCCTGGCTGGCCGGGCAGGCCGTTACCACGGTGGTGAGTCCCGATCGCATGACTTTGCTTGTCCTCACGAGTGGATACAACCGCGTCTACTTCGCCGACGGAGCAAACGCCGGCAAGATGAACTTGGCGGACTCCACCGAGTACGTATTTGTCTACGACATTTCGACGCACACGCCGATCAAGAAGCAGGTCGTGAAGATCGCCAATACCTACAACGGGATTGTCTTCGACCCGTCCGGTTCGGCGTTCTATGTGGCCGGCGGCGCCAGTGACATCGTTCACATCTTTACCCGGGGCGCCTCCGGAGTGTGGGGGGAGCAGGCAGGAAGCGCTCTGCCCTTGGGCCACTCAGCGGGCCTCGGCCTTCAAGTGCCGCAGGACGCCGCACAAGTTCCCATAAACACGCAGGTTGCGGTCAAACCATGCGCCGCCGGCCTGGATATATCGAGTGATGGCAAGACGCTGGTGGTGGCAAACTACTACAACGACTCGATCACTATCTTCAGGGGAGGCTTAGGCAATTGGTCAGCAGGAACCCATTTCGACCTCCGCCCCGGCCAGAGCGATGCCTCGATGAAGGGAGTACCGGGCGGCGCGTATCCATTTTGGGTGGCGATCAGGGGAAATGGACTGACCGCAACGGCGTATGTATCGAGCATTCGTGACCGCGAGATCGTTGCGGTGACATTGAACACCGCGCCCTTCGTCAGGACCCGCATCAAAGTGAAGGGCCAGCCGGGCAAGATGACGCTGAATCGGGCCCAATCGCTCCTCTACGTCGTCGAAGACCAGACGGACACAGTGGATGTGATCGACACCGCGACCAACACGATTCTCGAGTCGATCCAGGTCATCGCACCCATATCAGTCCTACCCTCCCGCTTGCTGGAGTTCACCGGCGCGAACCCGAATAGCGTAACGCTCTCACCCGACGAAAAGCAGCTCTACGTAACCAATGGCAATCTCAATTGCGTTGCCGTAATCGCGCTGGGCGGAACGAACTCCGGCGATCAAGTCGTCGGCCTCATTCCGACAGGTTGGTACCCGAACTCGGTCAGCTTCAGCGGCGATCGCCGGGACGGCAAACCGCTGTCGGTTTATGTGGTCAATGGGAAATCGCCGACAGGCGCGAACCCGGGCAACTGCTACGACGCCGGCACCACGCCGGCGACGCCAACCAGACCAAACTGCCTTGCGTCAAATGAGTACAATCCCCAATTGATCAAGGCTGGGTTCCAGACCTTTCCGCTGCCTGCCACGGCGCAACTCGGGCCGCTTACGGCACAGGTTGCCATCAACAACCGGCTCTCCAGTGTCGTGAGCAACCGCGACGCCGAGGTCATGGCGGCTGTGCGGAAGGGCGTCAAACACGTGATCTACATCATCAAGGAGAACCGGACCTACGATCAGATTCTAGGCGACCTGGAAGTCGGCAACGGCGATCCGGATCTGGCCGAGTTTGGAGCGGCCTATTCGCCCAATCAGCATAATCTGGCGAGGACGTTCGTCACGCTGGACAACTTCTACGACAGCGCTGAGGTCAGCAATGATGGTTGGCCTTGGACCACCTCCGCTCGCGCGCCTGATGTCATACAGCGTCAGTTCCCGTTGGCCTATGCGGGACGAGGACTCAGCCTGGATTCCGAGGGGACCAGTCGCAGCGTGAACGTCGCCATTCCAACCCTGGCGGGCCGCAGGGAAGCCAATCCTTTCACGCCGGATGACGCGGACCTGCTGCCAGGGCAAACCAACGTTGCAGCGCCGGACGGTCCAAACAACGAGGTCAATACGGGCTACCTGTGGGACAACGCCCTACGGGCGGGCCTCACGGTTCGCAACTATGGTTTCTTCATCGACACCACACGGTACTCCACGGCGGACCACGCCATTCCTCTGCACCGCGACCCGCACTCTATCGGCTTGACCGTGGCCTATCCCTCCAGTGCTTCACTCGCGCCGCACACCGATCCGTACTTCCGCGGCTTCGACAACGCGTTTCCGGACTACTATCGCTTCAAGGAGTGGGAGCGGGAGTTCGATGCCAACTACGCCTACGGAGGCCTGCCGGCGTTGACACTCGTACGCTTCATGCATGATCACACGGGCAACTTCGATACGGCCATTGACAAAGTGAACGTTCCGGAACTGCAGCAGGCCGATAACGACTACGCCGTGGGCCTGCTCGTCGAGAAGATCTCGAAAAGCCGGTATGCGAACGAAACGCTGATCTTCATCATCGAAGACGACGCCCAGGATGGAGGTGATCACGTCGATTCTCATCGCAGTGTCGCCTTCATCGCCGGCGCCTACGTGAAGCGGGGCGCCGTGGTCTCCTCGCAGTACAACACCATCGACTTCGTTCGCACCATCGAAGAGGTTCTGGGCCTGCCGCCAATGAACCTGAATGATGCCCTTGCGACGCCCATGGCCGACGTTTTCAACACGACACCGAGCCCTTGGACCTTCAGCGCCACGCCTGCCCCGATTCTCTACAATACGGACTTGCCCTTGCCTCGTAGGGACGCCAGCCTCATCGTGCCAAAGCCCGCGCACAACGCGGAATACTGGGCGCGAGTCACCAAGGGGATGGACTTTTCGGTCGAAGATCGCTTTGACTTCGCAGCCTACAATCGCGTCCTGTGGACCGGACTGATGGGCGGTAAGCCCTATCCTGCAACTCCCAGCGGATTGGACCTGCGCCAGAACCGCGGTGAACTTCTAGAGCGCCACAGGCGGACAACGGTACAGGCGCCCAGGGCAGAAGCGCACTGAATAGGACCGCGGCGACAGCCATTTGCTCGGTCACTCCCCTGTAATAGGTCGATGCTAAGCTAGGTGAATCGTGGTGAAAGTTACAGGGAATCGGTGGGTCTGGCTTTTGTGCGCGCTCTTGTTAGCGCCTGTTTTGTCAGCTCACACGGGCACAGTGCGGGACGCCATCGGCGCGGCCGTTCCGGGCGCTTCGGTGGTGATCCTCAGTGCCGGCGGAGCAATTCTCCAGCAGCTGCGGACCGACGCGCAAGGCCGCTTCCAGTGGGCGGACACGCGGCGGGGGCAGGTGCAGATTCGCGTCGCTGGTGAGGGCTTCGCCGCCAGCGAGAGCGTCTTCCTTCTTCGGCAGGAAGACGAGGAGTTCACCGTCACGCTCCAGCCTGACTCGGTGTACACGCGTATCACGGTGACCGCCACCCGCGGCGCGCCGTACGAAGGGCCCACCAACGAGCAGCCTGAAGGCTTGCCACCCATGCTCACGGCCGGGATGACACCCGAGGCGGCGACGATCTTCGACGACGGCGTCGTGGTCGAGAGCCAACCCGGCACCTCACCCGGCCGCGTGCTGCCCCCCCAGATGCCGACCGACCTGCCCCGAGCCCCCGACCTGCTCGATCTTTGCCCCAAA
>CAYVDY010000605.1:0-4272 GCA_964450255.1 uncultured Candidatus Solibacter sp. | reverse complement strand
GAGGGCAAGGGGGAGTTGATCGATCTGGATACGCTGCACGCCGGCGATCCCCTGGACGACTTGGGCAGCTTCATCGCTAGTCTGTATCACCGGGCGGCTTTGGGTGAGTCGACCAGCGACGAGATAGACACACTCGTTGCCGGATTCCTCCGCACGTATCGCAGTCTGGCACCGTGGACGGTGAGTGAACGCGACCTTGCAGCACACACGGCCGCCGCCCTTGTAAACGAACGCGCATGCCGTTCTGTTACGAGGCGCAAGGGGGATGTGGTGAAAGAGCTGCTGGCGGTGGCGGCGAGGCTGCTCCGCGAAACGGAGACAGCCCGCGATGTGATGAACCGCTTCGCGGCACATGCCGCTAGCAGGCCAGGGGAGGTGCTCCATGTCCGCTACCAAACTTACCGAAGACAAAGGTCGTGGGCGAAGTCGTCGGCGACAGTCGCGTGGAAAGATGGAAACGGAATCCTGGTAGAGCGCACCGGCTCCCATCCAGAGTCGTGGAGATTTCCATACGATCCATCCGTGCCCTGGATGGCGCAGGCATCCAGCACCGACGCTGTGCGCGCCTTTCTCCCGGTTCCGGCTGAGAGTGTGATAGTCGAGATTCTGAACTACCGGCCCAAAGACCGGATGACGGCGCGCTATCGCATCACGGCGCAAGGTCGACAGCGGACTGTTTACGGGAAAACCTATTCGGATGACCGTGGGCTTCGGGTGCATGAGCGACTCTCCGCACTGGCGACCAGCGGGTTTGTGATGCCCGCTCCATTGGGATACTCGCCCGAGATCAAGACTGTCTGGCAGGAATCATTTGAGGGCGTCCCGTTGGGCTCATTGGTACTTTCCGACGGTGGCACCGGCTTGTTGAAGGCTGCGGCCTCGCGGCTGCTGAGTCTCCACGAGAGTGCCGTCCAGTGTCCCGAACGCTTGGCGGAAACGGAGCTGCACGCGGACCTGGTGAAGAAGATGGCAAAGCTGGCGGTGGTAACTCCAACTGCCGAGCGCCGCCTGAACTCGCTGGTGGATACGCTTGGCGATCGCATCGGCAGCCTGCCAAAGGCGGGTTCGCGCGTAGTTCACGGAGATTTTCACATTCGCCAGATGATGGCCCGAGAGCCCGTGGTCGCTCTGTTCGATTTCGACGAACTGGGTGTGGGCGACCCCGCTGAGGACTTCGGGAATTTCATCGCCGACCTTCACGGGGACGGCTTCGATGACGCCTCTGCCGAGCATGTAGGCCTGACGTTGCTGGAGGCGTACCGAGACCAGGGCGGCTGTTTGGTCCCGGCGGAGCGCCTGCGTTGGCACATTGCCGTACAGCACCTGACGAGGGCCTATCGCGCATTGTTGCAGCTCAGGCCGGATTTCGACGAGCGGGTGGCACGGCACCTCCGGCTGGCGGAGGCTCAAATATGAAACCCCGAGTCCTGTTCTACTGCCAGCATGTGCTGGGCATGGGCCATATGGTGCGTAGCCGCGAGATCGTCAAAGGGCTGGACGATTTCGACGTCTGTTTCGTGAATGGCGGCGAACCTGTCGACGGCTTTGCGTTTCCTCCCGGTGTCCGTGTTGTGCAGCTTCCGCCCATCCGGTCCGATGCGGAGTTTCGGGATATCGATGCCAGCGAACAGTTGAAAGCAGAACGCCGCGGAACGCTGCTGGAGTTGCTCGGCCGCTTCGATCCTGACGCGGTGGTAATCGAGATGTTTCCGTTCGGCCGGCGCAAGTTCGCGTTTGAACTGGTCCCACTGCTGGACGAGATCCGCCGCGGCGGCGGACGCACGGGCGTAATCTGCAGTGTGCGCGACATCCTGGTGGGGAAACGCGACCAGGCCCGGCATGAAGATCAGGCATGCCAGCTGCTGAACAAGTACTTCGATCTCGTCCTGGTGCACTCCGATCCACGATTCCAGGAGCTGGGGGAAACGTTCCTTCGCGCAAAGGACATTCGACGTCCAGTGGAATATACGGGCTTCGTCACGGAGTCTGTCACCTATACGCCGGTGGCGAAGAGGAGCCGCCGGCCCCGACTGATCGCCAGCGCGGGCGGCGGACGCGTCGGATTCGCACTACTTTCGGCCGTGGTTGAAGCGAGCCGGAGACTGGCACCAGCCCGTCCTCATGATCTGGCCGTGCTGACCGGGCCATACCTGCCTGACGACGAGTTCTCCCAACTCAGCGCACTCGCCGCCAAATCGCCGTGGATTCAAGTGGACAGGTTCGCGTTGGATTTCGTCCGGCGATTGGCGGAATCCGATCTTCTGATTAGCATGGCAGGCTACAACACCTGCATGAACATCCTTAGCACCGGAGTGCGTGCGATGGTCTATCCATTCACGGGAAATCTAAACGAAGAGCAGACGATCCGAGCGAAAAAACTGGAACGCCTCGGGTTTCTGGAAACGTTGGAAGACAACGATCTGCATCCAGCGCAACTTGCCAGCCGGATCGAGAACGCGCTTGAGCTCCCGGGTGGACCGACCTCTGTTCAATTGGACCTGGCGGGCGTAGCCAATACCAAGGCGCTGCTGAAACAGTTCTGTGAAACGAGGGCCATTTATGTTTAAGACGCTTGGAGAGCAATTGGAGCGAGAGAGCCGGCGGCCAGACATCTTCTTCCGCGACGACGATGCCGACCGAGATATCCCGGAACTCCGGCGTCTACTTGATGTATTCGGGAGCAAACGGACTCCGATCAGCTTGGCGGTCATCCCGGGCACCTTGTCGCCGGATGGAGCCCGGCTACTTCGGGACCTGGCCGAAGCGCCTTGGGTCGAGCTACATCAGCATGGCTGGATGCACACCAACCACGAACCGGAGGGTAGGAAGTGCGAGTTTGGCCCCAGCCGCGGACTTGCGCAACAACGACTGGACATCATGCGCGGACGCGAGAGATTACTGGATCAGTTGGGTGATCGTTGTGTGCCGATCTTCACGCCGCCATGGAATCGGTGCACCAGTGAGACATGCCGAGCCCTGGTTGAACTTGGATTTACCGCCCTGTCCAAGGACCAGTCTCCTTGCCCCGCCGCCGTCGACATTCCTGAGGCGTCGATAGCCGTGGACATTTTCACATGGAAGCGTGGGCCACAACTCAAGAGCGCGGAAGGGATCGGCGCGGAGCTCCTGAAGCGCTTCCGGCGGTCCGAACCGGTCGGAATCCTGCTCCACCACAAGGTGATGGCCGGCCAGGCGTTCGCCCTGGTGGAGTCCCTCTTGGCAACGCTAGCGCCGGTGGCGCGGTTTCATTCTCTGGAGGCGGCATGCCGGTTATGCAACTGACCCGATTTTCCGAATTGGTTAGGACCCATCTGCGGAGCAACTTGGGGCCGCTACTGCTGGCGGCCCTCGGCATACTGGGTTCTGCGGCAGCTGAGATTCTCTCGCCGTGGCCGTTGAAGATCATCCTCGACTACGTGCTGCTGCAAAGACCATTCCCTCCGGCATTCCGTATCTGGGAGCCATTCACTCGTGACCGGCCGGAAGTCGCCATCGCAGTGATCTCAGCCGCGATTCTCGGCATCGCAGTCCTGAAGGGCACCGCCTCCTACCTTCAGGTCTTTGTCACCTCAAAGGTCGGCTATCAGATGGTGCACAAGCTCCGTCAAGTACTCTTCAGCCATCTCCAGCGGCTCTCGTTGTCGTTCCACAACCGGTCACGCGCCGGCGAGTTGCTCACAAAGGTCACATCCGATACGGCCGTTCTGAAGGACGTGTTCGCCAGCGGCGTCCTGGAGTTGTTGGGGCACATCATCACGCTCTCGGCAATGTGCGCAGTGCTCTTTCTGGTAAACCGCCAGTTGGCTCTGGTAGCGGCGTTGACCCTACCGTTGCTGGCCTGGACCATCTTCTCGATCTATCAACGAAGCAAGGCCTCGGCCCGCCGCCAACGCGAGCGCGAAGGTAGAGTGGCCGCCCACATCGGCGAGGTGCTGAGTTTGACGCCCTTGGTGCGGGCCTTTGCGCGGGAGCGCAGGGAAGAGGCACGATTCCACCGTGAAAGCGCCGAAACTTTGGCAGAGAGCATACGCACGGCGCGGGTGGAAGCCGCCGCAGGGCGCGCAGTCGAGTTGATCAATTCCACCGGAGTGTGGGCGGCCGTCCTATTCGGCGGGCTCCTGGTCTTGCGCCACCAGATCACGCCCGGTGATTTGTTGGTGTTCTGCTCCTACCTCACGGGCATGTACAAGCCGCTGCGTAATCTGGCCAAACTCACAACCCAGTATTCGAAAGCGATGGCGAGCGCCGAACGAATCGAACAAATTCTCTCTA
>CAYVDY010000604.1:0-4276 GCA_964450255.1 uncultured Candidatus Solibacter sp. | reverse complement strand
CCCAGCCGCGGCCTGGAAAACCCGCGCAAACCCCCCCCCAATCCGCCTACCTGTCCGAATTGGGGCAGCGCCACGCCACAGCCCTCGCCCAGGCCAACGCGCTACTGGATAAGGCGGCAAAAGAGTGGAATGCCAATCTGGTGAAACTCGGAGCCGCAGTCCTCACCACGGCCGCCCTGAAATGACCCCGCTGCCCTCCCAAGTTGGCCCCCCCCCGAGCAACCCGCCGCCCGTTTCTGAGCCGCGACCGTCAGGGAGCGGTACGCGGCCCTCGGCCCGCGCCCTACTTCTGTTCTGAAACCGAGCGCTCCGCCAATTCCCCCAGAATCGGCAGTCGGAACATTACGCCGTGGCTCGTCTTCACCAGCATGAAGATCCACGTCCCCATTACGACCAACTGGAGCAGACGCCCCATATCCCGCATCCCAATCATCGAACGCGTAATCGGTGCGAACACCTGCTCCACAAACAGCCACAGCACAAAGAGATACAGCCCCTGGAAAGCGTGGAACCGCACCGTCCGATCCTCGCGGAACCGGTCGGCCGCCAGCATCACGATACACGCAATCCAGCCCAGCAGAGGGATGTAGCAGAGGATTGACGCCTTCTGGGGCGTCATATCATTCAGAAACTGATCAGCCTTCTTTCCCGAGTTCTGCTGAGCAGCCTTCTCCCTCGGTGGCGGGGGGGGCACGCCGTCAGCCGTCTGCCGCGCGCCGCAGACGGCGCAGAATACATCCGCCGGCTCCACCTGGCTCCCGCATTGTGTGCAAAAGGGCATATCAGCTAACCCCGTAGTGTACTACGACATTCAGTCTCCCCATGTTCCCTGTGATAGGATGCCGCCATGCGCACGCTCTCGCTGTTGCTCCTCGCCGCCCTCGCCGCCGCGCCTCTGCCTGCCGCCAAAAACGACCTCAAGATTACTTTCATCGACACCGAGGGAGGCCAGGCCACCCTGCTCGTCACCCCCTCCGGCGAGTCTCTCCTCATCGACGCCGGTTGGCCCGGCAACAATGGCCGCGACTCAGAACGCATCGTCGCCGCCGCCAAAAAGGCCGGCCTCACCAAAATCGATTACCTCCTCGTCACCCACTACCACCTCGATCACGTCGGCGGCGTCCCCGAACTCGCCGCCAAGTTCCCCATCGGCACCCTCATCGATCACGGCGCCAATACCGAAACCAATCGCAGCGCTCAGACCCTGGAGGCCGGCTACCAGAAAGTGCTCGCCACCGGCGCCAAACGCCTCACCGTCAAGCCCGGCGACAAGCTCCCCTTCAAGGACATTCAGGTGGAAGTGGTCAGCGCCCGTGGCGAACGCATCACGAAATCTCTTAAGGGCGGCGGCCAGAAGAATCCCCTCTGCGGTCAGGAACCCCGCAAGGCCGACGACAACACCGAGAACGGCCGCTCCATCGGCGTGCTCATCACCTACGGCAAGTTCCGCTTCGTCGATCTCGGCGATCTCACCTGGAATAAGGAACTGGACATCGCCTGCCCCGAGCACATGATCGGCCCCGTCGATCTCTACCTCACCACCCATCACGGCTTCGACGCCTCCGGACCCGCCGCCATCGTTCACGGCCTCCGCCCCCGCGTCGCCGTCATGAACAACGGCGCCAAGAAAGGCGGCTCGCCCTCCGTCTGGAAGATCGTCTCCTCTTCGCCCGGCCTGCAGGACATGTGGCAGCTCCACTTCTCCATCGCCGGCGCCACGGAAGCCAACGTCGCCGAGGAACGCATCGCCAACCTCGAAGAGAAGTGCCAGGGACACAACATCGAGGTGGAGGCAGCGAAAAACCGCAACTTCACCGTCACCAACACCCGGAACGGCGCGAAAAAGTCATACAAACCTCTATAATGGAGATTCCCGCTGTCGCGCGCGCATGCTCCTTTCCAGCACCGTCTATTTCGTATTTCTAACAGGATTGTTCCTGCTCTACTGGCCGTTCCAGCGATGGCGCGTGGCCGGTCTGTCGGTGCTGCTCTTCGCCAACTACTTCTTCTACGCCAAGTGGGATCTGTTCTATCTGATCCTCATCCCGGCCGCGTCGTTCATCGACTACCTCATCGGCCGCGGCCTCGGCAGCGCTAGCAAACCCTGGCTGCGCCGCTCCCTGGTCAGCCTCAGCGTGCTCATGAACCTCGGCATTCTCGCCACTTTCAAGTACATGCCGTTCTTCCTCGCCACCTACGCCGGCTTCGCCCAAACCAAAGCCCCAGACTGGCACTGGACCTTCCCGCTTGGCATCTCGTTCTACTGCTTTCAGTCCCTCACCTACACCATCGATCTCTACCGCAAGGACGGCAAGCCGGTCCGCAGCCTGCTGACGCACATGACCGCCGTCAGCTTCTTCCCCACCACGCTCTCCGGCCCTATCACCCGCGTGCTCGCCCTCGCCCCGCAACTCGAAAAGGCCGGCCGCAAGCTCTCCTCAGAAGACGGCGGCAAAGCCCTGTTCCGCATCGGCCTCGGGCTGATGAAGAAGTTCCTCATCGCCGATTACCTCGCCGAAAATCTCGTCAACCGCGTCTTCGATACGCCCAATCTATATACCGGCACGGAAACCCTCATCGCCGTCTACGCTTACGCCCTTCAGCTCTACTACGACTTCTCCGGCTACAGCGACATCGCCATCGGCAGCGCGCTCCTCCTCGGCTTGAAACTGCCGGAGAACTTCAACCGCACCTACATGGCCCTCAACATCAGCGAGTTCTGGCGCCGCTGGCACATCTCGCTCTCCAACTGGCTGCGCGATTACCTCTATTTCTCGCTCCCCGGCCTGCGCTCCAGGTTCAAGGTGTTCACCTACTTCAACCTCTTCGTCACCATGTTGCTCGGCGGACTCTGGCACGGAGCCAGTTGGAACTTCGTCATCTGGGGCGCGCTCCACGGCGGCGCCCTCGCCTTCCACCACGGCTGGCGCACCATGCGCGGCAACCCGCCCGTCTCCACCAACCTCGCCGTGCGGCTCGCGTCCCGCTTCCTCACCACGCACTTTGTCATCCTGGCGTGGGTTTTCTTCCGCGCCTCCACCCTCGAGAACGCCATGGAAGTCCTGGCCCGCATCGCTTCTCTCACCGTGAGCCTCGCCAACATCTCGTTGCCCATCGCCGTTGTGCTGCTCATCGCCGCCGCGGCCCACTACCTGCCCAAGCGCGTCTATGAATTCTCCGCGGGCCTCTACATCCGCTCGCCCTTCTTTGCGCAGGCGGCCGTGCTGGCGCTGCTCGTCCTGGCGATCCAATACGTCGCCGTTACCGGCGCCGCGCCATTCCTCTACACGAAATTCTGACGCATGAAGATCCAATCGCCCTGGCCCCTCAAACCGTTCCTGGTCATCGCGACCTTCGCCGCCGGAATCGCTCTGCCAGCCTACATTCCGCAGTGGTACAACTGGCGCATTTTCGAATGGGCCACCGTGCCCGCCGTCTTCGATTTCCAGCCCCGCGCCCGCGCCGCCGAGCCTCTCCAGGAGGAAATGGAGCGCCTCAGGCCAGATTCCGTCGCCGTCAAATCCCAGGGCTCGCGCATTCACGATCCGGCAGCCACGATGGATAATTTCTACGCCGCGCTGCTCAGAACCGAACGCCAGCAGAACGGCGCGGTCACGCGCATTCTCCACTACGGAGATTCACCGACCACGGCCGATATGATTACCGCCGATGTCCGCGGCCTCATGCAGCAGCGCTTTGGCGATGCAGGCCACGGCACATACCTCATCGCCAAGCCCTGGGCCTGGTACGCCCACCGCGGGCTCGACGTCTCCGCCAAAGGCTGGAAAATGGACCCCGCCACCCTCAAAGGGCAGAAGGATGGCCGCTACGGCCTCGGCGGAGTCAGCTTCATCGGCCAGGCCGGCGCCGAGAGCGACATCAAGCTGAAGAACCCCGGTCACTCGAAGCTCACTCTCTCCTACTTCGGCCAGCCCGGCGGCGGCGAAGTGACTATCATGTCCGGAGACCTGGAAATAGCCACGCTGAGCACCGACCTGCCCGAACCGGCAGCCGCGGAGCAAACCTGGCCCATTCCGCCGGAGGCGCAGAAATTCAGCCTCCGCGTCACGCGCGGGAGCGTCCGCCTGTTCAATGTCACCTTCCGCAAGGAAGGGCCGGGCGTCGTCTACGATAGCATCGGTTTGAACGGAACCGAGGCCGGCGTGCTCGCCGTGCACATCAACGGCGAACACTGGATCGAAGAGCGGCGGATGGCCAAGCCGGACCGCGTGATCATCACCTACGGCCCCAACGAGAGCGGTTCCCCCAACTCCGC
>CAYVDY010000603.1:0-4277 GCA_964450255.1 uncultured Candidatus Solibacter sp. | reverse complement strand
GGCCCGTCTTGGCCTGCGCCCAGCCCCGGATGCCGCCCAGGGCCGCCGCCGGCGCCAACGCCAACTTCACGCAACTCACCGCCGCAATCGTCACCAGCCGCCAGTTCCTGAACCACCGCGGCCGCGAGTCCGCGCCGAACGTCGCAGCCAACACCACCCAAAGGCAGGGATCCAAATGAGCGACAAGCCCCAGAACGTCAGCCGCCGCCACTTCCTCCGCGGAGCCGGAGTCGCCCTGACCCT
Source organism: uncultured Candidatus Solibacter sp. (assembly GCA_964450255.1). Classification (GTDB taxonomy): domain Bacteria; phylum Acidobacteriota; class Terriglobia; order Bryobacterales; family Bryobacteraceae; genus Paludibaculum. The sequence continues at coordinate 4,034 of CAYVDY010000603.1, read as the reverse complement.
CCCCTGGCTGGAGTCTCATCCGCTCCACGCCCAGGCCCCCACCAAGCCCCCCCAGCGCTTCGCCTGCATCTACTTCTCCAACGGCGTGGAGCCCGCCCACTGGTGGGCCAAGGGCAGCGGCGCGACGATGGAACTCGGCCCCGTCCTCCAGCCCATGCTGCCCCACCGCCAGGACATGATCTTCCTGCGCGGCCTCTACAACCAGCAGGCCTTTGCCTCCACCAGTCCGCATCTCGGCCGCATGCCCAACCTGCTCTCCGGCGCCAAGGTCAGCCTGGACCCCAGCGACATCCGCGTCGGCGCCACCATGGACCAGGTGCTCGCCAGGGAACTGGGCGGCCGCACCGCTGTCCCCTCGCTAGTCCTCGGCATTGAGCCCAACGAGCTCCGCCTGGAAGACGGCCTCTCGATGATCTACGGCTCCTCCATCTCCTGGGTTACGCCCACCAAACCGGCCAGCAAGGAGATCTACCCGGCCCGCGCCTTCGATCAGCTCGTCGGCGACGGCACCGGCCGAAGGCTCGATCGCTCCATCCTCGACGCCGTTCTCGCGGAAGCCCACTCTCTCCAACCCAAGGTCAGCACCGGAGACCGCCAGAAGCTCGACGAGTATCTGGAATCCGTTCGCGACATCGAGAAGCGCATCGCCCGCGCCGCCAAGGAGGAGCGCATCGAAGGCTGGCGGCCCACGCTTAGTAAGCCCGACATGCCGCGTCCCGCCGACGCCCTCCCCCAGGACGTCCCCGCCCACATGAAGCTCATGCTGGATCTGGTGGTGCTCGCCTTCCAGATGGACAAGACCCGCCTGGCCACGCTGATGCTCAACAACGATCTCTCCCAGATGAACTTCAAGTTCCTGGAAGGCGTCAGCGGCGCGTTGCACCTGGACCTCACGCACAACGGCCGCGCCCCCAAGGCCGAGGCCATGTACCTGAAGACCAATCAGTTCCACGTCGAGCAGTTCGCCTACCTGGTGAACCGCTTGAAGAATATCGACGAGGGCGGCCAGTCCCTCCTGGACAGCTCCCTGCTGATGCTCTGTTCGAATCTCTTCGACGGCGATACGCACGGTGCGGACCAGTTGCCGATTCTGCTCGCCGGCCGCGCCGGCGGCGCCCTCCAGCCCGGCCGCAACCTGGATTACCTGGAGCAGGGCAACGACAACCGCCGCGCGTGCAGCCTGTATTTGTCGATCATGGACCGCCTGGGCGTCACGCTCGACAAGTTCGGCGATACCAGCCAGCGGCTGCGGGATCTGTAGCCGGTCAGGCCGCCGGCCTTTCGCCCAATGTTATACCGAAGTATAATTGGTGGAGAACGGCGATGCACACAACCAATCTCCGCAAGGTCGGCGGCTCAGTCATGCTCGCCGTCCCGCCCGCTCTGCTTGACATCCTGCACCTGCAGCCAGGCGCCCAGGTCGGCATTGCGATTGAAAGCGGCCGGCTGGTTGTGGAGCCTCGGGTACGGCCCCGCTATACCCTCAAAGAGCTCCTCGCCCAGTGCAATCCGAAGGCAGCGCGCTCCCGGCAGGATCGCGAATGGCTAGACAACCCGCCCATAGGCCGCGAGCTCCTCTGATGAAGCGCGGCGAGATTTGGCTGGTCGGGCTCGATCCGGCGGAAGGACATGAGCAAACGGGTCGCCGCCCTGTCCTGATCGTATCGCCGGAATCGTTTAACCGCCTGACCAAGGTGCCTGTCGTCCTGCCCGTCACCAGTGGCGGCAGTTTCGCCCGGACTGCCGGTTTCGCCGTGCCGCTGACCGGAGCCGGAACCAGGACCACCGGCGTTGTCCGCTGCGATCAGCCGCGCGCGCTCGATCTCACCGCGCGTGGCGGCAATAAGCTGGAGACCATTCCCGCTGGGATTATGGATGAAGCTCTGGCGAGGCTGGCGCCCATTTTTGAATGAGACGAACTTGATTCTTGCGAGCGAACGAAGAACCTACCCCCCGCCCATCCCCACCAGCATCACCTCCACCACCGGCCGCGACACGTCGTCGCTCATTATCGTCAAAGTCCCCGGAAACACACCGCCCCCAAGCGGCACAAACTCCATCGTGATCCAGCGCGTCACCCCCGCCGCAATCCGCATCGGCGCCGCCTCCTTCACGCGGAACGCCCCCGTGGTCGTGATCGCGCGGATATTCAGCGGGCCGTTGCCGCCGTTGCCTACGCTCAACCGCATTACGCGCTCGCGGCCCGGCAGCGCGATCGGGAACTCCAGCGTCTCCGCCCCCACCTGGATCAGCGGCCCCTGCACCACCTCCACCGTTCCCGACTCGGACGCGGCCGTCAGGAAGCCGTCGCTGGCCGTGACGCGGAATCGCACCTTCTTGCCTCCCTGAATGTGTTTCAACTCCAGGCTGTAGCGCGTGCCCGTCAGATCCGCAGCAATCGGAATCCACGAAGCGCCGTCATCAAACGAATACGACAGCAGGTACAGCAGCGCATCCCCGTCAGCATCAGACCCCGACCAGATCAGATCCACCGCGCCGTCCATCCACCGTTCGCCGCCGCGCGGAACCAGGAACTCCACCACCGGTGCTTTGCTGCTGGCACGTCGCGTTGCTACCTCCTGGTTGGCAGAGAGCAGCGAGACCCGCCACAGCCCCTCCGGCATGGGAGCTTTGACATAGAAGTTTCGCTCGTCCAGCCTCGCCGTTGTCTCAGGCAGGATGAACGACACCGGGAAGCACCACTTCCCAATCTGCTGGGATGCCTGATCGCCAAACAGCAGGCAGTAGTTGCTGCTCGTCGACTCCGCCGGCGCCGTCCCGCAATCCACCGGCAGTACCCGGTCCAGCCGCCCGCGCACCGAATCGCGCCACACCCGGCCCTGCACCAGCAGGCATCGTCCGCCCTGCGCTCTGCCAGCCCCGGCCGCCTGAAATCCGCCCTGCCACAGATTCCGGTATTGCGCCGCCGTCAGCCCGGCCGTTTCACCGCACCGGCTCATCAAATGAAATGTCCATGGAGCCAGAAACGACCCGAAATACTGATTGAATTCACCCGTCATCAGCCCCGGCTCGGTTTCCGAGCACTCCGGCAGCGGGTACGGATGTCCGACACCCAGATTGTGCGCCATCTCATGCGCCAGCCCGATGGATTCGCTCTCTTCCGTCTCCTCCCCGCTTCGCTCCGCCGAGAGCAACACCCGTCCGGTGCCGCCGTTCGCCACAGGGAGAGGGAAGCGCTTCCACGCCCCGCTGCCGGCCGGCGGCGGCAACCATCCGATCACCTGTTGGTATGTCGCCGCGTAGCCAGGACTCAGGTCGTCCAGCAACGCGAACTCCTGCATGAGCCGCTCCCACGAGTCCGGGTTCTCCATGGACTCCCGCCACTTCAGCGGTGGCACGGGGATCGCTTCGTAGCTCGCCCGATCCTCCTGCGCCGGGAACAGGCCCATCACGTGCTGCATCTTCACGCCGTCATGTCCGCCCCAGGGGCACGCCTCCGCTTCACCGCGAGGCTCCACGCACACCAGTCGCTGCCGGATATGCAGCGGCGGCCGCTCCTGGAACGCCACCTTCTGCGTGTATTGGTTGTCGCCGCTCTGGGATTCGTTCAGATGCCGCGTCCCTGCCGGATTGATCTCCACGCGCAACTCCACCGTGCCCGCGGCCGTCCAGCTCTGGGGAATCCGCACGCTCAGGCCCTCTTCCTCCAGCCGGTAGACCTCCAATCCGATCGAAGCGCCCATCGGCGCCACCATCATCGGCGATCCCTCCAGTTCGCGTCCGTCGCGGAGGGCCCGCACCTGCCACGCGACGCCTTCGAGATAGAACTCCAGTTCCTTGGCGACTCCAAACAGCCGCAGCCACGTCGGCCGGTTCGCGGCGAGAGGAATGTTGTTGTTCGCCTCCTGAACCACCTGGAGAACCTCCACGTGATCCACTCGCAGGTCCACCTCCACCGGGTACCGGGCGGGCTGGCTTTTGCACAGTACCTTCCCCGAGGCCGGATCCACCAGACGGGCCGTAACTGCGATTTCGCTGATGTAGGGGGAGAACTGAAAACTAGCGAGCGCGAG
>CAYVDY010000602.1:0-4307 GCA_964450255.1 uncultured Candidatus Solibacter sp. | reverse complement strand
GGGCGCGCCCTCGGCGCAGCCCAGCCGCGCAGCCTCATCGCCATGCAGGGCGACCGCACGGATGGTCTGGTCCGCGCCGGCGATCTCCAGGCCGTAGCGCTCGGTCCAGAGCCGGTAGATGGACCCGCCCGCATTGGCCCGGCGCAGCCCCGGACAGAAGCGGCAGCGGATGTAGCGGCGCTCCAGAATTACAGGGGTTTCGTCGGCCAACCGCAACCGCTCCAGGTAGTAGACTGATTCGCCCGGCAGCGTCTTCAGCTTCGCCGCCACATCGGCCGGAAGGGCGCGCGGGGATAGTCGCTCGTAGCGCAGCACTTCGGTGCGGGGGCTCCGGCCGGCCGCTTCCGCTTTCTCCGTGAAGCTCTCCAGGCCACGCAGATCGTAATCCAGCGATGCCCGGCTGACGAATGTGCCGAGCCCTTTGCGGAATTCCAGGATCCTCTCGCCTACCAGGCTCGCCAGGACCTTGTTGGCGGTCGGCCGGCTGACCGAGAATCGTTGCGCCACATCGCGCTCGGTGAGAAAACGGTCGCCCGGCTGCCAGGCGCCGGAGCGCAGGAGTTTGCGGATTTCATCCCCAAGCTGGCGATAGGCTGGCGGCGGAGCGGGCATTCGCTTCCATCATACGTGGCTTAGCCACGCAGATACAACCCGGCGCCCGCACAACTTCATATACAATGCCTGCTTACACCTCACATGACACCCAATCCGGTTCTCGGCGTACTCTTCCACTGGCTCGGCGGCCTGGCTTCCGGCAGTTTCTACGTGCCTTATCGCGGCGTGAAGTCCTGGGCATGGGAGACCTACTGGCTGACAGGGGGCTTCTTCAGCTGGATCATCATGCCGTGGGTGATGGCGTTCCTGCTGACAAATGACGTGATGCTGGTCCTGAAGGAAGCGCCGGCCAGCACGTGGTTCTGGGCGTACCTGTTCGGAGTCCTATGGGGCATCGGCAACGCCACGTTCGGACTGACAATGCGTTATCTGGGCATGTCGCTGGGCATGGCTGTGGCGCTGGGTTATTGCGCCGCTTTTGGCACGCTGATGCCGCCGATCTTCAATGGGACCTTCGTTTCGCAGGTGCTGGGCACATCGTCCGGTCAGGTGATCCTGCTTGGCATCGTGGTCTGTCTCACGGGCATCGCCTTCGCCGGCATGGCAGGCATGTCCAAGGAACGCGAGATGCCCGAAGCGGAGAAGCAAGCCGTCATCAAGGAGTTCAGCCTGAAGAAAGGGCTGATTGTGGCGACTATCTCGGGCATCCTCAGCGCCTGCTTCTCGTATGGATTGGCCGCCGGCGACCCGATCAAAGAGATTACGCTGCGCCATGGCACGGGCGTCATTTGGCAGGGCCTGCCGGTGTTGATCGTCGTCTTGTTGGGCGGGTTCACCACCAACTTCACCTGGTGTGCAATCCTGAATATCCGGAATAAGACGGGCTATCAGTACCTCGCGCCGATGACGCGGCCGACGCCAACCAACCCGGAGCAGAAGCCGCAGCGGGTGCCGATGCTGGCCAACTATATTTTCTGCGCCATGGCCGGCATCACCTGGTATCTGCAGTTCTTCTTCTACAGCATGGGCGAGACGCAGATGGGCACATATAAGTTCTCCAGTTGGACCCTGCACATGGCGAGTATCATCATCTTCAGCACGCTGTGGGGCATCGCGCTGCATGAGTGGCGGGGTTCCAGCCGCAGGACACGGGGCCTGGTGACGGCCAGCATCGTGATCCTGATTCTCTCTACGGTCGTGGTGGGGTACGGAAATTATCTTGGATCCAGCGGGCCGGCGCACTAAGGGGTCTGTTAGTTGCGCGCCCCATATCCGGATGCTGCGCCACGTGCCTTTTTAACGCGCCGCGAACTCCAGCACCTCCTGGCCGAAGACCGGCAATTCCATCGTTAGCCCGCCGTCCTGCAATTGCCTCCCAGTCAACGTCCCGTAAGCCCTGCCGCTGAACACGCCGCTCACCCGGTAGCTCCTCTCCGGGCTGACCCAAGGCACGTTCACCGCCCGCCTCGCTGCTCCTCCACTGCCGCGCATCACCACCACCACCCCCTCGCCCGCCGCGCTAAGTTTCCCCCACCAGTGCCAGTCCGTGTCGGTCGGCTCCGGCACTCCGCTGAACTGGAACCGCCGGTAGATCCCATACTGCTTGTCCAACCGCCCCACCTCATCCAGCCGCTTCCGGTAGTGCGCGATATTCTCACTTGTCAGCGTCCGCGCGTCGCCCGAAAAACACACGGGCATTCCCATCAGCCAGCTCGCCACCTGCCGGTCCTGCACCTCCGCCGTCAGGCTACCCTCGTGGTTCACCGTGGCCGCCGCATAGAACTCCAGCGGATACAACGGCAGCCCGCGGTGCGAATAGAAGCGTTGCCGCGCCAGCCAGCAGCCCCGCCGCAGGGCTTCCCGATGCTCCTCCGCCCCAATCTTCCGTCCCGGAAACTCGCGCGCCAGGTCCGAACCGATACACTCGTTCGGCGGAATGTGGAAACGCGCTGTTTCCTTCAGCGCCGCCAGGTCCGCCGGTACCCCCGGCGTTCCCCAGTAGATCTCGTGCGTGATCTCGTTGACCACCTCAGGCGCGGCTTTCCGCAACGCCGCTTGCGCCGCCAGCAGACCGCGCAACCCTCTGAGTAACGACTCCCTCCTCGTCCGGCTCTCGTGTCCCTCCGCGAGATCTCCGTACATCACGTTCGTGAAGTCCTGCTTAAAATACGTCACCCCGAAGCGCCGCGCTGTCTCCACCAGATCCTTCACGTAGTACTCCCGCCACCCCGAGGCAAAACTCATCGCCAGCCCCGGCAATTGAGGGCTGCGGATCAACTCAGGCAGGATGCGTCCCTCCGGCATCGTCCGCATGTCCTTCGAATCCAGGTCACGAAAACACGAGACCCAAAGCCCCAGCGACATCCCCTTGGCGCGCACATACTCCGCCGTCGCCGCGAAGTCCGGAAACTTCGCCATGTCCACATCCGTGCCCAGCCGGCCTTTCTGCCAGCCGTCGTCCAGCAGCATCTCCTTGAATCCCGCTCGCGATGTGATGTCCGCCAGTTGCCGGATCAGCGGATCGTCGATTTTGTCGTAGAAAAACGCCCACGTCAGCCACTGAGGACCGTGGAAGGGCGCCTTGTCCGCCGCAATCCCAATCACCCGCCGCACGAATTCCATGTACCGCCCCTCTACCGCGCGGTCCAGCGGAGTGGATGCGCCTGCCAGCGTCGCCCTCACCTCGCCGCTGTAGCCGAAGTAGAACACCGGCTCGCTCTCGAACTCCTCGCCCGGCCCCAGTACCCACTCGAACAGCCCCGCCGCGTATCCCATCGCGCCCTGTTCGGAAATGCTCCGCAGCGCCGAGGGCACTTCACTCGCTGCGATCAGGCCCGCCGTGCCACCCTGCGCCTCAAACGCAACCACGCTCGGCTGCACCCCGAACATCGCCGCCGCCAGCGGTTTCCGCGTCAGCGCCGTCAGGTGGATGTCGTCGATCACCATCCTGTCCAGCCGCAGCCACTGCGCCCCACCGTTCCGTACCTTCACCCACTTCCGTACCGCCGCGAAGCCATCATAGACCTCGTAGATCATCTCCAGCCGCACACCCTCCAGCGTGGCGCTGCCGCCCAGCGGCGCGCTGATGCTCAACCGACTCACCCCCGCCGCCGGCGTTCCCACCGTGGCCTCCGCCGGCCCCGCGAAGGCCCCACGCGCACCTGCTTCTACCGTCCGCGCCTCCACCCACTTCGGCGCGTCCGGCCGCAAATCGTCGTATCGCGAGACGTCATAGGTATCGCCTCGCCACCGCGCGCGGTTGCCGGCCGTAAACGCGTTCTTCTCTTCGGTCTCGCCGGCACGCAGTCCGCGCGGCTTGCGGTTGCCCGCCTCCCGCGCGATCACCACCGAAAACTCCCGTGCCTGCGCCGCCAGCATCTCTTGTCCCCCCACGGTGAACCGCACCGTTCGCGCCCGTCCACCTCCCAGCTCAATAGTCCGCACCAGGCCCTGCGCCTTCAGCACCGCCCTGTCGGCCGTCACCGTAACCTGGCCTTCCACCAGACCGCATCCCAGTACCACCATCAGAGCTGCGCGCTTCATTTGAGATATTTACCCCCGAATGAGCCAGACTATCTCATCGGAGCGATATCCACCATAGCAACTGCTGCATACGTGGCCGGATCCTTCTCAAACATCTCAAGCCAGCCGGACGGGGGCCGCCAGCCTCCCCGGGGCAACTCCGTTCACAACCGAAAAACCAACCCCAATTCAGAACGGAATCAGCCACTTCCCCGCCCTGCACCACCCGG
>CAYVDY010000601.1:0-4316 GCA_964450255.1 uncultured Candidatus Solibacter sp. | reverse complement strand
ATCCTGATAGCCGGCGTCTGCGGCCCCACCAGCCAGGCGCTGCGCGAAGCCGAACTGGCGGTCCGCCTAGGCTATCACGCCGGCCTGCTCAGCCTCGCCGCCCTCAAACACGAGACAATCGACGAACTCGTCGCCCACGTCGAGGCCGTCTCGCGCATCATCCCCGTCGTCGGCTTCTATCTCCAGCCCGCCGTCGGAGGCCGCCTGCTGCCATATTCCTTCTGGCGCCGCGCCGCCGATATCGAGAATCTCCTCGCCATCAAGATGGCGCCTTTCAATCGCTACCAGACGCTGGACGTCATCCGCGCCGTGGCCGATTCCGGCCGCGCCCGGGACATCGCTCTCTATACCGGCAACGACGATAACATCGTCGCCGACCTCCTCACCCCGTTCACGTTTAACGGCGTCACTCTGCGCATCTGCGGCGGCCTGCTCGGACAATGGGCAGTCGGCACGAAGAGCGCCGTACAACTTTTTCAGCGCATCCGCGACGGCGCGCCGCCCTCGCTGCTCCTCGCCCTGGGCGCGCAGCTCACTGATCTCAACGCCGCGCTCTTCGACGCCGCCAACGCCTTCCACGGCTGCATCGCCGGTATTCACGAGGTCCTGGTCCGCCAGAATCGCATGGCCGGCCGCTGGTGTCTTGATCCCAACGAGGATCTCTCCCCGGGCCAAGCCGAGGAGATCGACCGCGTGATCACGGCCTATCCCCATCTACTGGAATAGCAGCCCGTCTACAATAGGGAGAGTGACTCTGGCCATGCGCCCGGTCGCTCCCCTCTCCCTCACCACGCTGGCCGCGCTCGCGTTCGCTCAGTCCGCCCCCGCCCCCATCGTCTTCGAAGAGATAGCTACCCGCAGCGGATTGGCCTTCGTCACCAACAGTAGCCCGACAACCAACAAAAACCAGCCGTAAACCAAGGTTTCCGCCGTCGCGCTGTTCGATATTCGACAACGACAGCCGCCTGGACATGGTCGTCTCTGTAATCGGCGGGCGCGCCAGGCGCTTCCGCAATGTGTCTGCAGGGCAGAATCATTGGGTCACGCTCCATCTCACCGGCACAAAGAGCAATCCCATGGCGGTCGGCGCGCAACTCCGCCTCACCAACAACGCCGGGGAGGTTCAGTACAATCGGGTAATAACGAGCACCGGCTTTGCCTGCTCCAGCGACGCGCGATCGCACTTCGGGCTTGGCGCCGCAAAGTCGGTGCGGGAGTTCCGGATCATCTGGACCGCATCATACAAGTGGAAGGAGCACCACCCAACGGGTACGCCACCTCCTCCAGCCCGGTTAACCCACAGATCCCCATTAGAATCAATGACGTTACACTTCATACACCCTTGGTTACAACCGGTTCGGCTGCTCGGCGCTGTTGTCTTGGGCTCGGGAACCGTTCTCTGTGTTAGCAAGAGCCGGTGAGACGGCGCTCAACCCGATCAGGCCAGCCCCAAACCTCCGCTCCGTCCAGCCACCATCGCGCGAAACCCATTCAATCGGCGATATAACCTTCATGTAGTGTTTTGTTACTGTCGCCAAGTCCTTGCCAATCAAGTGCGTTACAGCATGGCGCACCCGTGGTTAACGAAAGCCCGTTACATCTGTTTGCCACTCCCGCTGATGGTGTTATAGTCTGTGTTGTCCTCGGGCCGCCCCACAAAGGACCCCATGCTCGAAAACAGAACCAATCCGGTAGCCGAAAAGGCCGAACTCGAAGCCGTTCTGTCCTCCGGGATCTTCTCCCGTGCCCCATCCCTTGCCCTGTTGCTCACGTATATCTGCCAGAAGCACTTCAACGGCGAGCACCACCTGATTAAGGAGTACAACATCGCAGTTGAAGCCCTCAACCGGCGTGCCGATTTCGACCAAAAACGGGACTCCATCGTCCGGGTAGAGGCGCACCGCCTGCGCAAACGCCTCCGCCAGTACTATGAGGGTGAAGGTGCCTCACACGAGCTCCGAATCGATCTGCCCTCTGGCGGCTACATCCCGGTCTTCCTTCCGGCGCCGCAACCGGTGGTGGCCACCTCGCAAGAGGCTCCCGACGCCATCGTCGTTGACCAAGCTGTTTCTGCGCTACCAGCCAAGCCCGCCAGGCTCTGGAACTCCCGCTGGGTTCTCGGCGCTGCAACTGTCCTCCTTGCCGGCTCGATCCTCGTTCTCATTAATACCCAGATGTCGAACAAGACCGCGCCAACCCAGCCGCCCCAGCAATTCCAGCCGGTCGATTTGTCTACTTCCGCCAATGTCAGTGAGATTCGCATCGACTCCGGCGCTTCCACGACCTCTATCGACAGCGAAGGCCATGCCTGGGTCGCCGACCGCTACTTCAAGGGCGGCACCGCCCTCTCAAACCTGGACCTCGATGTGGCAGGCACACTGCGGCCCCAGATCTACCGGTCCTGGCGCGAGGGCGAGTTCATCTACCAGATTCCCCTCAAGCCTGGCGTGTATGAGCTCACACTTCACTTCGCCGAGCCTACCTTCCGCCCCAATTCCGGAGGAAACCGAACCTTCAGCCTGCGAATCAACGGCGATCCAGCGCTTCCCGAATTCGAAATCCTCAATGAGGCCAGCGCCGGGCAGATCATCGCCGTCCGCACATGGAAGGACATCCACCCTGGTAAGGATGGATTCCTCACCCTCGATTTCAAGCGCGTCGGCAACGATCCGGTCGTCAGCGCCATCTCCGTCGTCGCCGGAACCGCCGGCCGCCTCCGCCCCATCCGCATCGCCACCCGCGAGGAGCCGTACACTGATTCCGCTGGACACCTCTGGTCCCCCGACCGCCACTTCTCCTCTGGCCAGCTCCTGAAGCGAATCGAGGGGATCAAGGGTACCGAGGACCCTGAACTCTACCGCGGCGAACGCTACGGCCGCCTCTCCTACACCATTCCCGTCCCCCCGTCGTCCACGTACACCGCCATCCTCCACTTCGCCGAAACCTGGTTCGGCGGCACCGGAGCCGGTGGCGTCAACTCGCGCCTCTTCGATATTCTCTGCAACGGCCTGATGCTCCAGCAAAACTTCGACGTGTACAAGGAGGCCGGCGGCCCCTTCCTCGCCATGACGAAGACTTACAGGGGCCTCAAGCCCACCCCCACCGGCAAGCTCGTCTTCCAGTTCGTCCCTTCCAAGAATTACGCCTTCATCAACGCCCTCGAAATTCTCGACGAGGCCCCATCCCCCAAGCACTGACGCCAGTATCACCGCCCCTGATACAATGGGAATTCTGCAGTCACCATCCTGCAAAGGCCCCTGGGAATGCGAACACTCTTCTTAAATCCTCCTTCGTTTGAAGGTTTTGACGGCGGCGCCAGCTCCCGCTGGCCGGCAACCCGCGAAATCGAGTCCTACTGGTATCCAGTCTGGCTCTGCTATCCGGCCGGAATGCTGCCGGACTCCAAAGTCGTCGACGCCCCGCCCCACAAGATCACCATCGAGCAGACCGTCGAGATGGGCAAGGATTTCGAACTCCTCGTCCTCTTCACCTCAACCCCCGGCTTCCACGTCGACGTCAAAATCGCCGGCATGATGAAGGACGCCAACCCCAAGCTCAAAGTCTGCTTCGTCGGCCCGCCCGTCACCGTCGATCCCGGCATGGCGCTGAAACACACCGCCATCGACTTCGTCATCCGCCGCGAATTCGACTACCAGATCGTCGATTACGCCAACGGCAAGCCCATCGACGAGATTCCCGGCGCCAGCTATCGCAAGCCGAACGGCGAGATCGTCAACAACCCCGAGGGCGGCTACATCGAGAACCTGGACGAGCTCCCCTGGGTCACCAAAGTCTACAAGCGCGATCTCGATTTCCGCCGCTACAACGTCCCCTTCCTGATGAACCCCGCCATCGCGCTCTACACCTCGCGCGGTTGCCCTGCCATGTGCACGTTCTGCCTCTGGCCCCAGACCCACTCCGGCCATCGCTGGCGCCTCCGCTCCGTCGATGACGTCGTCAACGAGGTTGCATGGGCCAAAGAGAACTTCCCCGGCGTCAAGGAATTCTTCTTCGACGACGATACGTTCAACTACAAGGGCGCCCGCACCATCGAGCTCTGTAAGAAGCTCGCCCCGCTGGGCGTCACCTGGTCCTGCACCTCGCGCGTCACCACGGATTACGACACCCTCAAGGCCATGAAGGATGCCGGCGGCCGCCTGATGATCGTCGGCTACGAATCCGGCGACCCGCAGATCCTCAAGAACATCAAGAAGGGCGCCACCGTCGACATGGCGCGCCGCTTCACCGCCAACGCCCATAAGCTCGGCCTCACCATCCACGGCGACTTCATCGTCGGCCTGCCCGGCGAGTCGAGC
>CAYVDY010000600.1:0-4317 GCA_964450255.1 uncultured Candidatus Solibacter sp. | reverse complement strand
AAGTCCCAGGAGAATGGGAGCGGCGAGCTCGATCTGCCAGTCGATCTTCTTTAGTGTCTGAGCAAAGCTGAGCTTGAAGATGTTGCCGGAGAATGCGTAGCTGTTGTTGGCGTTGCCCTGAAAAAAATCCCACATCTCCAGCCGGGTTCGAAAGCTGCCGGACACGGTGACGGAGCCAAGTTTCAAAGGAGCAGGGGCTGCAGCCGCGGCGGGTGCTGGTTTGGGCGGCTCCGCGGCCAATATCACAGTGGCAAGAAAGAGAACGGGTAGTCGATCCAGTCGCATGAATAGGTCCAGAACTCAGGCTAGCAGTCCATATTCTGCAGTCCAGTGACTTTAGTCACCGTGCATGCGGCGCTATCGGAGCTACACTCAACTCAATGAGAGAGAAGGGCATCATCGCGCCGGTCCTGCTAGGTATCCCGTTGGGACTGCTGATCGGGTTGGGCGTCTACACCTTCGGTTACGCCAAGGGCGCGTCTTACATGACCGACGACCCGAAGGCGTGCGCCAATTGCCACGTCATGCAGGATCAATACGCCGGCTGGATGAAGTCCAGCCATCGCAAGGTTGCCGTCTGCAACGACTGCCACACCCCGCATGGCTTCATTCCGAAATACTTCACGAAGGCTCTGAACGGATTCAACCACTCGCTGGCGTTCACCAGCGGGCGATTTCCGGATGACATCTACATCACGTCCCGAAACCATAAGGTGGCCGAAGATGCGTGCATGAAGTGCCACGAAGAGATCACGGCCGGCATCCGTTCCACTCGCCACCAGGACGACCGGGTATCCTGCACAACCTGCCACCGCAACGTGGGGCACGCACACTAGGGGATCGATATCGATATGGCCGAGCAATCATCAAATCAGAAACTCGTTATCGCGGTTGTCGTGACCGCCTTGTTGACAGTGGCTATCGCCGCGCTGCTCGTCAACATTTTTGAGCATAAGCAAGAGGCGAAGAATACATTCTTTCGCGTGGTGGAGATCACCGACGAAACCGAGGACCCGGCTGTTTGGGGGCGCAACTTCCCGATGCAGTACGACGGCTATAAGCGCACTGTTGATAACCAGCGCACTCGCTATGGCGGCAGCGAAGCGCTGAAGCGCAATCCGACTCAGGCCGACCCGCGCGACGTGGTCTCTCAGGAGAAGATCGAGGAAGACACGCGGCTGAAGCGCATGTGGGCCGGCTATGCGTTCTCGGTGGATTTCCGCGAAGAGCGCGGCCACGGCTACATGCTCGACGATCAGCGCTACACCAAGCGTGTGACCGAGTTCAAGCAGCCGGGCACGTGCCTGAACTGCCACGCATCCACGTATGTCTTCATGAAGAAGCTCGGCGGCGGTGACCTGACGGCCGGCTTCGAGAAGATGAACCAGATGACGTATCAGGAAGCCACCAAGCAGGTGAAGCATCCGGTGGCGTGCATCGATTGTCACGATCCAAAGACGATGGCGCTGCGCGTGACGCGTCCCGGATTCCTGGAGGGCATCAGAAATCTCAAGGCCGGCCAGGGCGTGCCGAACTACGACCCGAACACGATGGCGACAGCGCAGGAAATGCGCAGCTATGTGTGCGGGCAGTGCCACGTGGAGTACTACTTCAAGGGGCCGGAAAAGCGGCTGACGTTCCCCTGGCACAAGGGCCTCAAGGCCGAAAACATGTACGACTACTACGAGGAAGTGAAGCACGTCGACTTCACTCACAAGGAGTCCGGCGCGCCGGTGCTGAAGGCCCAGCATCCTGAGTTTGAGTTCTACAGCCAGGGGATTCACGCCCGCTCCGGCGTGGCCTGCGCCGATTGCCACATGCCGTACAAGCGGGAAGGCGGGTTGAAGATATCAGACCACCAGGTGCGGAGCCCGATGCTCAACATCAACCGCGCCTGCCAGGGCTGCCACCGCTTCTCCGAGGCCGAGATGAAGGACCGCGTGGAGCAGATTCAGACTCGCTTCATGCAGGCGCGCAATACGGCGATGGACGCGCTGATGGACTTGATCGACGAGCTGAAGAAAGCCAAAGAGGCCGGTGCCACCGACGAACAGTTGAAGGCGGCGTGGGCCGGCCAGCGCAAGGGCCAGTTCTTCATCGATCTCGTCGAAGCGGAGAACTCGGTGGGCTTCCACGCCCCTGGTGAGGAACTGCGCGTGCTGACGCAAGCGTTGGACGCCATTCGCAAGGGCCAGATGTCGCTCCGCGGCCAGGTGTACAAGGCTGCAGTGAAGGTGGCCAAACAGGCAGACTAGAGTTCATGATGAAACTCACGCGACGGAGCTTCGGGGCGAGCCTCGGAGCTCCGCTTGTGTCTGCAGGGCAGGCGTCCGGTGAAGTGCCGGTGCAGGTTGGCTCGCGGCGCGAGTTGATGGTGGATCAGGCGCTGATCGCATCGGTGCGCGGTGTGGCGCTGCACATGGCCACTCCGGTGGAGGCGGGCAGCGTTCTGCGCTTCGACAAGCCGTGGGAAGGTGCGTTCTGTGCCTACACCACTCTGTTGCAGGAGCCCGGGCGATACCGGGTCTATTATCGGGGCGCGCCGCTGGCGGGGCAGGATGGCAATGCCGGCGAGGTGACATGCTACGCAGAGTCAACGGATGGTATCCGATGGACGAAGCCTGAACTGGGCCTCTTCGAGGTTTACGGCACCCGAAAGAACAACGTCATCCTGGCCGGCGAAGCGCCGTTCTCGCACAACTTCAGTCCATTCCTCGACGGCTGTCCCGACTCGCGGCCCGAGCAGCGCTACAAGGCGCTGGCCGGCGTGAGCAAGACCGGTCTGATGGCGTACGTCTCAGCGGACGGAATCCGCTGGACGCGGTTGCGGAACGAGCCCGTGTTTCCTCCGCCCGAGGCCTTCGCGCTGGATTCGCAGAACATCGCCTTCTGGTCCAGCAGCGAGAAGCAGTATGTACTCTACTTCCGCACGTGGAAGAAGATCGGCACGGTGAATTACCGCTGGGTCTCCCGCGCTACCAGTTCTGACTTCATTCGCTGGAGCGAGCCCTTGGAGATGGATTACGGCGACGCGCCGCCGGAGCATTTGTATACGAATCAGACGTCGTCCTACTTCCGCGCGCCACACCACTACATCGGGATCTGCGCCAGATTCCTGCCCGGGCGCCAGGTGTTGAGCGAGAAGCAGGCCAAGGCCCTGGGCGTGGATCCGAAGTACTTCAAGGACTGCTCCGATGCCGTGCTGGTCACCTCGCGCGGCGGCAGCCGCTACACGCGCACCTTTATGGAGGCGTTCCTGCGTCCGGGGCTGGGGATGGAAAACTGGGTATCGCGCTCGAACTATCCGGCGCTGAATCTGGTGCAGACAGGGCCGGGCACGATGTCGTTTTACGTGAACCGCAACTATGGCCAGCCGACAGCGCATCTCGGCCGCTACGAACTGCGTCTGGATGGCCTGGCCTCGGCACGCGCGGGCTATGCCGGCGGCGAGTTGCTGACGCGGCCGGTGATGTTCGACGGCTCGCGGCTGGAGCTGAACTACTCCACGTCGGCGCCCGGTAGCGTGCGGGTGGAACTGGAGGATGAGGGCGGCCGGGCGATTCCGGGATTCACGCTGGCGGATGCGCAGGAACTGGTGGGTGACGAGATCGAACGAGTGTACGAGTGGAAGAGCGGTACAGGTGTTTCGGGGTTGCGGGGCAAGGCGGTTCGCCTGCGTTTCGTGTTGAAAGACGCAGATCTGTTTGCCTTCCGATTCCGGCCCTAAAGCCAGTAGCCCAGCGTGCTATAAGATGGTTAATGGGCGAAAACACTGACCACCTGATCCGCTACATCAACCTGAAACTGGCCTCGCTAGGGCAGCCGCTCAGTGAGAGCACGAGCGACCCCGAGTTCCTGGAGATCGTCGGTCCGCTGCTGCGGAATTACTACCAGAAAGACCAGTTGTTGGGCGGGCGGATGTGTCCGGCGGATGCGCGGATCCAGGCGTTTCTCGATGCGTATCTGAAGGAAGAGTGTCCGGAAGGGGCGCCGCGGCTTCCTTCCGATTCATTTACGCTGGACCGGCCCGGGATGGCGCGCGCAGTGTCCCTGCCCGCCACTGGAGACGAGTTCGCCTCGCCGTTGCTGAGCTCCTACCGGCTGCCGCAAGGTGTGCTGCACAACCCGAAGAGCGACCGGCGGACGACGCATGGGATTTTCCACATCGTGGCGGGCGGGCTGCCCGTGCCTGCGGACAAGAAAGAGGCGCCGAAGGTGGTATTCGCGCGGATGCTGGCGGAGGCTCTGAGGCCGCCGGACGATCTACTGACGTTGCCGTTTACCAGCGATCAGGCACGGCAGGCGCGGCTGATGGTG
>CAYVDY010000599.1:0-4326 GCA_964450255.1 uncultured Candidatus Solibacter sp. | reverse complement strand
GGCTCGCACGAAGTTCGGCTACAAAAGGAATATTTCTCAGCGGTCAGAGACCTAGTCTACTGTCACCGGTAGTGCTTTGCGGCGTCGGAACGTGTCCAGGGTGACTTTCGATGAAGCTTTCCAGATGAACGGAGCGGGATCAACGTTCCGACTGGCGAGCCACCGATAGATCGCCTTCTCCAGTTCGTTAGCGCCGTGGCAAGTACCTCTCCGGATCATCCTACCGGTAATCAGGGCGAAGAACCTCTTCACGTGGTTCAGCCATGAAATGCTGGCCGGGGTGCAAAGGTAGTGAAATCGTTTTCGGTTCCTGGACTTCAGCCACCTCTCGACCTCGGCGCTCTTGTGTGTGCAGGAGTGGTCCGTGATGAGGCGCACCTCCTGATCAGCGGGCCAGTCCTTTTCAAGCAGATTCAGGAACTTCACGAGTGCCTCGCTCCGAGGGCGCGACTGACGGGAGCCGGGGACTTCCCATTGTGGATGTTGAATGCGGCGAACAAGGTCGTTGCACCGAGGCGCGTGTTGTCGAGCGATTGCCGTTCCGGAGCCACCGGCCCAAAAGGCAAAATCGGAGCCGTCGATTCCGGCGCCTGAGGAGCGAGGGGCAGGACACGGCTGCGATGAGCCGTCTTCTGTGGCACGACTGACTCCACAATCAGGCTCGAAGCGAAGCAACTTGCTAACGCCACTAGAGCAGGATTTTCACAATCATTGAACGATCCGCGATTGCAGGCCAAGACTCAACGCAATAGAACATCGACTCCGGCTGCAGCTACATCATATGTTGGCACTCTCAGCAGATTCTCCCAGTTCTATTCAGTAATTCTAACCGTTCGGAGGTTTAACCCGAGTTCCCTTTGGTCCTCACCCATTCCAATCGTTTTCGGAATAACAGGCTTTTCGACGTGGAATGTCAATACCAGCCGAGGTTCCTTAATCATGGTGGCGGGAATCGTGAACCGTCGTTGAACCGCGTTCCGACCGTGCTCGAAGAACCATTCGCCGACATTGGCGCCGTTCACGTCAAGCCGAACTGATTGAGTCACCTTGGACGAGAATAGGCTAGTATAACTTTCGATGTTCAAATCTACGGTAAGATTGCTGTGCGGAATGGATGCGAGCGGAATCTCTATGATGGATGTCGCCCCTTTGCTCCAAGTTCCGAAATGCTCCGGGGCGTACCAACCACTCTTCAAGGTCGCGGTGGCCGAACAGCCCAAGTCAGTCTCATTGAAACGCAAAACCTCTCCGATTTCATGTGGCCATTTACACTCGACATCTGGCATAGTCACAGTCGAGTGCTGTGAGATACTGAGAGTATCTAATGGGGGCTTATCGTCGAGGGGAAGCGCGATTAATGTCGAGCCATCTTGCCACAGACCTGATAATGCCCGCTGTCGAATAACGCCATCGGATGTTCGATAGGATAGGTGAAGCGTTGATCGCGCGAGCCGTGATAATCCAATTGAAAGCACATCAATATTGGTGGCTATAAATTGCTTGGGAGACGCAGCTGTTTGCACCTGTGCAATCGAGGCAACTGCAGTATTTTGCTCCGATGGGAAGTGGTAATCCAGAAAGTACAAGGGCCTGACGGTGGAAGGAAAGGGTGTGCCCGTCCCAACAAAACTAAGTTCACAGCCAAGGACGAAACGACTGTAGTCGGTCCAGTACCCAGGCCCAACAACTGTGTACCATGTGCCCTCCCAAAGCCGCGGCGCCCATACCGTGGCACCCTTCCCGCACAAGTCGGGCTTGGATTCGATGAGGTTCCGTACGATTGGCCATCGGCCAGAGTCCGCCCACATACTTGCTGCCACGTCGTGGTTCATACCGGCGCTAGTTCCAGCTGTCAGTGCGACCAAAGCGGCCACGCATACCCGAAAAGCACGACGTGCTGTGCCGGATTTCGAGTCTATCAGGAGGATCACTGACACGATAAGTAAACATACTCCGGTGTGCGAGACTACCGTATGGGAATAGGAGCGTACACCCATCTCGTTGGCCCAATTTTGGTACTGACTAGACAATGATACGGGAACGATCGGAATGAAAGCTGCTAGAAACCCTACAATCGCGAGTAGTGCTAACTTCTGCCGAGATAGGTATGAGTCCCCCCCAACGGGTCTCAACGCCCTGAACATGAGCGTGAACGACGCCAACGCGGCCATGATCTGGCTGACGGACCACTTTCCGATCCAAAGATAAGAGCCAGGTGGATAGAATTGCTGAACACCGCCCTTCAAACCCGCCTCGACGTAGGTCACGCGAATCGTGGAGAATACGTCATATAATATGGACCCGCTCAGCGCAAATGGAAACAACGTGTGGAGTATCCTACTGATCGAAAATGGCGCTACCTTGAGTCCTTCATAAGTATTGCCATGAGTAAGGCGCCATCCAGCGTAGAGTATGACGTACGCTCCAATCGAAAGCGCACCGGCGAGCGCAACTCTCGCAACCGGAGAAGATACAAACGTGCGCCAAGAGGGGCGTTCGAACCCGGCACGGTACACCAGGAGGTCAACCGTCCAAAGGATGCTGAATAGAACAGCCAGACCCTCGTTGACAAAGAGCGACAGGAACAAGAGGGACGAAGCTACCGCCAATGTACGCCCGCGCTGTTCTTCAAGGTAGCGTCGACTAAGGAGAGTTGACCCCAGGAAACTACTGAAAAGAAGCCAAGTATATCCAGGATAGGTGGTAAGCAAACTGCCATCCCACCGTACTGCGAACAACGATATATAGATGGCCGCGAATGCTCCCGCGGCACGATTTCCAAAACGGACGGCGATTGTAATAGTCGACAAACCTAGGAACAGGACGAACGGCGCGTATCTAAGAAACGCTCCGATCGCTCCACCCTGTGCATCCAGGATGAACTGGAGAATATACCCCGACACCAATGGCCAAACCCGACCCTGTGAAGTAGCCCAACTCAGGACCTGCGAGGGGCCTTCCTGATGAGATCGGACAATCCACATCGCATCGTCAGAATGGGTCGGTCCGAGTGGCAGCAGGGGCCACAGAAGGAGCGCCACAAGTACCGCGAAGCTTGCGACCTCCAGGTGGTTCTCGACCAGCCATTTATACATAACGACTTTAGTCAAACGTTTCGTCAACACGATCTTAGTACCGGACTGCAAGTCGACATTGACCCCTATTATAGCGGATGATGGCAGCTATGCCGACCTGTAGAAGTCTCCCAAGGGAGGGGGTGGAGGAGCAGTTGGCGTGTCGGCGTCCCACGGTCTGCCCAGCGGGAACTTGGCACCGAAGGTGCAACGTTGGGCTTAGTAATTGGCGACCAGAAGGCTGGCCTGGTCAACACTGAGATGGAGGCGGTAGAATGGGGTGGGCTGACTTGCCGCTGCCGTCTCTGCTACAGTTCAAACGGCCTCGCCGCGTGAGCTGCCCAGGCGGCAATTCGATAATGAAATCTCTTCTGACGCCGTGTCCTCCATTGCCTCTACCGAAGGAAGTGCCACTTTGCGTCGATCTGGACGGCACGCTCGTTCTGACCGACACTCTTTGGGAGTCCTTCATTGCGCTATTGCGTTCCGACCCGCTACAAGCGGCGACTGCGCTGGTGTGGATATTTCGCGGACCAGCAGCCTTCAAACGCAAACTGGCCGGCTTGGTTCAATTGAGAGTCGAAACACTCCCATATAACGCGGAAGTCCTCGCGCTATTGGAAGAGGAGGCACGCCGAGGGCGGCCGATCGTCCTCGTGACCGGAGCCGACGCTGCAATTGCGAAGGCAGTTGCGGCACATCTGCCTCTTTTTGTTAATGTTATTGCCAGCGATGGGCTTACCAACGTCACTGGCAGCAGGAAGCTCGCGGCGATCAGAGCCCAAGTTGGCGAGGACTTTCTCTACATCGGAAACTCACGTTCGGATGTAGCGGTATGGGCTCAGTCAGCTGGCGCGATCTTGGTCAATGCACCGAGAGTTTGCGCGCGTTCATTGGCCCGCCGGCAGGTCCCGGTTCTCCGAACGTTATCTCGAAGCTCTTCTGTAGGTGCCGTTTGGATCAAGGCCCTGCGGGTGCAGCAATGGAGCAAAAACACTCTAGTGTTTCTGCCGGTCCTCCTGTCGCATCGCGCGTTCGAATCAGCGGTTGTCATCCAGGCATGCCTGAGCTTCGTGGCTCTCTCACTGTGCGCATCAGCAATTTACATAGCTAACGACATCCTCGATGTTGCGGCCGATCGGAGCCATCCCGTCAAGCGCAAGCGCCCGTTTGCGTCCGGTGCAGCATCAATCCCTGCCGGGCTGTGTGTAGCAATAGGATTGATTGCTGGTTCTACTTCGTTATGTATTTT
>CAYVDY010000598.1:0-4335 GCA_964450255.1 uncultured Candidatus Solibacter sp. | reverse complement strand
TCAGATGCGGTGCCTGCACGCCGCAGCGCTCCAGCACCTCCAACACCATCTCGATCACTTCCGCGTCCACAATCGGCGACTCAGACCCGATCACCTCCGCCCCGATCTGCGCAAACTGGCGATATCGCCCCTTCTGCGGCCTCTCCCGACGGAACATCGGCCCGATGTAGAATAGCTTCGTCAGCCCGGGGATCTGATCCAGCCGGTGCTCGATGTACGCCCGGATCACAGACGCCGTGTTCTCCGGACGCAGCGTGATCGATGCCCCGTCACGGTCGTCCCACGTGTACATCTCTTTCGAGACGATATCCGTCTCTTCCCCCACCCCGCGCGCGAACAACTCAGTGGATTCGAAAATGGGCGTGCGGATCTCCTGATAGCGGAAAGACCGGAACACCTCGCGCGCACGCGCCTCCACATGGTTCCACACGGCCGATGACGGCGGCAGGATGTCTCTTGTGCCACGAACAGCTTTGATCATTTTTGTTTCGGCCTAGTGCGCGGGCTCGTCGCGGAAATCCTGGCGGTAGCGGATGTACCGCTGCGCGTTCTCCGCAAACCGCGCCTTCTCTTCCGGCGTCACCTGACGCTTCACCTTCGCCGGCGTGCCCATCACCATGGATTCCGGCGGGATCTCCATCCCTTCGGGCACCAGTGCCCCGGCCGCGATCACCGAGCCTCGCCCCACCCTCGCGCCATTCAGCACAATCGCCCCGATCCCCACCAGCACGTCGTCTTCGATCACGCATCCGTGCAGACACGCCATGTGCCCCACCGTGACGCGGTTGCCGAGAATCACCGGGTACTTATCCAGTTCCCCGTGCAGTACCGAGCCGTCCTGGATGTTGGTCTCATCCCCGATCACGATCCGGTTCACATCCCCCCGCGCCACCGCGCTGGGCCAGATGGAGGAGCGCTCGCCGAAGGTGACGTCACCAATTACGGTGGCCGCCTGATCGATGTAAGCACTGGGTGCGACTGTGGGATAAACCCCGCGATAAGGACGAATCATAGGTGTTTCCGCTGGAAACTACCATGGTATCAGAGGCCTGCCACCCTACTCGTAACGCAGCGCCTCCGTCGGGCTCACCCGCGTCGCCCGCCGCGCCGGCAGATACCCGGCCGCGAATGCCGCCAGCGCCAGCGACGCAATCGCACCCGCCACCACCGTCGCGTCATACGCCTTCACACCGAATAGCTGGGTCTCCGCCATCCGTGCCACAGCCAGCGCCGCCGGCACCCCCAGCACCACCCCGATCGCCAGAATCAGCCCTACTTCCCGCAGTACCAGCGTCCGGATATTCGCCGAGGCCGCGCCCAGCGCCATCCGGATGCCGATCTCCCTCGTCCGCCTCGCCACCCCGAATGCCATCACTCCATAGAGCCCCAACATCGCCAGCACCGTCGCCAGAATCGCGAATGCCGACGATAGCTGCAGTACCAGCCTGTCGCTTCGGATATTCCGGTTCACCTGCTCCTCCATCGTCCGCAATTGCTCCACGGGCAGATTCGGATCGATCGAGGCGATCACGCGCCGGATCTGCCGGGAGATCTGCTCCGGCGGCAGCGTGGAGCGCACATAGAACGCCAACGACCCCACCTGTTCACCCTGCCGGTACGGCGTGAAATACATCTTCGGTGGCCTCTCCTTCACGCTGGCGTACTTGCTGTCCCGCACCACTCCTACGATCTCCATCTGCGGCATGCCATCCGCGCCTACGCGGAACTTCCGCCCGATCGGGCTCGCGCCGCCGAAGAAGTGCTTCGCCCAGGTTTCGTTCACCAGCGCCACCTTCGGCGCAGCCATCGTGTCCGACGGCGTAAACTCCCGCCCGCTGACTAGTGGCACTCCGATCTTCCCGAAGTAGCCCGCGCCAATATTATTGAACTGGGAGTGCGTGTCTTCGCCGTTGCTATCTCCCTTATAGCCCTCCACGGCGATGTTGTTACCCCAGTTACTGCCCGCCATCAGCGGCACCATAGCGGCCGTCACCCCCGTGACTCCGGGAATTGCGCTCAACTCATCCTCCGCCCTCTCGAACAGGCTCCGGCAGCGGTCGAACTTGTAGTTGTTCAACTCCGGCGACAGCCCGAAAGTCAGGAGGTTCTCGGTCCGGACTCCCAGATCCTCTCTCATCAGATTCACCAGGCTCTTCAGAAACAGCCCCATCGGGATCAGCAGCAATAGCGACACCGCCACATGCCCCGTCACCAGCACCTGCCGCGCCCGCACGCCGCCCCGGCTCGCCGATGAGTTGTTCGAATCCTCTTTCAGAGTGCCCGCAACCGATCCACGCGCCGCCGACCATGCCGGATACAGCCCAAACAGCAACCCGGTCAAAAGCGTCACCCCGGCCGCGAATCCCAGCACCACCGGATCCAGTTGAGCCGTGATGGCGTACGAGGGCGAATCCCCCGATGACATCATCGGCACCAGCGCATCCAGCACCCAGGATCCGATCAGTAGCCCCGCCGCGCCGCCCGCCGCCGCCAGGATCATCGCCTCGGATAAGAGCTGCCTCATGATCCGCGAGTTGCTCGCCCCCAACGCCACCCGGATGGAGAGTTCCCGCCCGCGCTGCGCCGCCCGCGCCAAAAGCAGGTTGGCCGCGTTGGCGGCCGCAATCAACAACACCAGCCCCGTGCACAACATCAGTACGGTCATCGGGGTCTTCATCCGTTCCCTCATCCGGCTCTGCCCCAACGTGCCCGGCTCCAACTTCAGCCGCGAGGCCCGGAATCGCGCCAGATAATCCGCGCTCCGGCCCTTCACCGTCTTCGCCTGTTCGTCCACCAGCCCCGCGTACACGCCATTCAGTGCGCTCTGCGCCTGCGCCATGCTCGTCCCGGCCGCCAGCCGCCCGAACACATACAGCCAGTAGTCGTCATTCCGATCCGTCCCGTCCCACCCCGGCGTCATCGCCGGCTTGAAGACCAGCGGCACGTACACATCCGGCTCGTCGCCGAGCGTAATGCCCACGAAATCCCTGGGCGCCACACCCACAACCGTGAATACGGTCCCGTTCACCCGCACCGGCTGGTTCAGCACGTCGCTGCGTCCGCCGAGCCGGTCCTGCCAATATCCGTAGCTCAGCACCGCCGCGGGTTGCCCCGCACCTCCGTCATCGGCCGGAGACAGCATCCGGCCCATCAACGGCTGCACACCCAACAGCGGAAAATACCCGCCCGACACCAGGTTCACCGACCCGTTCAACGTCCGGGCCTGGAACGCAATGTTCGCCCCAAACGTCCGGTGGCTGGCCAGGCCCCTTACGCCCGGCGCGTTCCTCTCCAACTGCCGGAACACCTTGTAGCTGAAGATCGAGTCACTGCCGCCCGTATCGCCCGTCGACGTGCGCCCGCCTTTGAAGTCCGGCGGCGACGTCACCAACACCAACTCCTCCGGATTCGGCACCGGCAGGCTGCGGAGTAGCGCCTGATGCATGAGCGAGAAAATCGCCGTGTTCGCCCCAATGCCTAGAGCTAGCGACAAAACCACTACCAGACTCACCACCGGAGTCCTTGTCAGGGCGCGTACCGCGTAACGGACCGTGTTCATGTTAGGCCACCACCGCAAGCCCCATACCAGGCCGCAAACTATTGAAAATGCGAAGAGCCGCCTGCACTCGCGCCCCTGCGCTTGTTCGGTTCAGAACTGGCGCGTACCATTTCCGAACACTCCGGGCTGCCAGTGCCGCTGATCCTGACGGTCGTACCCGCTCAGAATCTCCCGTTCACCTTGGCATCCGAGGGCCGCGAGCTCCCTCCGGCAAGCTCCTAGCGGGAGGCGACCAGCGTGAACTGATCCAGATCCTTGCCATCCCAGACGAAATGCGCCTTGTGCGTCGTGAACTCGAACGTCCGGAACCCCAGAATCTCCAGATAGCGTTGAAGCAGCGTCGGCGTCATGTACCACCACGTCGCCCGGTTCGCAGTGTCCGTCAGGCTCGGCCGCAGAAACATCACAGGCTGATCCTTGGCGATCCCAACGTTCTCGTGCGCCTCCGTGATGATCAGCTTTTCTTTCGCCAAAGACCCAAACTGCGAAAGCGCCAGAAGCGGGTCCCGCAGGTGCAGCAGCACACTGCCGCAGAACACATAATCCGCCGGGCCAATCTCGCGGACATCGTCATAGACGTTCGCGCAGTACCGCGTCACCTTCGATCCCAGCAACCGGTGCGTCAACCAGAAACTGCGCTGGAGCCGGCGCAGCATCTCGAAATGGTCCTGCATGGCCTTTTCGATGGTCTCCCCGAAGCGCGCCGTGTAGTCGAAATACGGAATCAACCCCGCATCGTCGCTGCTGTCCGTCTGTAGCCGCTCCAGCGCGATCAC
>CAYVDY010000597.1:0-4344 GCA_964450255.1 uncultured Candidatus Solibacter sp. | reverse complement strand
TTGATGGAACGCTTCCCGGGTATGCGCGTTGTCTACACCAGCGGCGAGCGCTTCATGAACGAGATGATTCACTGCATCCGCACGGATCGGATGCCGGCCTTTCACCAGCACTACCGGACGGCAGACGCGCTGCTGATTGACGATGTGCAGATTCTGGCCGGCAAAGAACGGACTCAGGAAGAGTTCTTTCATACCTTTAACGACCTGTACGACCACCAGAAACAGATAGTCCTCTCGAGCGACCGAATGCCGAAGGATATGCCAGGCTTGGTAGAGCGGCTGCGGTCGCGGTTCGAGTGGGGTTTGATGGTGGACGTGCAACCCCCGGACCTGGAAACCAAAATGGCGATCCTGGACAAGAAAGCAGAGCAGGAGGGAATCCGTCTGCCGGAAGACGTCCGTATCTTCATCGCCACCAAGACCAAGTCTAGCGTGCGCGAGTTGGAAGGCGCCTGGACGAAGCTGGTAGCCTACTCGTCTGTCACAAAGATGCCCATCAACCTACCGATGGCGCAGCAGGCATTGAAACAGCTTCTGCCTTCGCAAGACAAGCGGGTGACCATCGATTCGGTTCTTCGCGCCGTGGCTGAGCGGTACTCACTGCAGCCGGCGCAGTTGAAACAGAAGACGAACGTGCACGAGATCTCGCGGCCTCGCCAGGTGGCGATGTACCTGTGCAAGGAGTTGACTCAGGCTTCTCTGCCGGAGATCGGCCGTCATTTCGGTGGCAAACACCATACGACGGTGATTCACTCCATTCGGAAAGTGGAAGAGCTGCGCAACGGGGATCCCGATTTGAACAAGCTCATCCACAGCGTAATGGACTCATTCAATTGAGGTTACTGAGTTTTCCACAGAAGGCGTTTAGAAAATCCTCTGGAGGCCTGTGGGGAAAACAGGCGACACCGGGGGGCCCCCGGTTTGCGGACGTGCTTTGCACACTCCGCTCATCCGTCAAGGCTCAGAGTTTTGTATAATTTAGAGAGAAATCTACATTTCCACAGGCCCTACTAATCTGAGAAGAGAAGGACCTGAAGTACTGTACAGAGAACGGTAGAAGCAAAAGGGAGCGGTTCCATGGAGTTCACGGTCAGCAAGGCAGATCTGGTACGCGAGCTGAACCTCTCGCAGGGCGTGGTGGAGCGCAAGACCACGATCCCAATCCTGTCGAACGTTTTGCTGGAGGCATCGGGCGAGCGCCTGACGCTGACGGCGACGGACCTGGAGTTGGGCATCCGATGTGGCGCCCCGGCCCGCGTGAAAACAGCCGGCGCCGGCACCATACCGGTGAAGCGCCTCCTGGATTATGTTCGCCTGCTGCCCGATACAGACATCACGATCAAGTTCAGTGACAATCACTGGGCCAGTATCACCTACGGGCGCTCAAAAACGCGCATGGCCGGCATGTCCCGGGAAAGCTACCCCGAACTGCCCCAGATGCCGGATTCCGTTGCTCAGATACCAATCGGTACGCTCTCCAGCCTGATCTCGAAGACCATCTTCGCCATCTCGGCGGAGGAATCGCGCTTCACCCTGAACGGCGCCCTGCTGCAGTTGAAGGGCCGCAAGATTACGATGGTGGCCACTGACGGCCACAGGCTGGCCATGGTGGAAGTGGAAAATTCGCTGGAGGTAGAGGCCAACTACAAGGCTCTGCTGCCTAGGAAGGCCATGGGAGAGCTTCTAAAGCTGGCTGCTGACGCCGATGACAAGAACACGCCTGTCGAGTTCTCCGGCGACGACAACCACCTGTTCTTCCAGATCGGTTCGCGGCTTATGATCAGCCGTAAGTTGACTGGCAACTTCCCTGACTTCGAACGTGTGTTGCCGAAGTCCCACGCGCACAAGGTGGAGTTGGATCGCGATGAGTTCCGCGCCTCCATCGAACGAGTTTCGCAGTTTGCTGACGAGCGCTCCCGCGCTATCAAGCTTCGCTTCGCTGACAACGAAGCGGTGGTCCATTCCTCGCTGTCGGAGAGCGGCGAGTCGGAAGAGAGTCTGGCGGTGGAATACGGCGGCCCGACTGTGGAAATTGGCTTCAATGCACAGTACATGGCCGAGTTCCTGCGCGCCGTTCCTGAAACCAAAGTCCTCTTCCATTTCAAAGACGCGCAGAGCGCTGGTGAGATGACTCCCGGTGGCGAAGGCGTTAACTACGAGTACCGTTATGTCGTGATGCCGATGCGCATCTGAAGGACGAGACCAATTTGAGCAACCCTGGCGCTTACGATTCCTCGAGTATTAAGATTCTCGAAGGCCTGGAGGCGGTGCGCCTCCGGCCGGCTATGTATATCGGTTCAACCACCGAGGGCGGCCTGCACCACCTGGTGTATGAGGTCGTCGATAACTCGGTGGATGAGGCGATGGCCGGCCACTGTGATGAGATCAAGGTGACCATCCATATTGACGACTCCATCACGGTTGTCGATAACGGCCGCGGCATCCCTGTGGACATGCACGAATCCGGTGTGTCCGCGGCGCAGGTGGTACTCACCAAGCTGCATGCCGGCGGCAAGTTCGATTCCAACACCTACAAGGTGTCTGGTGGTCTGCACGGCGTTGGTGTGAGCTGCGTGAACGCTTTGGCGGAAACGCTGCATGTGGAGATCTGGAAGGATAAGTCCACGTGGGAGCAGGATTACGAGCGCGGCATCCCGAAGGGGCCGCTCACGCGCACGGGCAAGGCCTCTCGCAAGGGTACGAAGATCACCTTCAAGGCCGATTCCACGATCTTTGAGGTGACGAAGTTCAACTTCGACACCCTGGCTACCCGCTTGCGCGAAGTTGCGTTCCTGAACAAGGGACTGAAGATCACGCTGACGGATGAGCGGGTGGAGCCTGTGAAGGAGCACGAGTTCTTTTATCAGGGCGGCATCAGCGAGTTCATCAAGCATCTGAACCGCGGTAAGTCTGTCCTTCATGAGAAGCCGATCGCGATCGAGGGCGAGCGCGAACTGCCGGCTGGCGGTACGCTCTCCATGGAGATCGCGATGCAGTGGAACGATTCGTATTCGGATCAGATCTTCAGCTTCGCCAACAACATCAACACGCGGGATGGCGGCACGCATCTCACTGGCTTCCGAACGTCTCTCACGCGCACGCTAAACGCCTCGGCTCGTTCGGCCGGATTATTCAAAGACGTCAAGGACGCCAATCTCTCGGGCGACGACGTGTTGGAAGGTCTCACCGCCGTGGTCAGCGTGAAGCTGCCGCAGCCTCAGTTCGAAGGCCAGACCAAAGGCAAGCTGAACTCCGACATCGGCGGGTTTGTTACACAGATCACCAACGAGAAACTGACCGAGTTCTTCGACAAGAACCCGTCGGTGATGAAGAAGATCATCGGGAAGGCGTTGGACGCGGCGCGGGCTCGGGAAGCGGCGCGTAAGGCACGCGAACTGACACGCCGCAAGGGCGCTCTGGATTCCGGC
Source organism: uncultured Candidatus Solibacter sp. (assembly GCA_964450255.1). Lineage (GTDB taxonomy): Bacteria > Acidobacteriota > Terriglobia > Bryobacterales > Bryobacteraceae > Paludibaculum. Next base: position 916 of record CAYVDY010000597.1, on the reverse strand, counting down.
GGACTGCCAGGCAAACTCGCGGATTGTCAGGAGAAGGATCCAACTCGCTGCGAACTGTTCCTGGTTGAGGGTGAGTCGGCCGGCGGTACTGCGAAGTCTGGCCGCGACCGGCGTTATCAGGCGATCCTGCCGTTGAAGGGCAAGATCCTGAACGTCGAGAAGGCCCGCTACGACAAGATGCTGGGCCACGAAGAGATCCGGGCGATGATCACGGCCATCGGCACCGGCATCGGCAAAGAGGATTTCGACGCCACCAAGCTCCGGTATCACAAGATCATCCTCATGACGGACGCCGATGTGGACGGCAGCCATATTCGCACGCTGCTGCTGACGTTCTTCTTCCGCCACATGCAGGAACTGATTACGCGCGGTCACGTGTATGTCGCACAGCCGCCGCTCTATCGCATCAAGAAGGGCAAGAGCGAGAAGTACATCAAGAACGACGAAGAGTATGTGCGGGAAGTTTTGCGGCGTGCCACCGACAACGTCTATGTGCAGGCCGGCGCCGAGGCAGATGGACTGCGGCTGGAAGGCGCGGAACTCCGTAGCTTCCTGATGTCGTTGGATGAGTTCCAGCAGATCTTCACCCGGTTGGAGCGCCGCCTGCGCGAAACCCCGGTGGTAGAGGTTCTGGCCGATCCCACGTTCGCCCTGGATAGCAAAGCGGATTTCGCCAATAAGGACGAGATCGAACGCGCGGCGAAGGCCATGGCCAATCACAAGCTGAACGTCCGCCTGGAATTCGATGAGGAACATTCGATGTGGAACATCGTCTATCACGACGACTCCCACGGCGACCGCGTCATCGGCGCGGATCTCATCTCCATGCCGGAATACAAGCGGCTGCGCTACCTGGCCAAGCTGACCGAGAAGTTCAATAAGGCGCCGTTCGTGGTGGCTAAGGAAGCCCGGCGTG
>CAYVDY010000596.1:0-4348 GCA_964450255.1 uncultured Candidatus Solibacter sp. | reverse complement strand
CACGGTCTTCGACGAGTCGTGTGTCTTCCGCATCGACCATTACCTTGGGAAGGAACCGGTGCAAAACCTTCTGGTCTTCCGCTTCGCGAACACCTTTCTCGAGCCGTTCTGGAACCGCAACTATGTCGAAAGCGTGCAGATCACGATGGCCGAGAGCTTCGGAGTGGAGGGCCGTGGCAGTTTCTATGAGGAGTCCGGCGCAATTCGTGACGTGATCCAGAACCACATGCTCCAAGTAGTGGGATTCCTCGCGATGGAGTCCCCGCCGACGACGAACCATAAGTCGATCCGCGACGAGCAGGTGAAGGTGTTCAGGATGATCCGCCCCCTCAGCCCCGAGGATTTGGTGCGCGGGCAGTTCTGCGGCTACCGCCAGGAGGACGGCGTCGCTCGCGACTCGATGGTCGAAACATTCGCCGCCGCCCGGCTCCGCATCGACTCTCCTCGCTGGGACGGCGTACCCTTCTACATCCGGGCGGGCAAGTGCCTTCCTACGACCATGACCGAGGTGCTGGTCATGCTCAAACCGCCCGCGCTCAGCAACCTGTGCCCAGGCCAGGCGAACTATGTGCGCTTCCGGCTGAGCCCCGACGTGACGATTGCTATCGGTGCCCTTGTTAAGCGCCCAGGCGAGCAGTTGATTGGCGATCCGACGGAACTCAAAGTGGTCAACCACCCGCACGGGGATGATATGGACGCCTACGAGCGTCTCTTGAGCGACGCCATAGTAGGCGATGGCACCCTTTTCGCGGGTCAGGACGGCGTGGAGGCCGCGTGGGCGGTTGTTCAACCCGTCCTGGGGTTGGTGACGCCGGTGCATGATTACCAACCCGGTACCTGGGGCCCGTCCGAGGCCGAGAAGCTCACCGCGGGTATCTGTGGCTGCGACGGCCCGGTCTGGCAGCTGCCTCACGGCAACGACGGATCATGAGGATGATGAATGGCTCAAACAGTTCGTGGGTCGCCAGGGCGTTGATTGGCAGACAAATTTCTCTATCGCCGGCAGCGTCCTTCTAATCGCTCTTATGATTCGGGCGGAAGCATGGGCTGCCGTGGGAAGGGATCTCGGGAAGCGGCATTCCAATTGCGATGCAGAGCGCTCAAGTCAGCGCGGGAAGGGAGGGCCAACCGCATGACCGTTGGTTTGATTCTGGCGCCGCTGCCCCACTCCCTGTGGCCAGCGGCCGGTATTCACTGCCCGCACTTGCAGAGTGCGAAGCGCGTAAGGAGAGACCCACGATGAATTCCGCATATGTCACAAGACGACGACTTCTTGGCACGATGAGCGCCATGGCAGCGGCCAATTTTGGGGCGCCGGAATGTGCCTGGACCGAGGGCACGAACGGGGGGCTCGTGCAACGTTTTCCCAGCGAATCCGGGGAGGGCGTACTTGATCTCGGGATTCAATCCTTGCCGCTCGTGATCAATGGACGCACGGGGATGGGCATCGGTGTGAACGGCTCGATCCCGGGTCCGGTGGTGCGTCTGCGCGAGGGTCAGGAAGCCGTGATCCGCGTCAACAACCGTCTCGCCGAGATCAGTTCGATTCACTGGCATGGGTTGATTTTGCCGCAGCCAATGGATGGCGTGCCGGGAGTTACATTTGGCGGCATTCCTGCCGGAGGCAGCTTCACGTACCGCTTCCTGGTGCGCCAGAGCGGGACGTACTGGGCGCACAGTCACTCGGGTGGGCAGGAACTGCTGGGCTTGTACTTCCCTCTTGTCATCGATCCGCTTGATCCGGAGCCGTTCCGATACGATCGCGATTACGTTGTCATGCTCTCGGACTGGAGCTTCGAGTCACCTGCCACGATCATAAAGAAGCTGAAAAAACAGGCCGGCTACTTCAATTACCAGAAGCGCACCGCCGGTGAATTCGCTTGCGACGTGCGCACCAACGGTTTCGTGGCAACGTTCAAAGAGCGTCTGAGCTGGTCAAAAATGCGGATGGACCCAACCGATTTCGCTGACGTTACCGGCTACACCTACAAGTATCTCCTGAATGGATTTACGCCCGAAGATAACTGCACATGGCTGTTCCAATCAGGTGAGACGGTGCGCCTGCGTTTCATCGCGGCGGGGGCGATGACATATTTTGATGTCCGCATCCCAGGTCTGAAAATGACTGTGGTGCAGGCTGACGGACAGAACGTGCAGCCGGTCGAAGTGGATGAATTCCGCATTGCACCGGGCGAGACTTTTGATGTATTGGTCCAGCCGGGAGATGAGGCTTACACCGTGTTCGCGGAAGTGATGGATCGAAGCGGGTATACTCGTGGGACTCTCGCGCCTAGTCACGGTATGAGCGCGGCCATTCCATCGCGTCGGCCACGTCCCATTCGGACCATGGCGGACATGGGGATGGACATGCAGGGAACGGACATGAAAGGAATGAACATGCCGGGCATGGATACAGCGGACAGACCTCCGGGCCATACGCAGCACAGACCTCCGGGTATGGAAAAGGATGCAATGTCCGGAGTGGCGAAGCCAGGCATGGATATGCCTGGCATCACAAAGGAGCGCTTAAGAGGGCCTAGTCTGCCCGGCAGCCCGCCGATGATGCACGGTCCGGACACACACGGCGCTGGAAACTCATCGACCGCGATGACGCAAAGAAGCCGGCTGGACGAGCCCGGATCGGGGTTCGAGAGCACTGGATCCCAAGTATTGGTGTACGCCGATCTGAAGAGCATCACGCCTTACCCGGACCGGCGCGAGCCGGCCCGCGAGGTGGAGTTACACATTACCGGGAACATGGAGCGCTACATGTGGTCGTTTGACGGCAAGAAGTACTCCGAGGCCACGGCGCCGATTCCGTTCCAGTACGGAGAGCGACTGAGGCTGGTTCTGGTTAACGACACCATGATGGAGCATCCCATTCACCTCCATGGGATGTGGATGGAACTGGAAAATGGCGCCGGGCCAAATCAGCCTCGCAAACACACCATCAGCGTGAAACCCGCCGAGCGGTTGACGCTTGCCATCACGGCCGATGCACCCGGCCAGTGGGCGATGCACTGCCACCTGCTGCTCCACATGGAATTGGGCATGTTTCGCGTGGTCGAGGTCTCGCCGAACCCAGAGGTAAGGTCGTGAACGAGTTACAGTGCTTTGCGGTCGTGCTAATAGGGGCGAATTTGATGGCCGGCAGTGCGCTCGCACAGGACTTCCAGCCGAACCCTGCCGCCCCGGGGCAACAAGCTGTGGAGAAAGCGCCCACCACAGCGATGAGCCAGTCGGGACCGGAGGCGTTGAAACCCACCCATTCGATGGGGGCGGCCGGAGATGCGCCTGCAATCCCACAATCGGGCGCGGCGAGTGGGGGAACAGGCATCACCACGCCGCCAAACTCACCAGGAAGAGCGAACTGGCCCAAACCGATCGACGACAACGCGCACTATTCGTATTTCCTTGTCGATCTCATGGAGTATCAGCGCATCCGCGACATTAATGCCATTCGTTGGGACGCCTTGGGTTGGTATGGCGGAGACAAACAGCGGCTTTGGATCAAGAGCGGAGGGGAGCTATATGGCTCGTCGCGCGCCGGAGGTGAGGCGGATGTCCAGGCGCTTTACGGCAGGCTAATCGCGCCGTTCTTCGATCTGCAGGCGGGCGTGCGGTATGAGAAACACTTCGAGAACACCAATCCGCACCGCGTCTTCGCGGTCGTGGGACTGCAAGGCCTGGCGCCCGGCCGGTTTGAGATCGAGCCGGCGTTCTTCGTTAGCAATAAGGGCAAGACCTCCGTGCGTTTTACGGGCACCTACGAAACTTTGCTCACACAAAGGTTGATTCTGCAACCGCGCTTCGAGACGGAAATTGCGTTTCAACGAGACAGCGAATTCGGTGTCGCTCGCGGCGTCAACGACATAGAAGTAGGACTCCGCCTTCGGTATGAGGTCCGCCGCGAACTAGCTCCCTACTTCGGCGTCACATTCCGGCAGAGTTTCGACGCCACGGCCCAGCGTGTTCTACGCGAAGGCGGAGTTCCGAATGCACTCGAATTCGTGATCGGATTGCGGATGTGGCGCTAACAGCCCGTGGTCAAAGTAGTACAAAGTACTTTACAACGAAGAGCATATTTGATAGAATTGTTGTATGGCGATGGGTAAGCGAAAACCGAAACAGCAGGCCCTCTGGGTGAGCGCGGATGAGCTCGCCAAGCCGGCCTCGCATCCGTTCTACGTCAAGGTGAACGACGCACTCAGCGACAACAGCTTTGATCGCAAGGTGGAGCATCTTTGCCAGCGGTTCTACAAGCCTGTGATGGGGCGGCCGAGCATGGCGCCGGGTGTGTACTTTCGGATGCTGCTGATTGGCTACTGCGAAGGCATCGACAGCGAGC
>CAYVDY010000595.1:0-4360 GCA_964450255.1 uncultured Candidatus Solibacter sp. | reverse complement strand
CAGGGAACGGCTGCCTCCGCCCGCGACGGTCCTCACACCGCCTTCCTGCAACTCTCCTCCGTGCCGCGGATCGTACCACTTCACTTCGAACTGGCCCTGGACGCCGCTTAGATTCAACTCCGCAGGCCCTCCTGCAGGAACGTAGACCGCGTACACTTCGCCCGGCTTCGCGAACACGAAATCCATCGGGTCCGGGGTCAGCCCGTCGTTATGCCGCATCTCATGGAACGGAAGGTACTGCGTAAAGAACTCGTGCGCGTACCGCAGCAGATCCCAGAAGTGATCGCGGCTGCGCCAGTCTTCGAGATCGAGATCGCTGTCCGGATACGCATAACCGAAAAAGAAGACGGAGCCCGACCCGCCGGCCATCAGGTTGCCCCAGATTGATGCCTTGCGCACTCTGTCGTGCCAGTAGTCCACGCTGTCCGGGACCACGCCCGAACTGGTGGGGTTGATCTCGATGATGCCCACGAGCCACTTGTGTCCCGCCGCCGCGGAGGCGTCTACCCACTTCATCGTTGCCCCGTGCGTGTACTCCGGGTCGTGCTGCATGGCCGTACCGTCGAAGTTCGGGAATCCCAGCAACCGGCCATAGCCCTTGTCGTCCGCCAGCAGTTCGCCTTTCCACTGGACGTACTGAATGGGGTGCTTCCAGGGGTCCAACTGCTTGAAGTAGTTGCAGATGTTCTGGATGTCCTCCGTCGTGTTGTAGCGCCACCGGTCCATCTCTTCGGAGAGATCCCAAAGGATGGCGTGATGGTGGGCGAAGCGCGCGATCAGTTCCCGATAGTAGAGCTTGCGCAGAGTCGTCATCTTGCCGAGGATCTGTTCGTTCTCCTCCTCCTGCGTGATCAACATCAGTTGCAGGCCGAGGCGGTCCATATGCGAAAAGACAATCTCCCATTGCGCCAGCTTGGAGACGTCGTAGCGGGCGCGCTCCGTGTATGCGGTCCAGGGGTAGATCTCCCGGCCGTCGCCGTCGATGTTCATCGTGAGGGAGTAGATCGTGTTCATCCCTTTGCCGGCGAGGTAATTCATGGCGCCGATGATGCCTTTGCCCTTACCGCCCTGCCAGGTGGGATCGCCCTCCCTGAAGTCCCGAATATGGGGCTCGTAGCGATGTAGGCCGTCGCGCAGGCGGTTCTCCGCGCCACCGTGATCCACAGTGTCGTCAAACTCCCAATACGCCAGGAAATTCTCCGGACTCTGGCTGCCGACCTGGATGAAGTACTTCTTCGAGCCGGCGTACTGCGCGTAGTGCTGGCCGACATACTCGAGCATGCCATGCACCCGGTGATCCCGTCCGCTCTTGTCGCTCCGCCCGATCGTGAGCTTGCCGGCTATCCCATCCGGCGGCACCGGCGTTCCCGCTGCCGGGTTGGGATCCACCGCGATATCGGTTCCATTCCGAAACGAAACGCTGTAGCTCCACTCACCCGTCTCGTCCGGCACGAAGTGCACGCGCCACTTGTTGCCTGCCTTGGCGCTGGTGTTCCCGGCATTGCCGTCGGCCGCGAAATAGCCCGGCACAACATACTTCCGTGCGCCCTTGGTGAAGGTCACATTCAGCCGGTAGTACAGGAACGGATTCGGCTCGGCGCTCTCGCTGGTCGCCGGGCCATCGAATGTGAGCACCACATCATGCCACTGCTTCAACTCGCCGGACAGTTGCTGGCCGGGCAGTCTGAGGCCGAAGTAAATCAGCAGAAGCAAGAACGAGCAGAACTGGGGCATAGCACTCCTGTGTGATGCCAGCGCGATCGAACAAAGGCCGGCCACCACAATCTACACGATTTGAAGGGCATCCGAAACCGAACACCCGTACCAGCTTCAGCCACGCCTCTATCCCGGGGATGCCTCACCGGCGTGCGCCAGAATCGCGCGACCCACCGCCGTGCAGTAGGCCGGAACTCGCGACCCTATCCTCTGCTGACGCTCTGGCCACCGAGCCCGGACTGCACCCGTTCGACATGCACAACCTTTCACCGGCCCCTTCACGAGGCGAATCGTCGTCCCCACGTCGAGACCGGCCGGCTCCGAACGTCAGGCTCTTGCTGTCGACCGGTCCGGATTCTTTCGGAGATGGCTTAGTTTCGAATTACGAAAACAGATTCGCCCATTGAAAATATCACCGCCCGCGCCGCCGGTCAATGCGCCGGTTGACGCGACACTGGACAGGTGATACGTTCACCTGAAAGGATGGCGAAATGAGTTTCGGATTCCGAAGTGTGGCTTTCCTCGTCTGCGTGATTCCGGCCCTTGGTGCCGATCCGCGCGTCTCCTTCGCTCGCCACCCCGGACGCATCGAGGTCTCCATCGGCGGAAAGCCGTTTTCCAATCTCTACTACGGCGCCGATTGGCCCCAGCCCTTCCTCCACCCCCTCCGCGCGGCCGATGGCACGGCCATCACCCGCGGCTATCCCGTCGATAAGGTCCAGGGCGAGAGCCAGGATCACATCTGGCATCACGGCCTCTGGTACGCACACGGCGACATCAACGGAGTGGACTTCTGGCGCGATAAGGGCCCAGAAACCACAGGCCGCATCGTCGCGGACGGTGCGCCCAAAACCTCTGGCGATTCCGTCAATGGCCAGTTTCGCCTGATGGCGCCCGGCGGCAAGGTCCTCGGCGCCATGGAACAGTCCTTCCGCTTCCTCGCCTCGGGCGACGTGCGAATCGTGGATGTCCGCATCACCGTCAGAGCCTCCGGCGGCGTGCCTCTCAAGTTCGGAGACACCGAGGAAGGTGCGCTTGGCATCCGCTTCCGGGATGAGTTTCGGGAAGATCGCGGCGCCGCCATCACCAACTCCAGCGGCCTCACTGGAACGAAACAGGTCTGGGGCCAACGCGCGGCGTGGGTGGACTACACCACCACCGTCGATGGACGGATTCTCGGCGCCACCATCTTCGATCACCCCGCCAACCCCAAGCACCCTACCTTCTGGCACGCCCGCGGCTACGGCCTCTGTGCCGCCAATCCCTTCGGCGAGCACGACTTCCTCAAAGACAAGTCCCGCGATGGCAGTCTCACCGTCCCGGCGGGCGGCTCCCTTGTCTTCCGCTATCGCGTAGCCATTCACGCCGGCCAGCCCACACCCGAAGCCACTGCCCGCCTGGCCGCCGATTTCGCAAAAATGAAGACCGGAGAAGAGAAATGAACCGCCGCTACTTCCTGGGCGCCTCCGCCGCCGTCCTCACCGCTGCACCCAAACTGCGCTCGGCTGCCAACCGCGTCAACATCGCCATCATTGGCTTACGCGGCCGTGGCAAGGCGCTCGCCGGAGCCTTCGCCACCGTGCCCGACGTCAACATCGCCACGCTCGTTGACGTCGATTCCACCGTCCTCGCCCAGGTTGCCGCCGGAGTCGCCAAACAAACCGGCACGGCTCCCGCGACAGTATCCGATCTCCGCCGCGTCCTCGACGACAAATCTATCGACGCCGTCGTCATTGCCACGCCAGACCATTGGCACGCACCCGCCGCTATCCTCGCCTGCGACGCCGGCAAGGACGTCTACCTCGAAAAACCCTGCGCTCACAATGCTCGAGAAGCGCGCCTCGTCGTTGCCGCCGTGCGCCGCAATCAGCGAATTGCGCAGCACGGCACCCAGGCCCGCTCCCGCCCCAGCACACAGCGCGCTATGGAACTCGTCCATTCCGGCAAGATCGGCCGCGTCCTCATGGCGAAGGCCTGGAACGTACAACTCCGCAAGGATATCGGCCACAAGGCGGACTCCCCAGTCCCCGCCGGCCTCGACTACGACACCTGGATCGGTCCCGCCCCGGCGCTGCCTTTCAACGAGAATCGTTTTCACTACACCTGGCACTGGAACTGGAACTACGGCACCGGCGACGCCGGCAACGACGGAGCCCACCAGCTCGATCAGGCGCGCTGGGCTCTCAACGTGGACCACCCGCTCGAAGTCTCCGGCTCCGCTGCGAAGCTCTACTTCGACGACGATCAGCAGACTCCAGACACCATGACCGTCACCTTTAAGTACCCCGGCAAGATGCTCATGTTCGAGATGCGCATCTGGAGTCCCTACGCCATGGGCGGCGTCGAGAACGGTGTCGCCGTCTATGGGTCCGAGGGCATGGTGGAGATCGGCAAGTCCGATAGAGTCAATGGTTATCGCGTCTATGACCGCGCCGGCAAACTCGTTCACAAGGAAGAGGAGAACGTCTCCGACACCCACGCCCACAACTTCATCGAGTGCGTCCGCTCACGCCGCGCCCCCAACGCCGAGATTGAAGTCGGCCGTATCTCTGCCCTCCATTGCCATCTCGCCAACATCGTCGCCCGCACCGGCCGGACCTTCCGCTACGATGCCAAGACTGAATCCATCCCCGGCGACGCCGAA
>CAYVDY010000594.1:0-4365 GCA_964450255.1 uncultured Candidatus Solibacter sp. | reverse complement strand
CGTGAGGTTAGGCGCCCACTCGAAGCGCCATCTGGCGTCGAGGAAGCGAAGGAGCAGAAGGCGTGAAAACGTAGTCGCCAGGCCCGCGCCCATTACTCCGGCGACCAGACCCAGGATGGCGAACTCGACCGAGAAGATCGAGATCAGCAGGCGTCTGCGTGCGCCGAGTGTCTTCAGCACGGCCGATTCGCGCGTGCGGCGGAGGCGGGTGCCGGCGACGGTGGAGGCTAGGATAATGGCCCCGGCCAGGATCGCGAAGGCCGAGATAAAGCGGACGACGAGCGAGACCTGATCGACGACTTCCTGCACGATGTTGATGACTTCGGCGACGTTGATGACGGTGACGCTGGGGAAGCGCTTGTAGGCTTCGCGCTGGAAGACGGCGATGCTGGCGGGCGGCAGGCGGACGGTGCCGAGCCATTGGGTTGGCAACCCCTGGAGGGCGGCGCGGTTGAACATGAAGTCGTCGTCGGATCCGGGGCGGACGGACTCCAGGCGGTGGATGGCAGCGACCTTCACATCGAAGCTCTTGCCGACCGATTCCCAGCGCAGCGTCATGCCTGGTGCGATCTTCAGCAGTTCGGCCGTGGTTTCGGAGACGGACATGAGCTTGTCCTGATCGGCGGCGGTCCACCAGCCGCCCTTGCGGATCTGGAAGTCTTCGGGCTTGGCGTCAGCCCAACTGACTTGGCGGGTGAAGCGGGCGCGGCGGTTGAAGCCCTTGAGATCGAACTTCTCGACGGGCGTGCCGTTGACCAGCGTGAGACGCGCGGGGGAGAGCGAGGAGAGCCTGGGTCGGGCCAGAGCGTCCTTCTGCGCGGTGAGGAAGGCGTTCACGGCGTCTCGGTCGCGATCCATGATGTTGATCATGAAAACGTTGGGCGCGCCCTTGGGGGCGGCGCTGGCGACCTCCGTCAGCAGCGAGGTCTGCACCAGGTAGATGGTGAGCGTGAACATGACTCCGATGCCGAGCGCGACCAGCACGCTGGGCGCGTGGTTGCCGGGCCGGTAGATGTTGGCCATGCCGTGCCGGACGGCCATCGGCAGGCGCAGCGGCGACCAGCGGACGAAGAGTTTCAGGCCGCGCAACAGCAGCCACGCGATGCCGGCCAGAATCAGCAGGGCGACGGCCAGGCCGCCAATGAAGTAGGCGCCCATTTTGGGTGATTCGGCCAGCCATCCAGCGATGCCGCCGAGGCCAGAGAGGATCAATACACCGCTCAGCAGCGCCGGCACCTGTTTCCTGAGGCGTGCGGCCCAACGGGCGCGCACCTCCGGCATCTCGCGGCGGAAGATCATGGCCGGCTTCACTTCGCGGACGGCGAGCAGCGGCGGGATGGTGAAGAGCAGGGTGACCAGGACGCCCGCGCCGATGCCTTCCAGCGCGAAGGACGCATTCCAGGGGATGGATTCGAACTGGAAGTAGCGGGCCAGCAGGACGGGGAACAATCTCTGCACGACGGCGCCCACGACAACACCGGCGAGGCCGCCGGTGAGACCAAGCAGCATCGTTTGCATTGTGTAGATGCCCATGATCTGGGACGACTTCGCGCCGAGGCATTTGAGGATCGCGATAGTGTCGAGGCGCTGCTGAAGGTGGGCGTAGATCGCGGTCGCCACGCCGAGCGCGCCGACGATCAGGGCGATGAGGGAGACGAGGCTGAGGAACGTGGTGGAGCGGTCCAGCGCGCGCGTGATGGCGGGATGGGTTTCGCGATAGTCCACTACCTGCGCTTCGGGGAAGGCTTTCTTCAGGCTGTCGCGCATCTGCTGCACATCGATGGCGGGGGCGGGCGCCGCGGGCAGCTTGAACAGGAACCGCTGCGAGGCTCGCGAGCCGAAGGTGATGAGGCCGCTGCGTTCCAGGCCTTCGCGTGTGATCATGACGCGCGGGCCGACGTTGAGCGAGCCGGTCATGCGGTCCGGCTCCATCTTGACGGCTCCGCAAACTGTGAAGTTCGCCGTGCCGAGCTTCACCGTGGAGCCGACCTGAAGATTCAATCGCACCACCAGATCGTCGGAGACGGCGATGGTGTCCTTGTTGAGCACCTTAGCCAGCGGCACGGGCGGATCGAGCTCCACTTTGCCGTACCACGGGTAGGTTTGGGGATCGAGAGCCTTTACGCTGACCAGCACGGGCGATTCGCCCTCGCGCGCCATCATGGAGACTGTTTCGGTGATGCGGCTGAGGCGCGCGCCGCGGGAGATCCAGCTATCGATCTCCTGCTTCTGGCGTTCCGCGGCATCGCCAAACTGGCGGACGGTGAGATCGGCGGCCATGAGGGTCCGGGCCTCGCGCTTGAGGGCTTCAAAGAACGCCGCGGAAAAGCCGCGCACGCCGGTGAGGGCGCCCACGCCCGCGGCGACGCCGAAGATGACGAAGACGAACTTGGGCGCGGAGGCGCGGGCCTCGCGCCAAGCCATCTTCCATGCCATCATTGCGCGGCCCTCTTCTCGTCAGAGACCACGACGCCGTCCCGGAGGGTGATGATGCGTGTGGCGCAATCGGCGAGTTCACGGTCGTGCGTGACCAGGACGAGGGTGGCGCCTTCCTGACGGTTGAGGGAGAGAAGGAGGTCGAGAATCTGGCGGCCGTTGACAGAATCGAGATTGCCGGTGGGCTCGTCGGCCAGCAGGAGTGGGGGCTTGCGCATGAAGGCGCGGGCCAGGGCGACGCGCTGCTGTTCGCCGCCGGAGAGCTGGACGGGGTAGTGATCGTGGCGGTTCTGGAGGCCTACGGTGTCGAGCAGAGACTTGGCGCGCGAGGTGAGGCCGGCGCCGGTCTCGCCGGCGAGTTCGGCGGGGAGCAGGACGTTTTCCTCGGCGGTCAGGGTGGGGATCAACTGATAGCTCTGGAAGACGAAGCCGATCTTGCGGCCCCGGAGGCCCGCCAGCGCGTCCTCACCCAGCCGGGAGATCTCATCCCCGTCGAGCTGGATCAAGCCGCTGGTGGGCGTGTCCAGGCCCGCCAGCAGGCCAAGGAGCGTCGATTTGCCGGAACCGGACGCGCCCATGATGGCGACGAATTCGCCGCGCTCGATGGTGAGGTCTATGCCTCTAAGAATGTCGACGCGGTGGGTGCCGGTATCGATGGACTTGGTGATGGCCTGCAGGGCGAGGATCGGGGTGTTCATCCGGTATAGCTCTGCCCTTTATGATGGCAGCGAATGGGGCGGGATACACTGAAGTGTGAAAGTTGCGATGAATCGACGGGTCTTTTTGCTTTTGGCGGTGATGGGGCTGGCCGGGTGCGCTAAGGAAGAGAAACGGGCGGAACCGGCGGCGGCTGCGCCCGCTGCGGCGCCGATTGTCCCGCCGGTGGCTCCGGTGGCCGACGGGCGTCCAGTGATTGTGGCTTTCGGCGACAGCCTGACCGCGGGGCATGGGCTGGAACCGGGGCTGAGCTATGCGGACTTCCTTCAGAAAGAGCTGGACCGCCGGGGTCTGAAATTCCGCGTGGTGAATCAGGGCATCAGTGGCGACACCACTGATGGCGGCGTCTCGCGGATGGCGGCGGCGGTGAGTTTGCAGCCAAAGGTGGTGATTTTGGAACTGGGCGCCAACGACGGACTGCGGGGGCTGCCGCTGGAGGCGACTCGGGCGAATCTGGCGGCGATGATCGATGAGTTTCAGAAGTCCGGCGCGAAGGTGCTGCTGTGCGGCATGACGCTGCCGCGTAACTACGGGCCGGACTACATTCGCGGGTTTGAGAAGATTTTCAGCGAACTGGCGCGGGAGAAGAAGACGGCGTTGATGCCGTTTTTCCTGGAGGGCGTCGCGACGAACCCGAAGCTGATGCAGGGCGATGCGATGCACCCGACGGCCGAGGGCTGCAAACGGGTGGCGGCGAACGTGACGCCCTATCTGGCCCCGCTGCTGAAGTAGCTGCGTCACGATTCCGCCGACAGGTCAACTCTGGCGGCCCGGGACGTTCCATCGTGTGCCCGCTTTCAAAAGGAGCCCTCCCACGGAATGAGAGGGCTCTTCAGCGAAACGTGGGCAGGAGGACGGGAAAAGCGCCCTAACCCCGGTGGTGGACGTTCACTTCGTCGCGCGAGACTTTGCCGTCGCGGACGGTGATGATGCGGTGGGCGTATTCGGCGATGTCGCGTTCGTGGGTGACGAGCACGATGGTGTTGCCCTGGGCGTGTAGGCGCTCGAAGAGGCCCATGATTTCCACGCTGGTGGCGGAATCCAGGTTGCCCGTGGGTTCGTCGGCGAGAAGGATCGAGGGGTCGTTGACCAGGGCGCGGGCGATGGCGACGCGCTGGCGCTGGCCACCGGAGAGCTCGTTCGGCTTGTGGTACATGCGCTTTTCGAGATCGACGATCCGCAGGGCGTGCTTGGCGCGCTCGATGCGCGCTT
>CAYVDY010000593.1:0-4388 GCA_964450255.1 uncultured Candidatus Solibacter sp. | reverse complement strand
CTGCGCCACAAAATACACCGTCACCGGCTTCGGCCGCCGCAGTGTCGCAGCCAGCTTCGAATAGCCCGCCAGCTCCCGCATCGACACGCGCCGGATCGACGCATCCTCCACGCCCGTCATCGCAATCGGAGCCCCCGTGTCGATCAGCACGTACGCATCTTCGGTCGCCGGAAACGTGTACCGGTGGAAGCCCACTCGCTTGGTCGAGGTCAACTCAGCCGTCACGTTGTAGCGGTCCAGATGGACCTTGTGATACCCGGCCTTGGCGATCTCCGTTTCGTGCGAGAACTTGGACTTATACCCCTCGTAGCCCTCCTGCCCGTTCATCGCCCCCACCACCGGCATCACCGGAATCCCGGCCAGTTGCCAGTCATGGATATGGCTGAAGCACCGCACGTAAGGCTCGCCATACAGGTACCCCGCGCCCCAGTCGCCCTCCACTTTCGTATCGGGGCTCAAGTTCACCATCCCGAACGGCCGCGATGCCGAAGAAAAGTAGATCCACCTCGACTTGTGCGTGTCCGTCAGCGGGCTGACATAATCCACCGGCCGCTTGGCCGCGCCCATCAGCTCCAGGCTCAGTCCACAAGTCAGAATCAGAGTTCTCGTCAGCACCGCTGCACCTCCCTCGCTCTCTCAGCCCACCTTCTGCAGTATGCGGAAAATGATCGCGCCGTACTTCTCCACGATCGTCAGCCCGATCCCCGGCACCGCCAGCAGCTCCCGTGTCGTCGCCGGCTCCGTCTCCGCAATCGTTCGCAAAACCTTGTCCGTCATCACGCGGAACGCCGGCACGCCCTTCTTCTTGGCCTCGGCCAAACGCCACGCCTTCATCGCCGCCTCAATCGCCGCCGTCCGGTCCGTTCGCGCCGGCGCCGGTTCAAACTCGACCTTCGGCGCCGCCGCCACCGCGGCCGGCTTCGCCACCGCGCGCGTTGCCGCCGCCTTCTTCGTTACCTTCGGCGCAGCGGCCGTCTTTGCCTTCCCCCGCGGCGTCTTCGCCCGCGACTTCCGCGCCACCGCCTTTAGCTCCACCGGGATCAGCACGTCCACATCCTCGCCCGCCGCCTCGCCCGCGTCCGTCATCCGCACCTTGCGGTACTCCACCAGCTTGCCGTCCTTCTCGAACGACGTGTCCATCACCTCTACCAGCCCACTGCGCGCCACCGCCCCCAGCAACTCCTCATACCCGCGCCGGTCCAGCGAGCCATCCGTAAATGCCAGCGTAAACAGCCGCCCCGCCGAGATCGGCCCCGTCGATTTCAGCTCCTTCAACATCTGCGCCACATGCGCCCGCTCCGCCGCGCTCGGCGCCCGCGTCTGCTGGCCCACCGTCGCCGAGGGCTCGCAGAAATCGCACACCCCACACTTCCGCGCCGAATCGCCCGTGTCCCCGAAATACCGCACCAGCGACGTCATCCGGCACGCCGGCGTCTCGCAGTACGTCAGCATCTTCTCGAACTGCGCCATCTTGTGCTCGCGCTGCTTCAGATACAACTCGCGCCAGCCTTCCGTGCCGCGGCTCACGTTCTCCGCATAGTCCACCACCGCGCCGCCATGAATCCACAGCTTCTCCAGCGCCGTGTCGAATTCGTCCCCGCCCATCCGGCAGCGGGCCCGCACCGCGTCCTTCTCCATCGGCTCCGCCGTCAACACCCGGAACAGCCCTGCCAGCACCTCCGGCTCCGGGTAGTCCCGCTCAAAAAAGAAGTCGTGCGTGTAGCGGTCCGAATACGCGTGCATCAGAATCGCCCGCGACGGCAGCCCGTCCCGCCCCGCGCGCCCCATCTCCTGGTAGTAGCCCTCCAGGCTCCCCGGCAGCGCAGTGTGGATCACCGTCCGCACGTCCGGCTTGTCGATCCCCATGCCGAACGCGATCGTCGCCACAATCACCTCCAGCCGCCCCGAAAGAAACGCCGTCTGCACATCGTGCCGGACGCTCGCCTCCAGCCCCGCGTGATACGCCGCCGCCGGAAACTCCTGACCCAGCGACCGTGCCAGCGTCTCGGCATCCCGCCGCTTCGGCGAATACACGATCGCCGGCCGCCGCCCCTCTTCGCTCAGGATCTCCAGCACCAGATCCGGCCGCGCACTTTGCGGCGCCTTCACCACTTCGATCGCGATATTATCCCGCCGGAATCCGTGAATGAAATGCCTCGGGTCCGCCAGATCCAACTGCCGCGCAATGTCGCTCTGCACCATCGGAGTCGCCGTCGCCGTCAGCGCAATCACCGGAGCCGGCCGCAGCGCCGGCAGATGCTGCCCAATCGTCCGGTAATCCGGCCGGAAATCATGGCCCCACTGCGAAATGCAATGCGCTTCATCAATCGCGATCAGGCACGGCCGCCGCTTCGCCAGCATCTCCGGAAAGCCCTGCACCCGCAGCCGCTCCGGCGCGATGAACAGGAAATCCAGCCGCCCCTCCAGGTACGCGAAACACACATCCCGCGACGTAGCCCGGCTCCGCCCCGAATGAATCCGGTCCGCCGCGAAACCCAGCGCGTTCATCTTCGCCACCTGGTCTTCCATCAGCGCGATCAACGGGCTGATCACCAGCGTCGTCCCGCCCAGCGCGATGCCCGGCAATTGATAGCACAGCGACTTGCCGGAGCCCGTCGGCATCACCAGCAGCACGTCCTCGCCGCCCACCAGAGCCTGGCACACCGCCTCCTGATTGGGCCGGAACGCCGCAAAACCGAAGCGCTCTTTCAAAATCCCGTGCAGCCCCGCCGAACTGAAATCGCGCGGCGCCTCCGAACGCTTCCGCTCCACAATCGCCACCTGCTTCTCCACCACCGGCTCCGCCTCCACGTGCCGCGAAACACTCCCCGCCTTCCCCACCACCTCGCGCACGTAATCCTCAATCCCCTTTAGGAACGGCGCCAACTCCGCCTCGCCCCGCTCGATACGCTTGAGATACGCTTCCCACTGCCCCGTCATCGCCGGACTCTTCACTTCCGGATGCACTACATCAATCAGCCGGATCCCCTTGTCCGTCGCCTCCAGGCTTTTCCCCCGCCGCTCAATAAACGCGCGCTTAATCAGCACTTCAATGATCTGTGCCCGCGTCGCCGGAGTCCCCAGCCCGTTCTCCTTCATCGCGTCGGAGAGCTCTTTGTCGTCGAGCGTCTTGCCCGCCGTCTCCATCGCCGTCAGCAGCGTTCCTTCCGTAAACCGCTTCGGTGGCCGCGTCTTCTTCCGCACCGCCTCCACCTCCAGAACCCGCTGCGCCTGCCCCTCTTCCAACCCCGCCGGCAACGCCTGCCCGCCCTCGCCCTCCTCGCCCCGGCCCTTGGGAGCCTTAATATCCAGCACCTTCCAACCCACCTGCTCCACCGCCGTGCCGCTGGAATGAAACCGGTCCTCGGTCTTCTCTGGACCGCTCACCACCAGAGTCGTCACCGAAGTCACCGCCCACACATGCTCGTCGTGCCACGCCGAAAGCAGCCGCCTGCAGATCAGGTCGTAGATCTTCTGTTCGTCCGGCGGCGCACTCCCCGGTGAAACCCCCGTCGGGATAATCGCATGGTGGTCGGATACCTTGGTATCGTCCACGAAGCGCTTGCCCAGCGGCCGCTCCCCCGTTCCCGGAGCCAGCATGCCGGCATACGCGCCAGAAATCGCGTTCACGATCTTAGGCAGCGTCCTGGCCACATCCGCCGACAGATGCCGGCTATCCGTCCTCGGATAGCTGATCAGCTTATATTTCTCATAAAGCGCCTGCGCCAGATCCAGAGTGCGTTGCGCGCTAAACCCATAAAGCCGGTTCGCATGCCGCTGCAGCTCCGTCAGGTCGTACAGCGGAGGCGGCGCCATCCGTTTCGTCTGCGCCTCGATCTTCTCGATCCGCGCCGTGCCCCCCTCCACCCGCGCGACAATCGCCGCCGCCTCCTCGCCGCTGGAAGGCAGCCGCATTGCCGCTTCCTGCGGATCCACCCCCGGCCGGAACCACGTGCCCTCGTAAACGGCGTCCACCTCTTCCGGCATGAACCGCGCCACGACGTTCAGATAGTCTTCCACCACAAACCGCCGGATCGCCAGTTCCCGCTCCACCAGCATCGCCAGCGTCGGAGTCTGCACCCGCCCCACGGAAACGTCCTCGCCGCTGCCCAGCGTATACGCTCGCGACAGGTTCATCCCCACCAGCCAGTCCGCCCGGCTCCGCCCCTTCGCCGCGTCCGCCAGCGGATGATAATGGCTCCAGTCCCGGACCTTATCGAAGCCTGCCCGGATCGCCTCTGGAGTGAGCGACGAAATCCACAGCCGCTCCACCGGCTTATCGCACCCCGCGGCTTCGTAGATATACCGGAAGATCAGTTCCCCCTCGCGCCCCGCGTCCGTCGCGCAGATCACGCTCCCGATCTTCGGCGACGTAATGATCTTTCGCA
>CAYVDY010000592.1:0-4395 GCA_964450255.1 uncultured Candidatus Solibacter sp. | reverse complement strand
CAGGACGCGCCCTGTCTGGGCGGGGGTACGGTCCACCGCTGGCTGAAGCCGTCCCACTACCTTCCGCTGGTCGCCCGGGCGTTGGTTCTTGGGGCCGTTGGCGGATTATCCATGCTCTTGTGGGGTGTGGCGCTGCGAGTGGTTCTGGGGCTCCACGCCACCTGGCTGGTCAATTCCGCCACGCATCTGTGGGGCAAGCGGCGGTTCAACACGCGCGACGATTCCAGGAACAACTGGTGGGTTGCCCTGCTGACGTTCGGCGAGGGCTGGCACAACAACCACCACGCCCATCCGTCCTCGGCGCGGCACGGTCTTGCCTGGTTCGAATTTGATCCCACGTGGCTCCAGATCAAGTTGCTCTCCATACTCGGCCTCGCCCAAAAGGTGCAAGTGGCCAAGGTGAGCGACCTGGTGAGCGAAGAAGATCAGGCTGCCGCCTGAGTTTTCACGCTCCAGCCAAAGCGACGATGTCCTGATAATGATGAATGTGGCGGCCAGGCGCACCCCGCTCGCCCGCCGCGGCCATCGCGGAAGCAAGAATGCCGGCCGGCATCGGCCGGTATTTTTTTGCCTGGCCAACCATCGCCCATTCGAAGGCGCGCGCCATGCGAATGCCCCACTGTTCTCCACTGCGCGCGTCCAACCGCTGTCCGAGCAAAATGCTGGGCCGGAAGATGTGAAGGGCTTCGAATCCCAGGCCGGCGAGAGCCTGTTCCATCTCTCCTTTGACGCGCAGATAAAAATTGGACGACTTCGCATCGGCGCCCACGCTGGAGACCACCATCATCCGCTGTGCGCCCGCGGCGCGGCCCGCTTTGGCGAAGCTCACCACCAAGTCAAAATCAACGGCGCGAAAGGCCTCCCTGCTGCCAGCCTTCTTGATCGTGGTGCCGAGGCAACAGAACAGGTGGGTGACCGGCGGCAGTTGGAGTTTGACGAAATCTGAGCGTTGCAGTGCGATGCGGTCGTCGTAAAAGGCGTCCTCTTCGAGCACCTGCTGCAGGTATCGTCCCACCAAGCCGGTTGCCCCTGCCAAAACGGCCGTGTTTCGCGTCATACTCTGAGCATAGCGTTGCCAAGAACTGGGGAGGATATAGGGATGACGACTCGACGCACTGCTTTGATGGCTTTGGCGGGCGCAGCAGCGCCGGCAGCACCAGCCGCCGTTGATTGGCCGCAATGGCGCGGGCCGAAGCGCGATGGTCTGTCGACCGAGACTGGACTGCTGAAGCAGTGGCCGTCCGGCGGCCCGAAACAACTGTGGAGCATCGATGGACTGGGCGCCGGATATGGCAGCCTGGCCATCGCGGGCGACCGCATCTATGTCCAGGGCAGCCTGAAGGGCCGCAGTTCCGTGCATGCGTTGGACCGCGCCAACGGGAAGCAACTGTGGACCGTGCCGCTTGGCCCGCAGGGCGACAACGATCGCGGTGATGGGCCGCGTTCCACGCCGACCGTAGAAGGCTCAAACCTCTGGGTGATGACCGAAAACGGCGACCTCGCCTGCCTGAAGACCTCAGACGGCGGTGTGGTTTGGCGTAAGAATGCGCTGACGGACTTCAAGGGACGCAATCCGCACTGGCTGCTGAGCGAATCGCCCCTGGTGGACGGCGAGAAACTGATCTTCACGCCGGGCGGGCGTGCGGCGTCCATCGTGGCGCTGGATAAGCAGAGCGGCAAGTGGATCTGGTCCAGCCAGGATCTGAGCGACCCGGCCGGCTACGCCTCCTGCATTGTCTGCGAGGTAGGCGGCGTGCGCTGCTACAGCACGTTGACGGCAGAAGCCGGTGTCGGTGTGCGCGCATCAGACGGTAAGTTGATGTGGCGCTATGAGAAGCCCGCCAACGGCACCGCCAATTGCGCGACGCCCGTCTTCGGGCAGGACAAAGTGTTCTACAGTTCGGCCTACGGCACGGGCGGAGGCGTGGTGGCTCTGACGGCATCCAACGGGGCCGTGACATCGTCGGAGCTGTGGTTCAACCGCGAGATGATGAACCACCATGGCGGCGTCTTGTTGGTGAATGGGTTTCTTTACGGGTTCTCGAACTCGATTCTCTCGTGCCTGGAGTTCACGACCGGCAAGGTGATGTGGAAGGACCGCAGTGTCGGAAAGGGCTCGCTGACCTATGCCGACGGCAGGCTGTACCTGCTGGGCGAAGGTTACACGGCCGGCATGGCGGATGCGACGCCTGAGGGCTATCGCGAGCATGGCCGGTTCAGCATTCCCGATCATGGAAAGCCGAGCTGGGCCTATCCGGTGGTATGTGGCGGACGGCTGTATATCCGCAATCAGGGCCAGTTGCAGTGCTTTGATGTGAAGGGCTGAAGCTCAGCGGGAGCGGTACGATCGCAATGACCTAGAACTTCAGGCCGACACGCCAAAGCAGGTAACCGCAGGCTTGGCGAAAGTAGAGCCATTGTTCGCGCCATTCGTCCCTGGGCGAATCCGGGCGAGGCGAACCATAAACTCGCATACCCTGGTGTTGGAGAATCCGTTTGGAGCGGAAGATATGGTAGCCGTCGCTGACGAGAATAGCGGAGGTCAGACCCATGCGCCGCATAATCTCGCTCACCGCCAGGACGGTGGAGACGGTGGTATCGCCTTCGCCTTCCACGGCGATCCGCTCCGAAGGAATGCCGCGTCGGACGAGATAGTCGCGGCCGACCTGCCCTTCGGTGTACTGCTCGTCGCCGCCGGCGCCCCCGGTGGTGAGAATCAACTGGGCGAGGCCTCGGGAGTAAAGATCAAAGGCATGATCGAGGCGGGCGCGCAGGACGGGTGACGGGCGGCCGTTGTATTCGGCGGCTCCGAGCACGACGATGATATCGGCCTTTTCGGCTTCGTCGATGTTGGATTGGCTCTCGATCTGCTTGGACAGAATGACGAGATAGGTGGCCAGCGGCAAACCGGCAACCAGGAGAGCGATAAACACAAGCCGCTTCATCGTACGATATTGATTCTACCCATATGGCCAGAGCAGAAGTGATCACAAGCGCGAAGAACCCCATGCTGAAAGAGATCCGGCGCGCTCTCTCCCGGGGAGAACTGACGGCAGAGGGCCTCTGCGTGGCCGAGACGTTTCACCTGCTGGAAGAGGCGCTGCGATCCGGTCTGGAGACGCCTGTGGTGCTGGCCGCGGAGAGCGTGCGGCGCGTGGTGGAGAGGCATATCGGCAATCTGAGGGGGGTGAGACTGCTGACTGTCGCTGAGGATGTATTCCAGGAAATCTCCGCGACCGAAGCGGCGCAGGGCGTGATGGCGCTGGTGAAGCCGCCCAGGTGGACGATGGAGTATATTCTCCGCGGTAAGTCGATGTTGGTGGTGCTGGACGGTGTGCAGGATCCCGGCAACGCCGGAGCGATGGTGCGCGCATCTGAGGCATTCGGCGCGACGGGGATGGCTTTCCTCAAGGGTACGGTGAGCCCATGGAACGCGAAGACGCTGCGTGCCAGCGCGGGGTCTCTGTTCCGTGTTCCGTTCCTGGACGGGTTGGAGCCGGCGGTTCTCCGATCCGCGCTGCAGCAGGGCCGGACGTCTGTCTACGTGGCGGTGCCGCGCGGCGGCGTGGCATTGCAGGACGCCGATTTCAAGGGCCGCTGTGCGATTGTGATCGGTAGCGAGGGGCGTGGTGTGAGCGAGGAGATGCGCGCCGCCGGTGTGGAGCTGCACATTCCGACGACGGGCGTTGAGAGCTTGAACGCGAGCGTGGCCGGCGGGATTCTGCTTTACGAGGCCTGGCGCCAGAGGACGGCGGCATGAGCCTGTTTGACGCCTCGCCCGGGCTGGCCGCTGACGACGCGCCAAGGCCGTTGGCCGAGCGCATGCGCCCCGAATCGCTGGACGGCTATGTCGGACAGGAGCACATCCTGGGTGCGGGCAAGCCGCTGCGCGTCCAGATCGAAAAAGACCGGCTCACGTCATTGATCCTGTGGGGGCCGCCGGGCGTCGGTAAGACCACGCTGGCGTCATTGGTGGCGCGCCATACCCGTTGCGCCTTCATCCCGTTCAGTGCTGTCCTGAGCGGAATCAAAGAGATCAAGGAGGTGATGGCGCAGGCGGAGCGCAATCGCCGCCAGGGACTGCGTACCGTCCTGTTCGTGGACGAAATTCACCGCTTCAACAAAGCGCAGCAGGACGCGTTCCTGCCATACGTGGAGCGCGGCGACATTATCCTGATCGGGGCGACCACGGAGAATCCGTCGTTTGAAGTGATCTCGGCGCTGCTATCCCGTTCCAAGGTTTACGCTCTGCGGGCGTTGACCACGGAGGAGACCGTAACGCTGCTGCAGCGAGCGCTGCCTATGTTGGGCGTCACTTGCGGCGACGACTTGCTGGAGCAGATTGCCGTCTATGCCAGCGGCGACGCGCGTACGGCGTACAACATCCTGGAGATC
>CAYVDY010000591.1:0-4416 GCA_964450255.1 uncultured Candidatus Solibacter sp. | reverse complement strand
GCCAAATAGTCGAGTCTGACTTCGTCCTCGTGGTTTGCTCGGCTTCCAATCTAAAGAGGTTCGACTTGCAGGAAGAGCCGGGGAAGGGGCTCGGCTCCGCATGGGAGGGGCACCTGATCCGGCAGCAGATTTACAGGCAAGCCGTCCGCAACGAAAGGTTCATTCCTGTCCTGCTGGAAGACGGTGACGCATCATTCATCCCGGACGCTCTTCAGCCATTCACGCATTATCGGCTTTACGATTCCGGTGGCTACGATCTTCTTTTCCGTCGCCTCAGCAAACAACCCGAGGTTCTTGTTCCGGCCGTGGGCCCGCTCCGGACGATGCCTCCGCGCGTCGGTGCGATCGAAGGAGGCACATCGGCCATCCAAGTTGATCGCTATGAACTTCCGAAATCCCTCGCGATAGAACGAGCGATTCTCGAAACGCTGCTTGCTCGCGAGGACCACTATTGGGACGGATTGCCCACTACGCTTTCGACCCTACGGCAGATGCTCAGCCCCGCAATTGGAGATTCCAGAGAGGAGGATATCAAGGACGCTCTCAAACGCCTATTTGCGGGTGAATCGGAGAGGCACCGGTTTATAAGTCTTTTCCAGTGGCGCCAGGACGCAACAGGGAACTGGCAGGCTCACGCGAATCGTGGCAGCGGGGACGACGAAGAATTCTTCTACCGGCACTCTGGTGAGTTTCGGATCCAGAAGACCCCATACAGTCAGGTTCGACGAGACGAATTGACTCAAGTGGCGATCTCGGCGGCCCAAATTAAGATTCTGCCCAGCAACGAGTCCCCCGCCTCGTCCGGTGGTGCCAGGGCTGCCAGTCAGCCGGAAACATGGTTTGAGGAACGGGCCACAAGGGCTTTGGCTGGATTGAAGGAGTCTGGCGCGACGTATTTCCGACGGCTCCAATGCCTGCCGAACACCCCAATTCTGGCTGCCAGCCCGGCCGCCCTCCTCGAGGCGGCGAGGTCAGCGGTAATGCGGGCCCGCGACTGGCCGATTGCGTTCATCATCGAAGAGGCAAAAGCGACGCCAGACCAGTCTGGTTTCTCAATCGAGTTCAGCCAGAAACTGGGTGGCCCGAGGTACGAGTTCTTGGCCGCCGACCAGACCGGTCGTCTGCTGATCTTGGAATCCCAGAACTTCGACCAGATGAACTCCCAAGGCTTCTTTTATGATGCTGCGATCGCCACGACCGCCGAGGCCCTCATCTACATTGTGGATTTCTACCGCGCTCTCGGGCACCCGTCCACTACCGAGCTTGACCTTCATCTGGAGTTTGGCGGCCTAAAAGGGCGGCGTCTCCGCAGCACTCAGGGGTTGATGTTACCCCAATACGACTCCAAGACCAGCGCTACGGATGCGGCGTCTGCGAACTCGACATTTCGTATGGGGGAGCTGAAGCGAGTTCTGGTCGACAAGGTCATGGAACTCTTGAAGGGGCCGTTCAATCAGTTCGCATTCTTCGACCCGAAAAGGGAGGTCTACACCAATACTGTCGAGCAGGCGCTTGGCCAGACCTACTTGCGGCCGGATATCACAATTCGGCACCGGGAAGCGCCACAGGGCCTCACCGTATTCATGTCGAACACCGGCCTGGATCCCATGAACAATTGCGAATTGGTTCTCCAGCGCCTGGACCGATACTCGGACGCGCACGACGATTTCGAGCGCAACCCGTTCGAGCCAATGGGTCTTGTCCGCGCACGCGCTATCCTTGCCGGGGGCACGAGCGATGGAGCATATTTGCCGTTTGTATCGAGCACCGACAAGCGCGAGGTCGTTATCCAACCGCACGCCGGCGGTCGTGTCCCCATCAACCTAACGACCGCTGATACGTGGATGGCGCGTCTTGCAATCATCGCTGCGGGGGAAGTTGTGGATACGACCGACCTCTTCTTCACGTGGGCGCCTGGCTCTGATCCCAAGTGGGTTGGGAACCCACGGCAGAGACTTGACGTTTCTGGCAACTGACAGAAGAGGGGTTGAGCGAGGGGTGGCGGTCTCAACCCAAGTACGTCCCGCCTCTTCACTCAATGGAGGGTGTTGAGTCGAAGATCGCCATGTCGACGGCGGCTTCGGAGGGAGTTCGCGACCTATGGAAACCGTTAGGATAGTAGGTCGCTCTGCCCAGCAGCGAAGGGACTTTGGACCCAAACCGCCCCCGTATAGTCGTCGGTTCACATTCAGCTGCGTCCAGAGACTCACCAGCGATTTGACACAGGCGCACTATCGCGTTTGAACCCTCAACCAACCCTATCTCAGATGGTCCAACACGAAAATGGCGAAGGATTAAGGTCCGAAGGTCGCCATCCGCACTCGGATATAGGCGGTCGACGGCTTCCTCCGACAGCACCGTCCGCTTGAATGCGACGATTCGGAGCCCGGCTGCCTCTATCGCCCGATGAATCAGTTCGCTGTGCTGAAGGGCCTCTGGCTTAATTATGTAGACCGTTCGCTCCACAACTTAGCCTGCGGACGTCAATGCCATCTGCGTTAGGCCAGCCGAACAACCTTGGCTCGCAGCTTCGTCGATGATCGCCCCGGACGTTTCAACCGCCTGTGTCGAACTGATCCGAAAGCGACCGCTCCCCGTCAAGCAGGAATAGACAAAGCCTCTTGCATCCACTCTTGTACCAGTCAAATAGCAGAGTCCATACTGGCAAAGGAATCTGCAATATCTAATCGAGTAACCGCCGCACTCGTACACTTCGTTCGCCCCATCGAACTCAGCTGATGGAATTTGAACCGACAAGGGAATGACCTTTCGAAGACACTCCTCGAACTGGCCGAACGTCAAGAACGGTCTTGCCTCACCGGTCATGGTTCCCGTCGAGCCGTCGCTGAACCTCGTATTGACATGCTCAAAGAACTTTGCTGACACAAGGCGATCCCGGCACAGCTGAAGCATCTCGGGCAAATCTCTTCTATTGAAATGCGTGAGCACCACGTTAATTTCAAACGGCATACGCTCCCGTTGCAGGAGGTCCATTGTACGGCAGATGGAAAACCCCTCTGGAAACATCGCCGAGGGACGCCAACCGGGCTGGGACACTGAGTCGACACCGATTCGCAACTTTGTCACGCCCGCCCGGCGTAGAGTGTCAAGTCGCTCTTGGTCCAGGAGAACTCCATTGGTCACGACGGTTCGATGCGCAGCCACAGAGGACAATGCCCGAACCATGTAATCAAGCTGTGGATGGAGAAGCGGCTCTCCACCGGAAATTGTCACGACCTTCGGCGCGTCGCCTCGATGGGAAACCACTCGAAGAAGGTGGTGGACCAACTCCGTCGATAGAAAATCATTCCCTTTCGGTTGCCCTTCGTTGTGGCAGTAGAAACATTTCAAGTTGCACTTGCTGGTGACAATCAAGCGCAACTTGTGGTTGGCCCAGAGCATACCTTTATGCCTCACTCGGCGCAGACAAGTGTCGGGCGATGCCGTCCAGCAGTTCGGTGTCTGACGTCGCAACAGCACTAGCACCTGCCTTCTCTAAAGCGTCCTTGTAGATCAACTTATGCTCTTTGCGAGTGAAGATGAGGATAGGTATTTTGGATCGCTTGTTCTCTCGAATCGCTTCAGTCATCAGCAGGCCGGCGTTGTCATCCGGGTCGCGCCGAAGGTTAGAGATGACCAGATCGTAATTGCTGAGAGATTCGGAAAGCGCTTCGGCCGTGGTTTCCCTTATTGTAATTCGGAGCCCGCAATGTTGCTCCAAGAGCTCAACGAACGGCGCAATTCCGACACCATCATCATCGACCCATAGCACCCTCTTGCCACGAAAGCGATCACCGTCGAATTTGCCTCCCAGCCACCGAGCCACCAAGTCCGGGTTAGACTCAAATAGCTTTGCGAAGTAGCTCCTCAATAATTTTAGGTACTTATATTGGCGACGTCGATATGTCTCTTCGATTTGGGCTAAGCGCAAATCAAAACTCGCCCGACTGTTCAATCTGAATTCCTTTACCATCTGCTCGGCGCGCTCCCGGGCCTCGGCTTCGAGTTTTTGGAGCCGTTCACTGGCCTGCGCGTCGAATCGAGTCTTGATTGACTCAGCAAGCTCCGTGTAGGTTGTTTTGCCGAAGTAGCTCAATAGCGCGGTGGTCGCTGTGGCGAGGATTACGATCGCCCAGGCCAGGAATGAGAGGAGATCCTTGGTGTGCTGAACGAGTTGAGTCAGTCGCTGGGCACTTCTCTCCGACTCCTCTCGTAGGGCCTGCTGGTACTTCAGGACAATCTCCGGGTCCGGAGCGGCCTGTTGGCTTTTGGCTGGGGTGGTCTGCGTGCCAACCGTCGCAGCCGAGCCTGCTGCCGGTGTCCCCGAACTCTGTGCGATGCCGTTGAGCGCTGCGAGGAAGCAGAAGAGAAATGCGATTGCGAAGAGTTTTCTCATGGCGGAGACACCAATCCCAC
>CAYVDY010000590.1:0-4420 GCA_964450255.1 uncultured Candidatus Solibacter sp. | reverse complement strand
TTGACTGGCGCACACGCTACCGCCGCAGATTGATGCTACAGGATATCGGATTAACCGAATCTGTTAGTCTGACGGCGTCGCACGGGCAGACTGGGCGGCGCGACGCCCAAGGCGGAAGCGGTGCTGAACATCGGGCGAGTCCATCCTCACAGGCTCATCTTCCGTGAGAAAAGACCGGGCGGCCTTTGACGAAGGCCTTCGTGGTGCGTTATCCTGACTCTGTATAACTTTGGGCAAAGGTCTGTAAGAACACTAAATGGCGAATCATGTCACCTCACTGAAGCGTGTGCGCATCACAGAGCGCCGCACCACAGTCAATAAAATGCGGAAAACCCGCTTGCGCCACGCGATTCGCGCAATGCGCCGCGCAGTCGAAAAGAAGGACCTCGCCGTTGCGACGTCTCTACTGTCTTCCACGTTTTCTCTCATCGACCGGGCTGCCAAGTGGGGCATTATCAAGTCCAACACGGCGGATCGTTACAAGTCACGCCTGCACAAGCGCCTCAAGGCGATGTCGGCCGCTCCGGCCACGGTTTAACCGCAAGCACACTGAAAACTTACGTTTTCACAGGCTGCCCACTCTGGTGGGCAGCCTTTTCTTTGTTGTTTGCCGCCGCCATCACGACGTCAGCCGGAACACGAAATCCTCCATCACGATCCGGTCATCCACCCGGGCGCTCTTGAGATCCCGGTCCGCCCGGAACACCAGTTGGATCCCCTGCTCCAGTTTCTCCTGCGGAAACCGCGAACTCGCCGTGTAGATCTGTTCCGCCCGCGCCCGCCACATCGGCACGCCCTGACGCTGGAAGTAGTTCTGCACGTCCTGTGACGACCGCAGCCCCTGCTCCCGCGCCGATAGCGCCAGCCGGAAGATCCCGCCCAGAAACGTCAACGCCAGCGGCAGATACTCGCCGTCCCGGATCAACGTGTCCAACTGCTGCAGAGACTCCGTCCGATTCCGCCGCGCCAGCGCGTTCACCAGATTGAAGATCGTCGTCTCCTGCCCATTCGGAACCAGCGCCGCAATCTCCGCCGCCGTCACCTGACCGCCCGCCGGCCCAAGGTACAGCGCCAGCTTCTCTATCTCCGTCGCCAGCCGCGAGGCGTCGCAGGCCGTCGCCTCCACCAGCGCGTCGATCTCAGCCGATCCGATCCGCAGCCCGCGTTCCGCCGCCTGCGCCTGAGCGAATCCCATCGCATCCTGCTTGGTCAGCTTCGTGAACTCCACCACGTTCGGGATGGCCGTGTAGAACTTCCGCAGCCGGTCCATCTTGGCTTTGTCCTCGCCGTCGAAGTCCCAGCGATGCGAGTCCAACACCACCACCGTGCCCGGAGTCGGATCCTTGCAGTACGCAGCCAGCGTATCTGCGCCGCCGGCCTTCGGCGTAGCATCATCTTCCTCGTCCGCGGCAGCCGCGGCCCTGCCGCGAGGCAGCGCCAGTTCGGCGCTCGACACCCAAATCAAGCGGCTCCCCGCAAACAGCGACATCGAACGGGCATCGTCGATCACGTCATTCAACGTCATCGAATCCAGATCGTGCCGGACGTAGCCCTCTTCCCGATCCTCCGCCGGCAACACTTTCTCCAACAACGCCTGACGGCACGGCCCGCGCCGGTAAGTCTCCGGCCCGACGAAAAGATAGACGCCCTCCGGCCGCTGCTTCGCCAATCCACGCAGCAGTTGATCCGGCGTCATCGCTAGAACGCCTCCAGAATGGAGCTCACCACCTGGCGCGCCGCTTCCTGGCTCAACCGGCTCAGCGCCACCGTGCTCTCGTCGAAATACTGCTCCTGCTCGGTCGCCACCTCATACCGTTGGCGAACCTCCATCCCCTGCCTCTGGTACAACACCTTCCCGGTGCTCTTCTCCACCAGCGTGATGTTCATGAACACCATCACCTGAATGCCCGCCGCGCGGCCCGTTCTCTGATCGAAGATCGTGGGCGCCGACATGAAGTTGACTACGGAGCCGTTCAGAATCGCATCCGCTTCACTCGGATCCGCCACAATCCGGTAGCGCGTCCGCGAAATGAACTCGCGTCCGATCGCCGAAGGCAGCATCTCCGAGAGCTTGTAGCGGGGCGTCACGTTGCCAAACGCCGGAATGGCGATCGTGCGGATCGTCGCCGGCAGCAGATCCGCCTTGCCGCCCACGTGATAGCCGCAGCCGGACACGGCCAGCGCGGCCGCCGCCAGCGCCAGGCTCAGGCCAGCCCTCATTTCACCTTTTTCCTGGTCAGCAGCGCCGCCGTCAGCAGCGCGTTGTCGGCCCGAGTCCGCAGGTTATCCGACGCCACCCAGAGCCACATGCCGCGCCCGTGGCTACGATCCTCGTTGATGTTGCTGAGAATCATCCCACTGTGCCCCGCCACGCCGACGTTCGACGCCGGCTCCGTGCCCTCGGGCCGCACATCGGCCCCCGCATCGGCCAGCGCCTTCTCAATCTCAGCCACAGCCGGCCGCTTCGCGAACTCCACCCACACGTTCTGGCAGTGCCCGTGGAACACCGGGGCATGGATCAGCCGGATCGATGGCAGCGCCATCTTACGAGGTCCCAACAGAGTCGCCAGGTGTTTCTCGATCCTCAGTTCCGACGCCGCCAGCGAATTTGTCGAGTCCTCTCCGTACGAGGGAGACAGCGTGAAGCTCACCTGCGTGTCGAAGACCTCTTTCGGCATCGGCTGGAAGTTGAACAGGCTCACCGCCTGCTTGTGCAACTCGTCGATGGCTTCCTTCCCGTACTCGCTCACCGGCTCGTGAATCGTGGCCACACACCGCTCTACCGGCGACATCGCGTGCAGCAATACCAACAGCCTCGCCAGAGTCACCGCCGCCGGGTGGGCGATGCAGTGGATGGTATCCGCATCCGCCGCGACCTTCTTGTCTTCCAGCAGTGGAGCCCGCAACCGGGCTGCCGGCTTGTCCTCGAAGTCGCAGAACATGTCCACGAACGCCGGCCGCGTCTTCAGCTCCTTCGCCAGCTGAAACGCCATCTTGTTGGCCTTGGACGTCCCGCCCAGCAGGATCACGTCGGCCCCGTCCACCATGCTTGCATCCAAGGGCGAGATCACCAGTAACTCGTCCTCGTCGCGCGAGATTACCTTCTCATCGGACTTCGTGCTCGCCACCTGCAACGATACCGGCAGCTTGCGCTGGCTGATCAGATCCCGAATCTCAATTCCGAGCAGCGTCTCGCCGCCCAGCAGAACCCACTTTGCCTCTTTCATGCCGGACTCCTTTGCGACCCGATCCGCCGCAGCAGCCCCGCGATCCGCACTACGATCCCGCTGCCGATATACAGCACCGACATCACCAGCAGCAACGGTTTGGAGAAGTTCCAGATCATATACAGGAAGGCCGCCAGCACGATGAGGCTCCGCGGACTCCGCGGGCTCACCAGGTTAAAGTCCTTGAAACTCCGGTACCGCCACGTGCTCACCATCAGATACGAGAGCAGCGCCAGCAGCGCCGTCCATGCGGCGATAAACATCCAATTCCGCAGCGGCACGCCGTCCAGAAAATAGATCACCGCCGCCACCATGCCGGCCGCCGCCGGAATTGGAGTGCCCACAAAGTACTTGCGATCCTTCCGCCCCGGATTGCTGGGCTTCGGATCCACAGTAATGTTGAATCGCGCCAACCGCATCGCCCCGCAGCACACGAACATGAACAGCACAAAGTAGCCCGCCTGCAGCGTGTAATTCCTGATCTGCAATGGAGTCGAAGGGTCCACAAACTGATAGCCCCACACGAACGCCAGCACTGCCGGCGCGATGCCGAAACTGATCACGTCCGCCAGCGAATCCAGCTCACGCCCAAACTCGCTGGTCGTGTTCGTCAGCCGCGCGATGCGTCCATCCAGTCCATCAAAAAACACCGACAGGCCGATCACGATCGCCGCGAAGTCAAAGTGCGGATTCGGCCCGAAGTTTCCACCCTGCACCCACAACGCGCCTTCAATCGACTTCAGAATCGCCAGGTAGCCCATGAACAGGTTGCCTGCCGTGAACAGGGTCGGCAGCGCATACGCCGCCCGCCGCGGTCGCCGGTCCGGCGAGTTCGGATCTATCAGCCGCTCCCGCAGATTCAGCCGCGGTGTCATCATTGGTCTTTCCTGCGCGCCAGAATACTGGACCCGGCCGATACCCGCTGGCCCTCCTGAACTTCCAACTGCCACTCCGGCCCGAACGTGATATCCACGCGCGAGCCGAACTTGATCAGGCCGATTCGCTCCCCGGCCGTGACATAGTCGCCCGGCTTTTTGTAGCAGACGATGCGCCGCGCGATCAGCCCCGCAATCTGCGAGAGTCTCACCACCGTTCCGTGGCCGTCGATCGTTAGCGTGTTCATTTCATTGTCCATCGACGCCTCGTCCTTGCTCGCCACCAGAAACTTGCCCGGCTTGTACGTCACGTCCACC
>CAYVDY010000589.1:0-4421 GCA_964450255.1 uncultured Candidatus Solibacter sp. | reverse complement strand
AACTCGCCATCGAGCAGGCCAACGCCCGCGGCGGCTACGTCAAGCGCAAGATCCCGTTCGAGCTCGATATCGTCAACGACAACGGGCTCTGGGGCTCCACCGGTAACGAGGTGATCACCATGGCCTACAAGCGTCCCGCGTGGGCCATCCTCGGCACCATCGATTCCGCCAACTCGCACATCGCTATCCGCGTCGCCCTGAAGTCCGAGGTCTACATGATGAACTCCGGCGACACGGACCCCACGTTCATCGAGACCAACATCCCTTGGACCGGCCGCTGCATCGGCGACGATCGCCAGCAGGGCTACCTGCTGGTCGATTACATGATCCGCAAAATGGGCTACAAGCGCATCGGCATCATCCGCGCATCCAATCGCTACGGCCGTTTCGGCGTCCGCGAGATCAAAGATAGCGCACGCCGCCTCGGCCGCCCCGTCGCTATCGAGATGGCCTACAAGGTGGGCGGCAGCGATTTCGATCTCCAGATCCAGCGCCTCCGCGAGGCCAACGTGGATGCCATCGTCCACTGGGGCGACGCCCGCGAATCCGCTCTCGTGCTCAATCAGATCCGCAAGCTTGGCATGAAGCAGCCCTACTTCACATCCGACCGCAGCGTCTCCAAGGAGTTTACCGATATCGCCGGCACCAACGCCGAAGGCGTCATCTCCGGCTACCCCTGGAACCCGGATCGCAAGGACCCGCACCTCGACGAGTTCCGCCAAGCCTTCACTGCCCGTTTCAAAGATGAGCCCGATACCTATGCCGCACATGGGTACGATGGAATGAACATGCTTCTCTGGGCCACCAACAACGCCGGCCTCAACCGCGCCAAAATTCGCGACCTCATTGCGACCCGCTCCAAGCCTTGGCCCGGCGTCACCGGCGAGATCCCGCTCAGTTCAGTCATGGACGACATGGGCGACGTCTTCCTGGCCCGCTTCGACAAGGACCGCTGGACCTATCACTCCCGCGAGGAACTCCAGATTCCGCGCGGCTACATCCCCACCCGCGAGCGTGTCAGCCGCGGGCTGGAAACGGCCGCAGCCAAATGACGACATACGGCAGCCGCGTTACCCGGCGAACGCTCCTTGGCGCGTGGCTGCCCCCGTGTCTCTTCGCGCAGTACATCGATAAACGCCAGACCCCGCTCCAATACGAAGGCCCCGGCCGCGAAGATCCTGAGCCAACCGGCTTCACCGAAATCCCCATCGGCTTCTTCGGCCCTGGCGATCCGGCCCATCCCCAGGGTGGCTCGATCTACATGGGCGCCGCCCTCGCTTTCGAAGACGCCAACGCGCACGGCGGCTACAAATCGAAGCCCTTCCGCCTGGTGCCTCGCTGGTCCGACGATCCCTGGCGCGGCGGCGCCGCTGCTGTCGCCAAGCTCGTCTTCACCGACCGCGTCTGGGCCCTGCTCGGCGGCATTGACGGAGCCACCACGCACCTCGCCGAACAGGTCGTCGCCAAAGCGCACCTGCCGCTCGTCGATCCCGCTTCCACCGATCAGACCGTCAATCAGGCCAACGTCCCCTGGAGGTTCTCGCTCGCCCCCGGCGATCCGGATATCGCCAAATTCCTGGCCGCGCGTTTGAAACAGGATCCCTTCATTCTGTTCGCTGCCACCGATCACGACTCGCGCAACCTCGCCACCGAACTTCTCAAATCCGGCGTCCGCCCCGCCTTCCGCCACGACATCACGCCCGGCGCCACGGAACTCCCCGCCGCCCCGACGGACGCCCGCCTCGCCGTCATCCTCGCCCCCCCGCGCGAAACGCAACTCGTCCTCGCGGCCCTCCCGGAAACCACCCAGGCTCTAGCCGGCCCCGCCGCCAGAGCCCGCCGCTTCTCCGCATGTCGCCCCATTCAGGCCCCCACGCTGCGCCGGCCCGATCCCGCTCTCCTCGCCCGCATGGCCCAACGCTTTCAGCAGCCCGCTGACGATTTCTCACTTCTTGCCTACGACGCAGCTTCGCTCCTCGTCCAGGCTGTCCGCGACGCCGGTCTCAATAAATCCCTGATCCGCGACCGCCTCGCCATCCACTTCGGCCCCAGGGGCCGCCAACTTCATGAGGTCCTCCTATGACAATCGAAGACGCAATAGCCGGCATCTCCGCCGCCTCTCATATTGAAAAAAAGAAAATGACCAATCTGAATGTGCTGAACGAGGCGTTCGACTACGCCAAGCCCAGCTCGTTCTCGCGCGGTCTCCGCCTGGAGTTCGGCAACATCGTTGTCCTGCTCATCTCCGGCACTGCCTCCATCGACGACGCCGGCAACACCGTCCACGTCGGCGATTTCCGCGCTCAGTTGAAGCGCACCTACCACAACATCACCGGCCTGCTGGAAGCCGAGGGCGCCAACTGGCACGACATCGTGCGCACTACCTGCTACCTCCGCGACATCGATCGCGATTACGCCGCCTTCAACGAGGAGCGCACCGCCTTCTTTGACTCGTTGGGCCTCGATCCGCTGCCCGCCTCCACCGGCATCCAGGCGATCCTCTGCCGCCCCGATCTCCTCATTGAGATCGAAGCCATCGCCGTCTTCAAAAAGGCGTAGGCTCCAGGTCTTCTTCCGCCCCGGCGAGCACGTTGAGGATCTCCAGGGCAGACTGCTTCCCGCGCTCGCCGGTCTCTCCCGCCGGACCGGTGCAGCCCGGGCAGCCGCTTTCGCAGGCACACTGTGAGATCAGCGCCCGCGCCCCGGCAATCAGTTGCGCCGTCAGTCCGTACAGCGGAGCGCTCTGCCCGATGCCCCCGGGGAAGTTGTCGTAGATGTGCAGGTTCGGCTCGAACCCCCGCGCTTCCACAGAAATCTGTTCCGTCAGCGCCACGCCCAAGTCGCGCGGATCGCACATCAGCAACAGCGACGCGACAGTCCGGAACGCACTCCCCAATCCCGCCAGAGCGTTCAGCTTTTCTGTCGGCGTCAATTGCGTGAAGCGCTCCAGGAACTCCGCCGGGAAGTGCAGCCAGAACGACGTCGTGTGCATCTCCTGCTCCGGCAGCGATAGCGTGCCAGCCCCGATATTCTCGTTCGTGTAGAACTTCACCTTCTTGAAGCCCACGATCTGCCGGTTCACCCGCACCTCGCCGTGCGCCGCCTCCGCGCCCGCCAGCGGCCTCCCATCGAACTGTTCCAGGATCTTCACCTGCGTGTAGTCGATCGCGTCCGTGTAGTAGTCGCACTCCACGCGCCGCACGTACGCCTTGCGCCCGTCGTAGTCCATGCGCTCCACCTGGAACTGTTTCGCCTCGTGCAGGTAGATCGCCTTCTCGTGTAACTCCGTCAGCGCCGCCGGAAACGCCACCTCCGCAATCACGCGCTCGTCGTGCGTCACGTCGATCACCACGAAGTTATCGCTCGTCACGCTCCGCAGACTAATCGCGTCCGCCGGGTAGCTGTCGGAGATCCAGTGCCACGATCCGCCGCTGTGATGGACCACGCCCAGCTCTTCCAGAAAATGGCATAGCTCGCCGGTGTCGTGCGGGCCATACCGCTCACCGTCTTTGATCGGCAGTTCAAAGGCCGCGCACTTCAGGTGATTGATCAGGATCTCCAGGTTGTCCGGGTTGATGTGCGCGTGCTCGGGCGAGCCCTCGAAGAAGTATTCCGGATGCTCCACGATGTACTGATCCAGCGGGGCGCTCGACGCGATCATCAGCGACAGTGACGTGCCCAGCCGCCGTCCCGCGCGTCCGGCCCGCTGCCAGGTCGAGGCGATGGTCCCCGGATAGCCGGCCATCACCACTACGTCGAGCGACCCGATGTCGATGCCCAGCTCCAGCGCGCTCGTCGCCACTACGGCCCGGATATCGCCGTCCCGCAGCCCACGTTCGATCTCGCGGCGCTCCCGCGGTAGATACCCGCCCCGATACCCGCGAACGCTCCCTTGCCGTGCTGGAGGCTTCTCGCAGGCGTCCTTCATGTAGGTCAGCAGGATCTCCGTCGCCAGGCGGTTGTTGGCGAACACCAGAGTCTGCTGCCCGCGCGTCACAAACTCCGCCGCGATCCTCCGCGTCTCATTCAGATAACTCCGCCGGATCCCCAATTGCCGGTTCACCACAGGCGGATTGTAGAACGCGAAAAACCTCTCTCCGGCCGGCGCGCCGTTCTGGTCCACCAGGTCGAAGTCCGCACCGGTGAGGCACTCCGCCAGTTCCTTCGGATTTGCGATGGTCGCCGAGCAGCCTACGAACTGCGGCTTCGCCCCGTAAAACGCGCAGATCCGCAGCAACCGCCGCAGCACGTTCGCCAGGTGGCTTCCGTACACGCCCCGGTACGTGTGCAACTCATCGATGACGATGTACCGCAGATTCTCAAACAGCTTGGTCCACTTCGTGTGGTGCGGCAGAATCCCCGCATGTAGCATGTCCGGATTCGTCAGCACCACATTCGCCCGCTCCCGGATCGCCTTGCGT
>CAYVDY010000588.1:0-4440 GCA_964450255.1 uncultured Candidatus Solibacter sp. | reverse complement strand
CAGCCGTCGTGAGATTGCCTAAGTCCTCAGTGCTCGGGGTAGCTTGCCCGTACCAGTTCCTGGAAGCATTCGTTGCCGACGGCGCCGCTGCGGTTTTCTTCCCTCTTCACGTCGTCCTCTCCGAGCACGGGCCGGAGACGCTAGTGCGTATCCTGGCACCGCAGACGCTTCGGGCGGCTGGCGTGACCCCATCTATATCCATCCCTGTTCACCGCACACTTCGACGCATCCGGGAGGCTCTGGCCTCGAGTGGAGCTCATTCCACCAGGCGCACGACTGAGGGCTGGACGCCTGGGGAGAACGAGGTGCCAATCGAGAGCCTCCAAGAGGAGGAGGTGCATGGCGCATGAAGCAAAGAAAGGACCGGCCACTCACCCCAGCGGAGCGTCGATCGGTCTTCTTTCTCAGCGCGTTCCTACTGGCAGCCATTGGGTTGGGTCTGTGGTTGAATTTGAGCCAGCAGGAAATCGTTCCGCCGAGTGAGATTCTGGTGCGGTCTGGGCAGGACCTCCGCGTTCCCCTGGCGGAGCTAAGCCGGGGAAAGGCAAGGATCTTCAAAATTGAGGAACAGGAAGGCGGACCTGTTCGAGTCTTCGTCAAGCGACAGGATCACGGCCGCATTGTCGTCACCTTTGCAGCCTGCCGGCGTTGTGACAGGGCAAGCCGCCCGAGCCGGGTATCCGAGGGGCAACTCATCTGTGGTCACTGCGGGGAGCCGATGCCGATCCTTGAAGAAGGCGCGACTCTTGCCAAAGAGAAGGACTGCACCCCCGTTCCGGTCCAGTTCAGAATCGACGGCGATTCACTTCTGGTCCGTGCGGCGGACATCGAGGCTGGTCGGCCATTATTTGCGAGGATACAGAACTGACAATCCGACGCGCATCAACCTTGGATCTCCAGCACTCCCATCATCCCGAGGTCCTCATGGTCAAGGATGTGGCAGTGGTACATGGCCTTACCCGTAAAGTCGCGAAACGCAGTCCGAACTTGAATTCGCGAGTTGGCGCGAACCAGGACAACGTCCTTCCAAGCCCGAATTGGCAAACCGTCCGAACCGATCACCTGAAATGGATTCGTGTGAATGTGCATCGGGTGATCCATCGTCGTCGGATTGATAAACTCCCATTCCTCGACAGAGTCCAAGGCCACCCGAGTGTCACTTCGAGCTGGATTGAACGTCCGCCCGTTGATGGTAAACATCATGCCACCGCCGCCCATCATGCCCATGCCCATTCCTTGACCGAGTTGAAACCTGCGGCGCACGGAGGGAGCGGGGAGAGGATCGACTTGGACGAGCCGTTGCGGCAGGCTCCATGTACGTTCGGCTTGGCCTTCATAGACAACCGTGGCGAGCACGATCGTAAGGGATCGCGTGCCACCCATGCCGCCCATCATGCCCATTCCCATCCCGCCCCGATTGTAGGGCAGGCTCAACAGCCGGTAGCTGCCTTCAGGCCTACCACCTCGGACCATCACCTCGATGCGCTCGCCCGGCGTGAGAAGGATCTCATCATGCTCTTCAGGCGACGGAAGCGCCCCGCCATCCACGGAGATCAAGTACAGTGGATGCTCCTCCAATCGCAGCCTGTAGAACCGCGAACTGGAAGCGTTCACGATCCGCATCCGAATCCAGCCGTCGCGTTGAATTCGAATCGGAGGGTTGACTTGGCCATTGACGGTCACCAAGTCACCCTCGCGGCCAATCATTCGCTCCATGGGGCCTGGTTCAACGGGAAACCCACTACTGGTAAGGTCGAAGTCCTGCAAGACAAGGACCGATTCAGGCGCGTCTGCAATCTCGGAGATCTGGTCCAGCTCACCCCGCACGATGAAGACGCCAGCCAGGCCGCGCGATACCTGGCGAGCCGCGGACTCGTGCATGTGGGGGTGGTACCAGAATGTTCCGCCCGGATGCGAGGCTGGAAGATCAAACTCGTAGGTGAAATCCTCCCCGGGTGGAATCTCCAGGAAGCTGTTGTCGGCGTTCCCGGTGGGTGGAATGTGCAACCCGTGATAGTGGAGGTTCGTAGGTTCAGCGAGACTGTTGCGGAAGCGGATGCGCACGTGGTCACCCGGACTCCCTTCCAGGATGGGGCCCGGGATCTGGCCGTTAAAACCGTAGAGGTCTGCGCTCTTCCCTCCGGCGTCGAACCACCCCTGTTGGGCCACCATGTCCACGTTGACGAGCCCGGTGCTCGCTGCGGGCCCGGCGCGAAGCACCGGGGCAAGCGCGCCGGCGGCGGCCATCAAGAAGCCTCGACGATTACACTTCAACATACCGGCCTCCCCAGACTGACAGAGTATCTTCAATCGTTACCAAGCAGTCCAACCACCAAACGGGATGTCACTGTTTTCAATCAGTTGAATCTTCAATGGTGGACGGGCTCGACTACTTTGGGCACGGTCGTGTGCCCATGGCACCTGCGATGCTGATAACGGGGAGCAACATGATTCGGATGGCGTTCACCAATTTGAAACCAGTGCTCATCCGATCGCTCTACGTGCTCATCGTGTTTGCCGTCCTGCCCTTCCTGATTTGGAATGGCTTGATCCAGCAGGTGAGCGCAGAGTGGAACGACCTGATCGTGCGGATGCGCGGCGCCCAGAAGAGTCCAGCATTGAGCCAGGTTGTCCTCGCCGCAATTGATGATCGCACCGCGGCGCGCTACGGGCCATTGCCTCTGAACCGCGCCAAGCTGGCCGAGGGCCTCGAAGCACTTGCGCAGGCACAACCTCGGGTAGTTGTTCTGGATCTGCTCATCAGTGAACCTGGAGATCCGGCACAGGATGCCCGGCTCGCTCGCGCACTCCACCTATTCCCCAGAGCCGTGCTGGGCGCGGCTCTGGAAAGCGACGCCGGCGACCACCCTCGCTGGATTTTGCCGCTACCTGACCTAGCTCACGGCCGTTCCACTGCCCACGTTCACGCCGCACCCGATGCGGACGGCGATGTACGCTCTGTCCTGCTCATAAAGGAAGCCGATGGACAGCGCTTCTGGGCCTTGGGCCTGGAAGCGGCACGTCTCGCCGCCGGCACGAACCGCCCGCTCGAATCCGCCGACGCGGTGACCCTCGGTCCAGTCCGCATCCCGGTGAGTGAGAATGACAACCGCTCCATGCTGATCAATTACGCCGGCCCCGAAGGCACCTTTCCCCGGGTGAGTTTCGGCGCGCTGCTGGATCGCACGGCCGATGCCTCGAAGTTCCGCGGCAAGATCGTAATTGTTGGAGCGACGGCCCAGGGCAGTGGCGATCGACTATTCACACCTCTCTCAACCGGCATCGGGATGAGTGGCATCGAGATCCACGCCAATGTCGCCCGCACAATTCTGGACCGCGCGTTTCTGGTACCCCTGACCGTCACCGGTGAATTCGTCGGCAGTCTACTTCTGATCGCATTGTGTATCACCGCCATCGTCTGGCTCCGCGGGCTGCGGCTTCTCGTTGCCTTGTCGGCGGTCGGATTCCTGATAGCCGCAGGCGGGCCTATCTCTCTTCGATTCGGCTACGTGCTCCCTCTTGGCTCGTTCATGGCAGTGTGCCTGGTGGCGTCCGCGATCGCAGGAGTCAGTGAGTACGCACTACTCAGCACGGCGCTGGCCGGCGAGACCACGAAACGAAAGGAATATGCCTTCCGGGTGCAGGCGATCGCGCATGAAATCAAGACTCCGCTCACTGCCATTCAGGGTTCCAGCGAGATGATGTCCGAAGGAGGGATGCCTGAAGAGCAGCGCGTGGAAATGGCGGGCCTGATTCATAAGGAGTCGAAACGGCTGACGACGTTGATTCAGACTTTCTTAAACGTGGAACGCCTTGCGTCTGGATCGCTGACCCTCCAGCGCAAGGAGGTCGAGCTGTCCGCTCTTTGTCACGAAATCGTCGAGCGAGGCCGTCTTTACGCCGCGCGGAAACACATCCAGATCGAAACCACGATTCCTGCAATCCAGATGTCCGCCGATCCGGACTTGCTCTCGTTCGCGATCTACAACCTGATCACGAACGGAGTGAAGTACAGCCCGAGGAACACGACCGTCAAACTGAGTGCGGAGGACAGCGGGCCTGAGGTTCGAATCTCCGTTGCGGACCAAGGCTACGGGATCGCTTCCGCCGAACAGGAAAAGATCTTTGAGAAGTTCTATCGTTTGAAGAGAGACGAGTTGGGCGGCGAAGAAGGCACTGGGATCGGTTTGGCCCTCGTGAAGGAAATCGTCCATCAGCATGGTGGGCAAATCTCCGTGGAGAGTACACCCGACGCGGGTTCCCAGTTCACGATCACGCTGCCGAGAGGGTAAAGGATGAGCAAGCCGGAGATTCTGGTTATCGATGACGATGAGTCCATCACCGCGACGGTGTCCAATTACCTCGTTTCGAAGGGCTACCGAATTACAGTTGCCAACGACAGCGAGGGCGCTCTCGAGTTGCTGGACGCGGGCAAGTTCG
>CAYVDY010000587.1:0-4442 GCA_964450255.1 uncultured Candidatus Solibacter sp. | reverse complement strand
ACATCGTTTTGGTCAGCGGCGATGAAGAGTACCGGTCCGAGGAGGCGCTGCCGC
Source organism: uncultured Candidatus Solibacter sp. (assembly GCA_964450255.1). Taxonomy (GTDB): domain Bacteria; phylum Acidobacteriota; class Terriglobia; order Bryobacterales; family Bryobacteraceae; genus Paludibaculum. Next base: position 4,388 of record CAYVDY010000587.1, on the reverse strand, counting down.
AACTGGCGAAGATCCTCACAGCGCATCACGGATTCCGATGCACCGTGCTGTATGCGATCGACCGGAAGGACGGCACGATCAATCCGAATCAGGCTGACAATATTCCCGGCCTGGAGGCTCTAGCCGACGCGGACCTGATGGTAATGATGCTGCGGTTCCGCAATCTCCCGGACGATCAGATGAAGCACATCGCCAACTACGTGGAGAGCGGAAAACCGATTGTTGCACTGCGCACCTCCACGCACGCATTCAATTTCAAGACCAGCCCCACCTATCAGCGCTGGAACTGGAACAGCAAGGAATGGGACGGCGGATTCGGCCGGCAGATCCTGGGCGAGACGTGGATCGGCCATCATGGCAAGCATGCGTTCGAGAGCACGCGCGGCGTGGTGGTAAAGGGCCAGGAAAAGCACCCGATCCTGCGCGGCATCGGCCCGGGCGGCATCTGGGGACCGACCGACGTGTACAAGGCGAAGCTGCCGCTGCCGGATGGCTGCGTGCCGCTGGTTCTGGGACAGGTGCTGACCGGAATGCAGCCGACGGATCCGCCGCTGCCGGGCGAGAAAAACGATCCGATGATGCCGGTTGCGTGGACGAGGGAGACACGCGGCCGCATCTTCACTACGACAATGGGCTCGGCTCAGGATCTGGTGAACGAGGGCTTCCGCCGGATGGTAGTGAATGGGTGCTACTGGGCGATGGGCATGGAGAAAAAGATCAAGGCGGGGAGCCGGATCGACATTGTGGGCGAGTATAAGCCGACACCGTTCAAGTTCAATGGGCATGTCCCTGGCGTAATGCCGCCTAAACCCTGACACGTTTCCGGCCGATAGAGATGCTGTAATGACATCTCTCGCCGGTCCGCGCGCCAACTTCGCACCGCCGGTGCCACAGAATCTCGCCGATCTGGGCATCTCGCAATCGCTGGTGACTGACCTGATGCTGCGGCGGTTGGCGCTGGAGGGCTTCTCCACGCTGGGCAGCCTGGCGCATGCGCTGCGGCTCTCGGTGCCGATTGTCGATCAGGTGTTCCGGCAACTGCGGCAACAGCAGATCATTGAAGTGAAGGGAATGGTAGGGAACGACTACCAGTTCATCCTCTCTCAGTCTGGCAAGCAACTGGCCTCGGACCGTTTTCAGATCTCGCAGTATGCCGGCGCATGCCCGGTAGCACTGAAGGATTACCACGCGGCGACCAAGCGCCAATCGGCGCGGCTGAACATAGACCGGCGTGCGCTGCGGACGGCGTTTTCGGATCTGGTAGTGCCAGACCGGCTGTTGGACCAACTGGGGCCGGCATTGATCTCGCAGAACTCGATCTTCCTTTACGGGCCGTCCGGCAACGGCAAGACGTCCATTGCGGAGCGAATGCTGCGCGTGTATCAGGACGCCGTGCTGATCCCGTACGCGGTGGAAGTGGACAACCAGATCATCAGCCTGTATGACCCCGTGGTGCATCACCGGATTGAACTGGAGGACGATGATCTGGATCCTCGCTGGGTGCTGTGCAAACGGCCATGCATCGTGGTGGGCGGCGAACTGATCCCTTCGATGCTGGAGTTGCGGCTGGACGAATCGTCCGGCATCTACGCCGGGCCGATGCAGATGAAGGCCAACAACGGCATCTTCATCATCGACGACTTCGGGCGGCAGTTGATGAGCCCGCGCGACCTGCTGAACCGCTGGATTGTGCCTCTGGACCGGCGCGTGGACTACCTGACTCTGCGGTACGGCGTGAAGTTCCAGATTCCGTTCGAACTGATGGTGGTATTCTCGACGAACCTGGACCCCTCGGACCTGGCCGACGAAGCGTTCCTGCGCCGCATTCAGAACAAGATCGAGGTGGAGCCGGTCTCCGCACAGGTGTTCGACATGATCTACCAGCGCGTGGTGACGACGCGCAACGTGCCTACCGAGTACGACTCCGCCGAGTACCTGCGCAAACTGTGCCTCTCGAACGGGCGCACCGAACTGCGCGCGTGCTATCCGTTGGACATCCTGAATATCATTTCGGCGATCAGCCAGTACGAGACACGGCCGGTACAGGTGACAAAACCCGACCTGGAGCGGGCGGTGCAGCTCTACTTCGCGAGAAAGTGAGCGTTGCCGGCGAGCAACTCCTGCAAGAGCGGAGTGCGTGGATAGGCGTGGCCGGCGTACTGGCGGAAGCCTTCGCCCCATTCGAGGCCGGCGAGCGCACCGCGCGAACGGGTCCATTGCTCCATCGTGCCGACGAAGTCGTCCATGCCGTGCTGCTTCAGCAGCCACGCACGCTGACTGTCGTGCGCCAGCAGCAGCGCGCGCTTGGTGTCCATCTGCGCGGCGATATCGACGACGAACTCGGGGGTGATCTCGCGGCCATCGCGATCGGTGCCCTCGACGGGGTCCACGAAGTAAAGGTGCGGAATGGCGTCCAGTGGCGGCGCCGGATCGAAGGCATGCGTGTGGTAGTTGGGCGCGGAGCAGCCGAAGCAGGCATCCATGACGAGCTTGGCAGTGGCCTCATGGTCACAGTGGTAGTCCACGGGTGAAGAGGTGAGAACGATGCCCGGACGGAAGCGGCGCAGGGCAGCGGTGACGCGGCGGCGCGAGGAGTCGTCCGGAAAAATGGCGAGGTCGGCGAAGCCAAGCCAGTGATGCTCGGCGCCGATCAGGGCGGCGGCCCGGGCAGCTTCGCCCAGGCGGATGGCCGAGATCTCTTCCGGCCCGAATTCGGCGGAACCGCAGTCGCCGGCGGTCATGGTCGCGATGACAATCTGGTGGCCGCGGTTGGCGAGCAGGGCGAGGGTGCCACCGGCAAGCAGTTCGGCGTCATCGGGGTGGGCGTGGATGAAGAGGATGCGCTGATTCATCGATTGGAGAGGCTCCGTTCGCGCACCATGTCGCATTCACAGCAATCGCTGCAGCGCAGGCATTTTGCGCAAAGGTGATTCTCGCAGGCGTCCTTGGTGCACCACACGCAGATGCGCTCCGAGGCTTCACCGCAGATACTGCAGATCCAGTGTTTGACCGGCGCGGCCGGCGGTTGCGGATTCACTTCTTTCCTCCCTGCTTCAGGGTCTGGGTGCGACAGCGCTGCGCCTCCTGCTCCATCACTTCCAGTTCTTTCTCACGGAGCGCTGAGAGATCGGAGACGTGCTGCCGGAGCCAGTCGCGGCTGGCGCCGGCAGCGCTGATCTCGCTGTCCAGCAGATCGGAGATTGCGGAATTCTGATAGCGGCGCACGGCCTGGCTGACGCTGGTGGACAGTTGAATGAGGGTCTCCAGGCGGACCATTGTCTCGACGGCCAAGGTGAGCCTGGCGGGCTGAGCGGCGAGGCGTGCGGCAGCATTCTGAACGTATCCGATACTGGTGAGGCAGTCTTTGTAATGCTTCTCATAGGCGGCAGGCGCACCGGCGGCGATCCACTTCTCGGGCTGCAGCTGATCGAGGAGCGGACGCAGGCGCTGAACCTCCGGGCCGATCTTCTCGACCTGAGGTTTGAGCTCCCAATCGGGAGCAATGCCTGGGGCCTGCAAAAGAAGCAGGCTGATGAGAATTCCGCAGATCACCTATGGACCAGTGTAGCGATTGTGCCGGTTGGTTGGGCTAGAGAGTTCGAATTCGGATGGCGCGGAACCAGGCATCGTCGCCGTGATGTTGAAAAGAGATTCGTCCGGTTGGCCGCGGATTGGTCAGCATTTCACGGATCGGCGGGGCGGGATTCCAACGCTTCGCCGCGCCTTTGCTGACGGCCGGGTCGTCCAGGCGTCCGGCCAGGACCTGGACGCCATTGATCCAATGCTCGAAAACGGTTCCGCGCACCACGATGCGCGCCGTGTTCCATTCGCCGGCGGGTTGGGCGGCACGCCGGCTGGGCGGCAGGAATGAGTAAAGGGCACCGGTCTTGTGCGCCTCAGCGCGGCGGGCGTCGGGGTGACGCTCGTCGTCCAGCAGTTGGCACTCGAAGCCGATGGTGTACTCGAATCCTTTTGCCCCAGCGGGGAGTTGAGCGCGGTTGCTGGTGGGGTTGGCGAGTTCGCGGCCCAACATCCCTTCAAAGCCGCCAGGGCCGGTTTGGGTTTTGTCGGCGGCGACAAAGAAGATGCTCTGGATACGGTACTTCACGCCGGTGTTGCCGCCGGGCGAGACCTTCCATTCGAACTCAAGTTCAAAATCGCGGTATTCCTGCTCGGTGACGAGATCTTCGGCGATGCGCGGTTTGGGGACGACCTTCAGGGCGCCAGAGTCCAGGACCCAGGAACCGCCTGGGGGAACGCGCGTCCAGGGATCGACGAAACCGTTGAGCGTCTTGCCATCAAAGAGGGTCTGCCACGGACCCTGCCCGCAAAGGGAGAGCGAGAAGAAGAGGAGCGCGCCGTTGAACGGGTTCTTGCCCGGCTGGTAT
>CAYVDY010000586.1:0-4474 GCA_964450255.1 uncultured Candidatus Solibacter sp. | reverse complement strand
TGGGCGCGGAACCGCCGCGGCACCACGGACATGCACTCCTCGACGAGCTGATCGAAATCGCGCGAGTTCATCGGCTAGTCTTAGTGTAAAGGGGGCGGCAATGGTGAATTCCAAAATCGTGGAGAAGCTGGGCATCGGGACGCTCAAGCGCCATATTCTCCTCTGCGCGGATCAGGCAAAACCGAAATGCTGCACGCTGGAGCAGGGGCAGCAGTCCTGGGAGTTCCTCAAAGAGCGGATGAGCGAGTTGGGGCTGACGCAGGGTCCGGGCGCCACGTTCCGCACCAAGGTGAACTGTCTGCGGGTGTGCGAGCGCGGCCCGATTGCCGTGGTCTACCCGGAGGGCACGTGGTATCACGGTGCGACGCCGGAAGTGCTCGAGCGGATCATCCATGAGCACCTGATCGGCGGGCGGGCGGTGGAAGAGTTTGTTTTCGCGCGGGATGCCCTGCAGCCAACGCCACTACCAGGTGCCCATGCGAAGGACCATGGCGACGCTGAGTGATAGCCCGTCATTGAGGGGCTGCCCGTTCATCGGCGGATTCCAACTCTTGCGGTACTCGAGATTGGCGAGCCGGAGCGCGAACGCTGGATGGACCCGCACATCGACGCCACCGCCGGCGGCTACGGCAAATGCGTTCGATTCCACTGTCGCGGTGTAGCTCGGCTTTTGAACGGGTTCCTTGATCCCCTGCTGCTTTGCCGCCAGGAAAAGCGATTCCCGCAGTTCGGGATAGAGGCGCTCTTTGGTGACCTTCATTCCGCCCAGCAGGAAGTAGGCGTGCGGACTCCACCGGCTTTCCGGCCGGGGCGTCCATTTGGGTCCCGTGAGATAGGTGAGGTTATCGCCGCTCCAGTCCTTCTGCAGGCCGAGCAAATTGCACCCCGAGACATCGACAACCCACTGCATCTTGTCCACGATGCGGAAGGCGGCTTCCGCGCCTCCGCCCAGGCAGGGCGAAGTGCCGCTGCCCTTGAAGTAGGTGGACCGGACGTAGGGGCTCAACTCGACGCTCGCCACGCCGAACTCACCCTGAATTTCTTTCTCTTCCGCCACGGCCGGGCGCATCTGCGCGCCGCGCTGATCCGCCAGATAGCTGCTGAGCAGCGGGGAGAAGGCGCCTGGCCGGTTGTCGCGCGCCCACGGCACTCTGAAATGCATCATGTTCGCCCAGGAGCGAGAGGGGTTCAGCGTGCCGCGAACGAGTATGCGAAGAACCGGGTTCCGCACATGCTCCTCAAACCGCTTGATGACGAGCTGATCGAGGGCGTCTTCAGCGACCATCCAGGCCATGCCGATCGCGGGAGTGACTACGTGGTCCACCATGCCTTGCTGCGGCCACTTCGACTGCACCTTGCCGATAGACGCCTCACTGTAGGGCCCGATCTCAAACAACGTGCTGTACGCAAAGGAGAACGCGGTGGCCCGAATCCGGCTCCGCCAGTATTCCGGATTGGCGCCAAACTCGGCAGCGAGATAGCGCCGGTCATTCTGAGCCCAGATGTAGCCAGCCACCGCCCCCTGCATGGGATGACCCACGTAATTGACGTAAAACGGATCGCCGTCAGACCACCCATGGAGATTACCCGCCGCGTGCGCCCAGCCCGGGAAGAACGCTCCCTTCATGCCCTCTCGCGTTCCGGGCTCCGTCGCGTAGCGGAACGAGTGCTGGAGTGTGGCAAACACGAGCGAATCCCTGATGATCCCATTCCAGTTCACGCCCTGCTGGCTGCCATGCTTCCACCATGGATCGCCGCCTTTCTTGGGCGCGGCCACGACGGGGCGCACATAGGATGCCGGCGCTGGAGCGACGCCGCCGTTGCTGGCCGGATCTTTGCCCTCAGTCGCCGAAGGATCACCGATCGTCTGGCAGAACCCGCCCGAAGAGCCGAAAAGTATTAGTGAACACGCTATCACGTGTTGATTAAGGCCCATATCTATAATATGCCAAGCTCGGCGGCGGGGTTCCCGAAAAGAACGCCGCAACCTCGCAACCGGCGCGCGAATCTGCTATAACTGCTACGTCGCTACTGGGTTTCGCCGGAGGTTCGTATGGGCATCAAGATTCGTCGTTCTTTGCTGTCTCTCGCCATCGCCGCAATCAGCAGCGTGGGGCAGGAATCCAATGTCGCCGGACCCGTTTCGGGCCTGTTGGTGGATGACCAGTCCCGCTCCATCAGACCGATCCTGGGCATGCCGGGTTCCGCCTACGCCGGCGAGGCGTCGGTAACAGCGTTTGATTTTGCGGCTGCCGCGCCAAATGGCCAACAGGCGCTGGTCTCGAGAGATGGTTCGCTCTATCTTCTTCGTCGTCTGGATGGGACCACGCCGGTCTGGCTGGAACTGTTCAAGAAATCCGCCACCTTCGGCCGTGCGGCCTGGAGTGAGAGTTCCACCTCATTCGCCATCGTCAACTCGACCGCCAGCAGGCTGGAGCTTTGGACGGATCTCGCGAAAGACCCGAGGCAGGCCGCCGCCATCGACATCTCCGGCCTTTCGGAGCAGATCGTCGCCCTGGCGGTTGACCAGGACGCCAGCTTTGCGTTTGCAGCCACGCAGGGCGCCGACAGTGGGGCTCTCTATCTGCTGAAGCCGGGCCAGGAGCCGCGCATGATTCTCCCGCTCAGCAGGGCAGGCGGATTGTTGCTGAGCGGCGAAGCTCTCTATGTCACCGACCGGGGCCGCAATGAAGTTCTGCGCGTAACAGACTGGGCCTCGAATCCCGCGGTAGCCACCATCGCCTCCGCCGGCCACGGCGTGAACGATCCAGTGGGAACTGCGTTTTCGGCCGACCGCAAGACCCTCTACATCGCAAGCGCCGGCGTCAATCAGGTGCTCGGCCTGGATGTCGCATCCAATGCTGTGAAGTCGACATTGGACCTGGATTTCCAGCCGACACGGCTGGAGCGTCTGGGGCCCGGAAGCCTGCTGCTTTTGGAGAAGGGGATCCCCGGAGAAACACCGGCACAGGTACTGGACTCAGCCGCACAGAAGGTCTATTTCATTCCGGTCAGCGCTGTCGCCGGCGAATAGGCTGACCTGCCCCGGACGGGCTGGATGAAGCACGCCTCCGTATGGTTGCACACGCGGAATTACCACTGTCGGCGCAGGAATCTCAGCATCACGGCGGCACGACACGCCACCATCTGCACCATGCGGCCTCAGAGTTGCGTCGCTTTGCGCCCAGAGACGCGGGAAGAGCTCCGCGGGCGTATCGCCGTCGGAATCCGCGCCCCGCACGGTCCGCTGAATCTCTCCACCCGTGCCATTCGGGGCTGGGCCGTAAGGGAATGGCTTGGCCGGCTCGGCCAGCAAGCCCGGCTTCCTGCTGCAAGGCATCCGCCGTCTCCTCCCCCGCGGTGTTACCGCTCCTTCTACCGGCCGCCGGCTGCAAGGGGCAGGGCCTCCGTCACAGTCTTGCCCGGCCACCGCTCCGCGATCCTTCCGCGTTCCTCCATTTCCAGATCGCGCCGCCTATACGACCCAAGGGCGTGTATTTGGACGTCCGAGTATGTAAAATGGCAGCGACACAGGAATCCCAATGAAACGATTCGCCACTTTTCTCTGCGCCGCCGCGCTCTGCGCGGCTTCCTCCACACCCAAAGGCTTCAAGGCCATCTTCAACGGCAAAGACACCAAGGGCTGGCACACCAGCGACGTGAACCATCACGGCAACACAAAAGGCTTCACCGTGAAGGATGGTGTCTTGCTGGTGACGCAGGATAAGCCCGGCAACGGCGGCATTTTGCTGACCGATAAGAAGTACAAGAACTTCGAAATCTCTCTGGAAGTGAACCCGGACTACGGCTGCGACGGCGGGCTGTTCCTGCGCTCCAACGAGAAGGGTCAGGCCTACCAGGTGATGCTCGATTACCTCGACGGCGGCACGGTCGGCGGCATCTATGGCGAGGGCTTGAAGGGCCTGGGCCGCGAGACCGGCACCGGCGACAAGTCGGCCAGGACTTGGAAAGAGCATTGGAAGAAGGGCGAGTGGAATCTCATTCGCGCGCGCATCGAAGGCGACGTCCCCCACATTCAGGTTTGGATGAACGGCACGCAGATCGTGGATTGGACCGACTCCGAGAATCGCCTGATCGACGGCGCCACGGACGGCATGATCGCCGTGCAGGCCCACCTGTCGGACCCCAAGTCGCCCAAGACCCGCTGGGTCGCGGGTGGCTTCCACCGCTTCCGCAACATCGCCGTCAAGGAAATCAAGTAAGGGAGCCCAACCAGATGATGACGCGACGCACGGCTGCCAAGGGCGCGGCACTGACGGCACTTTCCTACTCGCGCGTGCTGGGTGCAAACGACCGCATCGGCCTGGGCGTGATCGGCACCGGCGGACGCGGCACCTATGTGATGACCCGCTTCCAGACGTTTAACGACGTGGAAGTGCGCGCCCTGTGCGACGTCTACCCGGCGCGCATCGACGAGGCGGGCTTCCCACCCGAGGCGGCTGAGGCGGCGGCC
>CAYVDY010000585.1:0-4479 GCA_964450255.1 uncultured Candidatus Solibacter sp. | reverse complement strand
GGTGGGCTGGCCTCTTCGGGCGGCCTGAACGGCGGGGAGTGTGCAGTTTTCGGCATCCGCGGCTTCGGTCAGCGGCGCGGCGCAACCGGCGCCGGCCGGCCCGACGTAGAGGTGATCGCTCACAAGGTGCAGGAACGCATCGTCGCCGGTGAAGGGATGGGCGCAGTGGACGGCGTGGCCGTAGCCGCGCGGCTCGCATTGTTCGATGAATGTGACGCGCGAAGCCTGGTCGCCAAGTACACCCGCATAGAGGGCGGCGTCGCCGGGGCAGATGACCACGCAGATCTCCTCGACGCGCGCACGCACGATTTCGTCGATCAGAATCCCGATGACGCTCCGTTCCACTCCATCGCGATCTATCAGGTTCTGCAGCGGCAACCGCCGTTGGGCCGGCGCCGCTGCCGTGATAACGGCCTTACGTATCCGCATAACTCATTCCCTGTGTACCATCAATTTTATGGCTGTGTCGAAGACAAACGCCGTGCGCCTGCTGGAGACGCTGGGGATTGATTTCGAATTGCGCGAATACGAAGTGGATCCGGACGACCTCTCCGCGAAAACCGTAGCCGCCAAAATCGCCTTTCCTTTGGAGCAGACCTTCAAGACCCTGGTCGCGCGAGGGGATCAGAACGGAGTGTGCCTCGCTGTGATTCCCGGGAATGCGGCGCTGGACTTGAAGGCACTGGCCAAGGCGTCGGGAAACCGCAAGGTGGACACGGTTCCGTTAAAGGAAGTGCATCCGCTGACCGGGTACATCCGGGGTGGTGTCACCGCCCTTGCCTGTAAGCGGGATTACCCGGTCTACATTGATGAGTTCGCCCAACTTTTCGAACGCATTTCCATCTCCGCGGGCGCGCGCGGCATGCAGATCCTGCTGGGCCCGGAGGATTACCGCCGGGCCGTCCAGGGAATCTATGCGCCAATCGCTAAGGACAACGAGTAGCCGCCCCTACTTCTGCTTGGCGATGATCAGGTCCTTGACCTTGTCGTAGGTAGCCTGCGGCAGGATCTTTTTCTGCACGAGCTCGTTCTTGGCTTTGTAGGGACGGCCGGCGATGATCTTGCCGGAGTAGGCGTCGCCGATTCCGGGCAGTGCCTTGAGGGCATCGGCAGAAGCGGTGTTGATGTCGAGAAGCTCGGCGGCCTTAGGCGCCGCGGCGGCCTTCACGTCTTCCTTCTTGGGCGGCGCCGCAAAACTCAGAGAGAGTGTCAGCGCGGCAATGGCGAGCAGGCGAAAGAGTTTCATAGGGAACAGTTGTAGCACGTTTCCCTATAGGCGGATGAGCGCGCCGTCCTGCTGGATAGACTTCCTCGCGGCTTCCACCACCGCCTCGTTGTAGCGTGAATTGGCCGGCGTGGCCATGATGCCGGCGTCGTCCCACTGTTTCAGCAGCGCGCGGCGGGCGTCGAGCGGCAGCCCCTGCAGCTCCGAGGCGCGTTCGGCGATATAGGCCACGGAGCGGTAGCCGTAGCCGGCCGGCGTCAGGCCCGGTCCGCCCAGATCGAGATATTGGAAATAGTCGGGGGACGGTTCCGAATACGTGGTGGCGCCGTCGCCTCCTGGATTCTGCGTATAGCAGTACTGTAGCCCGCGGTAGGAATCCGTGTGGTTCAGCCACGCACCTACCTCGCCGTTCGAACAGTACATCGTGAGGCTCTGCGTGTTTGTGCCGGGCCCGGCATCCGGGAATCCCAAAGCGTTCTGGACGTTCAAGCAGGCACCGTTTGACCAGATCACCCGCGCGTCGGTCCACAGCCAGCCTTCGTTGCCGTTCGGGAACTTGTCCTTGATGCCATAGAGACTGACGGCGGTGGGCGTGAGGCCGGTGATGAAGGCGACCAGATCCACGTAGTGGCAGCCGATGTAGGTGAATGCATCGGAGTTGTCGCAGGTGAACCAGTTCTGGAAATTGGAGTAGCGGTAATACCACTTCTCCAGCAGGCACGCTGTGCCGAGCTTGAACTCGCCGAAGAGGCCGGACTGGTATCGGCGGCGGGCCATCAGCGACCGGTCGTCGAAGCGCTTGTGATACTCGATGCCCACCATCAGTCCGCGCGCGATGGCTTCGCTCTCGATCTCGTCGGATTGGGCGACGCTCAGTACCAGCGGCTTCACGCAGAGCACATGCTGCTGATGACGAAGCGCCGTCATTACCACCTCGTAGTGCATGGCATCCGGCACCGCCACAACAACAAGTTGCTCCGGCGGGAGTTCGGCGATGACCTCCGCGAATGGCGCTACCCGCGGTGTAAAAGCCTGGCCTGGAAAGGCGCGCACCAGGTTCGGAGCTGCAGCCAGGTTGGCTAGAGTCTCTTCCCGGCGATCGCAGACATCAATGGCGCCGATGCGGCCTTCGCGTTGCAGGTGATAGAGACTGGGCAGGATCTGATCGTGCGCGATCATCCCGCCGCCGATGAGCGTGACTTTCATCTGATGTGTACCTCAGCGGCCTTCCGTAACTTCGGCGAATGCCTCGCCGAGGACTGCGCAGCCTTCCCGCAGGGCGTCTTCCGTGATCGTCAGCGGCGGGCAGATCTTCACGGTGCAGCCGGCAGGTCCCACCGGGTTGAACAGCAGCAGGCCCTTCTCTACGCAGCGCGTAACAACGGCCTTTGCCAGTTCGGTATCGGGCTGCTTGTGCCCGGGAAGGACGCATGCCACACCGGCCACCAGGCCCTTGCCGGCGACGAAGCCGATCTGCGGGAAGCGGGTTTTCAACGCGTGCATCTCGTTCAACAGGATGCGGCCCATGCGCGCAGAGTTGTCGGCCAGGCCTTCGTTCACGATCAGATTTACATTCGCCAGCGCAGCCGCGCAGCACACAGGATTGCCGGTGTGCGTGGACGATGCACTGCCGGGCGCGTGCAGGTCCATCAACTCCGGCTTGCCCACCACCGCGGCGATGGGCAGCGAACTCGAGATGCCCTTGCCCCACGTAGTGAGATCCGGAAGCGTGTCGAAGTGCTCGAAGCCCCACATGGTGCCCGTGCGGCCGAAGGCTGCCTGCACTTCGTCGAAAATCAATAGCGCCTTCTGGCCGTCGCACCACTGGCGCAGAGTCTTGATGTACTCCGGCGGCGCAAAGGCCGCAGTCCCGCCCTGGTACGTTTCCATGATGACGCCGCACACCTGGCTGGGGGCCACGCCGCGTTCGGCCAGAGTGCGCGTGAAGACATCGAAGCTGGTATCTTCCGTCCAATAGCCGTCCGGGAACGGTACCTGGATGAAGCCCGGATCGAGATGGCCGATCCACTCCTTCAGCGCGGGAATGCCGCCGGCCTGCTGCGATCCCAGAGTCCGCCCATGAAACGCCTTCTCGAAAGACACGATCACGTTCTTCTGGCGGCCGCCGGCTATCAGCCCGTGAGTGCGCGCCACCTTGATGGCAAACTCGACCGTCTCCGAACCCGTAGTCAGCAGGAAGATCTTCTTCAACGGCTCCGGCATCAGCTCCACCAGTCGCTCGCAGAGCTCCGCCCGAATGGCGGACGGGAAGCAGTAGGTGGTCAGCAGATGGCTCTGCGCCTGCGCCGAAATGGCATCGGCGATCTCCTTACGGCCGTGGCCGGCATTGGTGATCAGTACGCCGGACGACCAGTCCAGCCACATATTGCCCCAGGCATCCCATACCTGGAAGCCCTCCGCACGATCCCAAACAACGGGCGGCTGTCCTCCCATCGCACGAAGCTCATACTTCTGGAGCTTCTCCAGAACAGGTAGCGACTCCGGGACCGGGAAGTCAGTCACGATGCGGCGGAAGGCGGTTTCCACGCGCGGCACGGCGCGGGGGGTGAAGCTGGGATCTTCGGGCATAGAACACTATTATGCCTCTGCACGATTTCTCTTGACTTGTATTAGAACACTAGTACACTAGTGAAGTAGATGACGAAGACAGAGTCATTCCGATTCAGGCTGGACAACTCCACGGGAGTTCCCGTGTATCGCCAGCTCATCGATCAGGTGCTGATGGCCATCTCATCGGGCACGCTGCATGGCGGCGACCAGTTGCCGACGGTGCGGCAGGTGGCGGTGGATCTGGCCATTAATCCGAACACGGTGATGCGTGCCTATCGCGAGTTGGAGATCCGGGGCACGCTGGCCACGCAACAGGGGTTGGGTACTTTTGTGACGACGAAGAGCGTGAAGGAAGATGAAGCGCAGCGGCAGGCCCGGTTGAGCCGGTTGGCCGCCGACTGTGCGTCGAAGGCTGGAGCCGAAGGATTCACGGTCCGTGAATTGACGGACCGGTTGAACGAGATGGTGGCCGGAGACGGCCGCCGGAGGTAGATGCAATGCCGGGCTCGATCCGGAGCGGGTTGTTGGTGGTGCTGGCATGGATGGCGATCGGCGCGTGCGCGACCGAACTGATGCAACGGCGCCAGGTTGTCCTGGCGATGGTCGAGGAAAGTTCAGTGAGTTGGTTTTCAGGAGTGATGAGCTATGTTTCAGAGGGGATTGTCGACTCAGACAACTAGTGG
>CAYVDY010000584.1:0-4482 GCA_964450255.1 uncultured Candidatus Solibacter sp. | reverse complement strand
GGCGAAGTCAAAGCCGGCTTCGAGGGCGGCATCGCGCTGGTTGGGTACAACGACCTCAAGCCCGGCGACATCATCGAAGCCTTCGTGAAGGAAAAGGTAGCGCCGGACCTTTCGGCGTAACCTCATGCCGGCCGTCGGCATGCTCATTCTGGAATTGGAACTGGATGGCGCTCGTTCCCTCAAGGACAAGCGCCACTGGGTCCGAGGCCTGAAGGACCGCCTTCGCGCAGGTTTCAACCTCGCGGTCGCCGAAACGGAGGATCAGGGCCTGCTCAACCGCAGCGTCATCGCCGCCGTCACGGTTTCCCCCTCGCGCGAAAACGCAGCGCGCATACTGGAAGAAGCTGAACGCGTGGCCGCCAATTTTCTGGGTCCGGCGCTGCTCAGTGCCACCATCGAGTGGCTGCAATAGGAATCATATGGACGAACTTCGCACACGCCGCGTCTCGGAAACCATGCGGGAAGAGCTCTCCGAGCTGATCCGTTTTGAATCGGCCGATCCGCGCATTCACACCGTAGAAGTCAGCGAAGTAGTCGTTTCTCCGGACATGCGGCGCGCGGACGTGCTGGTGATGCTGCCGCCCAAGGATGAAGAGCGGACCGCGGCGCTTGCCGGGCTGGAGGCAGCGCGCCACTATCTGCGCACACAGCTCATGCAGCGGCTGCATCTTTACCGCATGCCGGAGCTCCGGTTCCGCGCCGCGACCGATGCTTCGGCGGGCGTGCCGCTGGAACGGCTGCTGCGCCGCGTGCGGCGTGGGCGGCCTCGCGAATAGACTGGAGCTGTGAAGCTCATCCTCTCCGCCCTTCTTCTCGCCTGGATTCCGGCGCCTGCCGCTGATCGCCTTCTTCCTCTCACGGTTCGCCAAGTCAGAGTTAGCGGCGAGATCGGCCGGCGAGTGGATATCACGCTACGCAACAACACGCTGGTCCTGAAGACCGACAAGGAGTTTCTCGCGCCGTTCCAGGTGAAGGACCAGAAGAGCGGGTACATCGGGCTCGGCAAGCTGCTGATGTCCACGGTGCGGCTGGCGGCATATAGCGACGATCCGCAAGCACTTGCCCTGAAGCGCCACCTGGTGGACAGCATCATCGCCTTGCAGGAGCCGGACGGCTATCTGGGCATGTTCACGCCGCCGAACCGAGTGACGGCCTTGTGGGATGTTCACGAAATCGGCTACCTGATCGCGGGACTGTTGTCCGACTACGAGTACTTCCAGAGCCAACCGGCGCTGGCCGCCGCGCGAAGGTCAGCCGACTACGTGATCAACAACTGGTGGAAGATCCCGGCCAACTGGCAGGAGCAGAGTGGAGTGGCTCCGCACGTAGCGGTCACCGGCATCGAGCGCACATTCATTGCGCTGCACCGCGCCACGAACGACTACCGGTATCTCGACTTCGTGCTGCGACAGCGGGCGCTGGCGGAATGGAATCTGGCGCCGGTTGTTGGACGGCGCGCCGGCATCGAGGGCCACATCTACGCGTTCGCCGCACGGTCGCTCGCCCAGCTCGAATTGTTCCGCCTGCGCCCGGAGCCGCGTCTGCTGACGCAATCGCAAAGGGCGCTGGACTTCTTCACTGCCGGCGACGGCATGGCGATCACCGGCGGAACAGGCCAGTGGGAGATTTTCACGAACGATCAGGACGGCCGCGGGAGCCTGGCGGAGACTTGCGCCACGGCTTACCAGTTGCGGCTGTACGACAGCCTGCTGCGGCTGCAGGGCCAACCCGCGTACGGGGACCTGATGGAGCGCACCATCCACAACACGCTGTTCGCGGCGCAGTCACCGGACGGCCGCCAGATACGCTATTACTCGCCCACGGAAGGCCCGCGCGCGTACCACCCGGGCGATACCTACTGCTGCCCCGGCAACTACCGGCGGATCGTCTCTGAGCTTCCGGAGATGATCTATTACCGCTTTGGCGCCGGCGTCGCCGTGAACCTCTACGCGGCTTCAGAGGCCACTCTGGAGGCGGCGGGGGCCAAGCTCACGATCCGCCAGGAAACGAAGTATCCCGCTGAGGGAGTTATCACCCTGCGTCTGGAGCCGGAGCGCCCGGCGCGGTTCCCGCTGAGGCTGCGTATCCCCGGCTGGGCGCAAGGCGCCGCCGTCCAGGTAAATGGCGTCCCGGCCAAGACGGCGGTGACGGCCGGCAGCTTCGCGGAGCTCGACCGGGAATGGAGGGCTGGCGACGTAGTCGTGCTCTCGCTTCCGATGTCGCCGCGGCTGGTGCTCGGCCGACAAAGGCAGGCGGGCCGAGTGGCGGTGATGCGGGGGCCGCAGGTGTTCTGCCTGAATCCGGGGCAGGACCAAGGCCTGGCGAAGTTGGATGGCGCGGATCTGGGGCGCTACACGCTGGATGCGCGGGCGCTGGAAGTGGTTCCCGACCACTCCGTTCATCCCAACGGCGTTGCGATTCGAGCCGGCGCGTGGAAGCCCGGCTACGGCACGGCGCCCAAACACGACCTGATCCTCACGCTGACCGAGTTCGCCGATCCGGGCGGGCAGGCGACATATTTCAAGCTGCGCGACCTGGCCCCGGCTGTCCCAGACGAAATTCGAGGAACTATCCGGTAGCTGCTGCGTAAAGACAATTACACAGGAGTGTGCCATGTCCTATCTCCCGCTCGACGGCGACCATCACGGCGCCGGCAGCCGATCCATGGTGGTGGCGATCTTCATCTCCACCTGCCTGCTCTCCATCGTCTCCTGGTACACGACGTATCAGGGCATGGCGCTTTACCTATCCGGGTGGTTCGCGTTTCTGGCCTCACTCGGAGTGCAGTCGGCGCTGGTCCTGGTGGCCTGGCTGATCGGCTTCACGAAGACCCGGCACTCGCTCCTGGTGGCCGTATACGCCATCACGGCGCTGGTCTCGGTGGCGTTTTCCTACGTCAGCCTGTACACGTGGTTTTCGGCGAAGGAGAGGCCGGCGCTGGTGCAGCGGCAGCTGTACGACGTGATCACCGAATCGTCCGGCAAGACTGATCAGCTACTCTCTTCGGCCATCGCCGAGGGGCGCAAGCATGTATTGGCGCTGGATGAAATGGCCGCGGCCGAGAAGGCGCATGGTTTCATCTCGCGTTCGCAGGATGCGGACCCGTATCTGGCGAAGGTACGGGAAGCGGTGGCCGCGGAGGCCAAGAGCCTGGGGGCGGCATACTCCGAGGGTTCGGGCACGGGCCTGCGCTATACGGCTTTTGACCGCTACGCGAAGATGGCCAAGAGCTCGCTGGACCAGATGCTGAGCGCGCAGGCGGCGCTGGCCGGATTCCGCGCCAATCTGAAGCCGCTGGATCCATCCGAGCAGCAGATCCGCAACTACCGGGCGGTGTACGATTCCATCCCGTGGACCGAAGTGGAGCAGCAGGCGCATGTGGCGCGTTTTGAACGCCCCGCGGTCCCGAACCTCGCCGAGCATCTGGACCGAACGGCGAGCGGCCAGGAAGACCTGCTGCTTGGGTTTACCGAGCTGGTAACGGCTCCCACTGGGCGGCACATCTTCGCGCTGATGCTGGCGGCGTTTATCGACGTGATTGTGTTCCTGCTGGCTTATGCCTCCGGCCCGTATTTGCAGGGGGCGCGGGAGCAGCGCTGGTCGCGGGCGGCGGCGGCCGTGGACGGCGCGGACAACCAGGTGTTCGTGCGCACGCTGCTGCGGAAGCTGGAGCCGAGCTCGGGCGGAATGCCGAGGGTGGACGTGGCCACGCTGACGCCGGGCGAGATGCAGCTCTGTCTGCTGCTGGCGGCGAAGGGCGCGGCGACGCTGGCGGAGGAGGAGGACAAGCGCTTCTACCTGCTGGACGAGAACATCCACGAGTATCTGGTGGAATCGCTCAGCGTACCGCGCATGCCGCTGCGCGCTACTCCGAAGACGGCGTAACGGGGGCGGTGGGAAAACGGCAGGCACACGCGCAGCGATCCCGTTCGCGGATCCAGTGTTGCGGACCGAGCAGAGTGAGAGTACCGGGGCGAGCGCGGTGGCGCCCCGGTATTCCTCATTTCACACACAACGAAGCAGATTCAGGTGTCAAAGATCGATTGGATTTATGGGGTGGCTGTGCGGAACCAGTTGACGAGGCAGGACCAAATCCAGGTGGTTGCCCGCCTCCTGCAAGTGGCTGTTTCGCTGGAGTGATCCGGCGTGACGAGGGGCGGCGACCGCCAGGCGTCCAGGACTGAAGCAGGCCGAGCTGAACCGCAAAGGGCGGGGTTTCGAGCATCGCCTGGTTCGCAGGCCGGTCTGGCGGTGCCGAGGCGAGGGGCGAGGGGGCGGGCGGCGGAAGTAACGGTTACGGCTGGGGCACTGGCTCCCGCACTGGCTCCGGCTCCGGCGGCTAAAGTAAGCTTTTTCTGCACCTTGATAACTGACCTGTTTTCGGTTAGTTGCAGGATTGATTGCTTCTGGGGAGAGATTTTCTGGTAGCGTTTCCAGGCTCGGCGGGCCTTATCGACCTCGCGTTGGAGCTTGTGGATGCGG
>CAYVDY010000583.1:0-4492 GCA_964450255.1 uncultured Candidatus Solibacter sp. | reverse complement strand
CGCGCGCGGTGGTGGTCGGAGATAACGGTCAAGGGAAGACGACCTTCCTGCGGACGGTTGTCGACTCACTCAAGCCGCTGGCGGGCGACGTTCGCTGGGGCTACGGCTGTCAGATCGGCGTCTATGCGCAGCACGTCTACACTAGCCTGCCGGCGCAGAAGACGGTGCTGGACTATCTGGAATTGCAGGCCGCACCAGGGACCAAAGCACAGCAGATCCTCGACATGGCCGGTGCAATGCTCTTCGGTGGTGAGGCGATCAAGAAGCGCATCTCCGTGTTGTCCGGCGGTGAACGCGCACGACTCTGCCTCACCGGCCTGCTGCTCAGTCAATACAACGTGCTGGTGCTCGACGAACCGGGCAACCATCTGGATGTGGATACGATCGACGGACTGGCCGAAGCGCTGAACGAGTATCAAGGCACGGTCGTGTTCACCAGCCACGACCGGCACTTCATGCGGCGCGTGGCCACCTGCGTGGTCGAAGTGCGCGATGGGCATGTCACCAATTACCTCGGCGATTACGAAGCTTATCTTTACGCCGTGAATCGCGAAATCGAAGAAGGTGAACGCGAGGTGGCCTCGCGCAAAGCCAAACGAGCGGAACCGGCCGGCAAAGCGGATGGCAAGTCGCCCGGCAAATCAGACAGCAAATCAGCCGGAAAAATAGACGGTGACGCGGCGAAAGGGACTCGTAATTCGGAAAAGGCACGGCGCAAGGAACGTCAGAATCTCGAACGGACGATCGCCCGACTGGATACTCAGATGCGCGATCTGCAACAGCAATTGCTGACCGAGACCGATCCGGCCAAGGCCATCGCGCTGCACAACGAAGTGGTCGAGATCAGTGGCCAGCTGGCAGAAGCCGAAGAGGCCTGGTGCCAATTGCAGGACCCGGAAATGGAGTAACGGCGCCTTTGGAGTGCGGAGACTTGTCACCGCTTTCTTTTTCTTCGCGCCGGGTACCCGGGCTGCGCAGAGAGGAGAGCAGAAGAGAAAGCCTGTCGACGAGGAAGCCCCTCCTCAACAGGCCGAACGCAGGGCCGATCGTCAGTCGTGGGGGCGGGGCCCAAAGAAAGCGATGACCAGTCCTCGCACTCCAAAGGGCATCGCTCTGCGGCGCGCCTTGGGAGTGCGGCGAAGTCGCCGACTATTTTCTGACATCGTAACAGTACAACGTGTCGTGATTCCGGAGGAACAACCTGCCCTGGCAAAGCACGGGATGGGCCCAGACGTCTTTGCCCTCGGCCAGTTGGAATGAACCTGCCGTTCGAAATCCTGTGTTCGTCAGTTCTTGCAGGGTCATGATGCCCGTCGCGCTCAGGCAGTAGTAGCGTCCCTCGGCGAAAATCAGCGAACCACCAGGTGCGTCACTCACCGCCGTCGGTTTGCCAGTCGCCACATCGATGGTTACCCAGCCACGCGCTGCGCCGCGACTACTTGCTCCGCACAGTTGGCCATCGACACAGATCGTCCCGCCGTGACTGATCGAGAGCTCCGTGGTCCATGCTCGTGACGCAGAGTCGTCGCCAAGCTGAAGGCCAAATGCAGCGCCGAAACCGCGGCTGGAATTGGTGCACAATAGCCGCTCGCCGCAAAGAACTGGAGTCGTGTTGATCGTATTGTTCGGATCTACCTGCGGCAGGTGCCAGACTAGTGCGCCGCTTTCCGCATCCACGGCGAATACGTACTTTGCACCTCCGTTAACCAGCAGCTTTCGTTGGCCATCGTTGATGAGGATCGGTGAGGAATACGAGGGCTGTTCGCCATCCAGCGCCGGAGTGGCCCAAAGCGGCGAGCCGGTTCGCTTATCGTGAGCCACCATCAGGCCCTTGGCCCCTGCCGGCGTGCAGAATACGCGATCCCCATGAACCACGACCGATTCACTGATGCCCCACATGATGTTCTTGGCTGCGTATTGCTCCAGCACATTCACGGCCCACACTTCGCTGCCTGTCGCGGCGTCCAGACAAACCAGGCGCCCATGCGCATTCAGGTGATACAGCTTGCCGTCATCGTAAGTGCACGATGACCGTGCGCCGGGATACGAGTTCTCCCAGCTGGCGCCGTTCGTGGTTTTCCAATCGGGTTTACCGTCCAGCGTGAAAACACTGATCGCCAAATCCTTATCTTGGTCGCCCGTGATGTAGACCCGGTTCCCCACCACGATCGGGGACGAGTAGCCTCGGCCGATACCGGAGACGCTCCACGCCAGTTTTGGGCCCTCTGCGGGCCACGATGGCAGCAGCCCGGTCTCCGCGGAGATTCCGTCCCGGCGCGGACCTCGCCATTGCGGCCAGTCTGGCGCTGCGGATGCGATCAGCGACGGACTCGATTCTTGGGCAACCGCGGTGAAAGTTGCAGGGGCGGTGAAGATTCCCAGGCACGCGAATGCAGTGAGGCACGAGAAACGGCTGATCACGGTGTACTCTCCAGGCTGTGGGGTGATGAATCGAGAGGATTATAGCCGCACCTGCCTGCGACACCAATGCATTTTGCTTGGGTGCGAGGTCGCCCCGTCTGCACATCGACACGGGCGACAACTCCACCTTTCGCGAAGCGGTAGACACGGCCGCCGTTAACGAGCGGTGAGGTCGGCTTCTCCCGCCGTAAACTTGACAGCCGTCTATAACCACACATGACCAAGATGACACATCCACCCACGGTTCGTGAGCCAGGCGAGGGCAAGGCTTTTGCTGTCGTCGGCGATGTCTACCGCTTCCTCGCAACGGGTGAGGAAACGGACGGGCGATACGCGATGTTCGAAGCCGTCGTATCCCCGGGCGGTGGTCCTCCTCCCCACATGCACAGCCGGGAAGAAGAGTCGTTTTATGTCCTGGAAGGCGAGATTACGTTCCAGGTTGGCGACCAGCAGATCGTCGCGAAGGCGGGCACCTTTGCCAATATGCCGGTCGGGAGCCTGCACAGCTTCAAAAACTGCCTGGACAAACCGGCCCGCATGATTATTTCCGTGGCTCCTGCGGGCCTGGAAAAGATGTTCATGGAGGTTGGCCAGCCGGTTGAGTTCGGCCAGCAGGCACCTCCGCCATCAAAGGCCGAGATCGAAAAGCTGTTGGCCGTTGCACCCAACTATGGCATTGAAATCAAGTTGCCGCAGCACTGAGCGACTTCCCAGTTGTAGACTAAGGGAATTTCCTATGCCGACAAAGCTGTTTGAACCGAGTTCCATCGGATCTTTGAGAATCAAGAATCGCTTTGTGCGTTCAGCGACGTGGGAAGGCATGGCGAGCGAGGACGGTGCTTGCACGCCGGAGCTCGTGGAGGTGATCGCGGAGTTGGCCAGGGGAGAAGTGGGGCTGATTGTTTCCAGCCATGCATTTGTGAGCTCCGAAGGTCAGGCGGGGCCGTGGCAACTTGGGATTCACGAAGACAAGCTCATCTCCGGTCTCGCGCAAATGGCAAGGGCGGCTCATGATGGGGGCAGCACGATCGTTGTGCAGTTGGCCCATGCGGGACTTCAGGCTGCCACGCCGCTCACGAAGACGGCGGCGCTGGGGCCCTCTAGTCTGCCACAAGATGACGGGGCAAGCTGCAAAGAAATGACACCGGCCGAGATTCGGCAGACGGTCGCGGCATTCGCCGCGGCCGCCGTCAGGGCGAAGGCCGCAGGTTTTGATGGCGTGCAGCTCCATGCGGCACACGGCTATCTTATCTCGCAATTCCTGTCTCCCTATTACAACAGACGGCAGGATGACTTTGGCGGCAGCGTGGAACACCGCACGCGCATCGTCTTGGAGATCCTCGGACAGATCAAGACGATTCTCGGAGACGACTTTCCCGTCCTGATCAAGATGAATTCCCAGGACTTCATCGACGGAGGGCTGACTATTGAAGACATGCTTCAGATCGTTCGCTTGCTCGAAGAGGCTGGTATCGACGCTTTTGAATTGAGCGGTGGGACGGCTGATGGCGCGAGTCAATTCAAGCCGGTGCGTCAGGGTCGCTTGCCGAGCGAAGAGCAAGAGGTGTTCTATCGTGATGCGGCGAAGCGATACAAGGAAATCGCCAACACGCCGCTGATCCTGGTGGGTGGCATCCGATCTTACTCGGTGGCGCAGAAATTGGTTGATGAGGGGGTGGCCGATTTCGTTTCGCTGAGCCGTCCCTTAGTCAGAGAACCGGGGCTTGTCGCGCGCTGGAAGCGGGGCGACACCGCGAAGTCCGAGTGCGGTTCCTGCAACCTCTGCTTCCGGCCAATTCTCGACGGCCGAGGCATGCACTGCGAGGCCCACGAGCGCGAACAGGCAAAGCTCCATCGTCAGTGAGGACTCGCTGATGCCGAGTTTCCGTTGCGCGCGAGCAACTTCGTCAGGCCGGCGCTGGTAACAATGGCGATCTCACACCCGCCAACATGTCATCCCGCTGATCCATTTCTCATCCCGCCCATCTCGTCACCCCTATCCTGCCGCTACGTCGAACGGGCCGGAACGATGCGTGAAGCGAGCATCGGTCGCGGATTGTTGCGGGCTCAG